>NZ_CP089977.1:1452500-1779583 GCF_025643275.1 Moraxella nasicaprae
AACAAGGTAGCCGTAGGGGAACCTGCGGCTGGATCACCTCCTTAACGAGATTATCTGATTGGTAAGAATCCACAACAAGTTGTTCTTTAGTAAGATGTTTAAAACGGGTCTATAGCTCAGTTGGTTAGAGCACCGTGTTGATAACGCGGGGGTCATAAGTTCAAGTCTTATTAGACCCACCATTTAAATGGGGTTATAGCTCAGTTGGTAGAGCGCCTGCCTTGCACGCAGGAGGTCAGGAGTTCGACTCTCCTTAACTCCACCATATTAAAACATAAAAAAGCAATCTTGATAAGATTTCTTCTTTATGCTTTAATATAAAGCATAAAAACATCTTATAAGCTGACGAAGTTTATGAACATTATTTAACAACATGATTATGAGTCTGGGTAATTTATTTAATTCCAACAAATAAATTACCATAGTAAGTACACCCCAAAATGTACTTACTTAAAGTAAAGAGAACTGAATCAAGCGTAAACATAGGTAAATCGTTACACATTACCCTTATAACACCAAGACTACTTGGGGTTGTATGGTCAAGTAATGAAGTGCACATGGTGGATGCCTTGGCAGTCAGAGGCGATGAAAGACGTGATAGCCTGCGATAAGCGTCGGTGAGGTGGCAATATCCTGTGACCCGGCGATTTCTGAATGGGGAAACCCAACCAACCTAAGTTGGTTATCTTATCCTTTGGATAAGAGGCAAACCGGGAGAAGTGAAACATCTCAGTACCCCGAGGAAAAGACATCAATAGAGATTCCCCAAGTAGCGGCGAGCGAACGGGGAGGAGCCGATCAAACTTGTAGTAGCAAAATGGCGTGGGAAAGCCAACCATAGTAGGTGATAGTCCTGTATGCGAAACTGCAAATGCGACATATTAAGTAGGGCGGGACACGAGAAATCCTGTCTGAAGATGGGGGGACCATCCTCCAAGGCTAAATACTCCTGACTGACCGATAGTGAACCAGTACCGTGAGGGAAAGGCGAAAAGAACCCCTGTTAGGGGAGTGAAATAGAACCTGAAACCGTGTGCATACAAGCAGTCGGAGCGGACTTGTTCCGTGACGGCGTACCTTTTGTATAATGGGTCAGCGACTTATATTCTGTAGCAAGCTTAACCGTGTAGGGGAGGCGTAGGGAAACCGAGTCTTAATAGGGCGACATAGTTGCAGGGTATAGACCCGAAACCGAGTGATCTATCCATGAGCAGGTTGAAAGTGCCGTAACAGGCACCGGAGGACCGAACCCACTCCCGTTGAAAAGGTAGGGGATGACTTGTGGATAGGGGTGAAAGGCTAATCAAACTCGGTGATAGCTGGTTCTCCCCGAAAGCTATTTAGGTAGCGCCTCGGACGAATACCTTGGGGGGTAGAGCACTGTTTCGGCTAGGGGGTCATCCCGACTTACCAAACCGATGCAAACTCCGAATACCCAAGAGTACTATCCGGGAGACAGACGGCGGGTGCTAACGTCCGTCGTCAAGAGGGAAACAACCCAGACCGCCAGCTAAGGCCCCAAATTCCTAGTTAAGTGGGAAACGATGTGGGAAGGCACAGACAGCTAGGAGGTTGGCTTAGAAGCAGCCACCCTTTAAAGAAAGCGTAATAGCTCACTAGTCGAGTCGGCCTGCGCGGAAGATGTAACGGGGCTCAAACTAGGAGCCGAAGCTGCGGATTTAATTGTTTCAATTAAGTGGTAGGGGAGCGTTGTGTAAGCCTGTGAAGGTGCATCGTAAGGTGTGCTGGAGGTATCACAAGAGCGAATGCTGACGTGAGTAACGACAAAACGGGTGAAAAGCCCGTTCGCCGGAAGACCAAGGGTTCCAGTCCAACGTTAATCGGGGCTGGGTGAGTCGACCCCTAAGGCGAGGCCGAAAGGCGTAGTCGATGGGAAATCGGTTAATATTCCGATACTTGTTTATGATGCGATGGAGGGACGGAGAAGGTTATGTCAGCCTGGCGTTGGTTGTCCAGGTGGAAGGATGTAGGTAGGCTTAGTAGGCAAATCCGCTAGGCTATTACTGAGATCTGATAGCAAGCTAGGTTTACTAGCGAAGTGGCAAATACCATGCTTCCAGGAAAAGCTTCTAAGCGATAGTCATAAAGAAATCGTACCCGAAACCGACACAGGTGGTCAGGTAGAGAATACCAAGGCGCTTGAGAGAACTCTGCTGAAGGAACTAGGCAAAATGGTACCGTAACTTCGGGAGAAGGTACGCTGCCGATGGTGATAAGACTTGCTCTTTGAGCTGTTGGCAGTCGCAGATACCAGGCTGCTGCAACTGTTTATTAAAAACACAGCACTCTGCAAACACGAAAGTGGACGTATAGGGTGTGATGCCTGCCCGGTGCTGGAAGGTTAATTGATGGGGTTAGCGTAAGCGAAGCTCTTGATCGAAGCCCCAGTAAACGGCGGCCGTAACTATAACGGTCCTAAGGTAGCGAAATTCCTTGTCGGGTAAGTTCCGACCTGCACGAATGGCATAATGATGGCAGCGCTGTCTCCAGCAGAGACTCAGTGAAATCGAAATCGCAGTGAAGATGCTGTGTACCCGCGGCTAGACGGAAAGACCCCGTGAACCTTTACTACAGCTTTACATTGAACTTTGACCTAACTTGTGTAGGATAGGTGGGAGGCTTTGAAGTAGGGACGCCAGTTCCTATGGAGCCATCCTTGAAATACCACCCTGGTTATGTTGGGGTTCTAACTTAGATATAACAGTATCAAGGACAATGTATGGTGGGTAGTTTGACTGGGGCGGTCTCCTCCTAAAGAGTAACGGAGGAGTACGAAGGTGCGCTCAGGACGGTCGGAAATCGTCCAAAGAGTATAAAGGCAAAAGCGCGCTTAACTGCGAGACCCACAAGTCGAGCAGGTACGAAAGTAGGTCTTAGTGATCCGGTGGTTCTGTATGGAAGGGCCATCGCTCAACGGATAAAAGGTACTCTGGGGATAACAGGCTGATACCGCCCAAGAGTTCATATCGACGGCGGTGTTTGGCACCTCGATGTCGGCTCATCTCATCCTGGGGCTGAAGCAGGTCCCAAGGGTATGGCTGTTCGCCATTTAAAGAGGTACGCGAGCTGGGTTTAGAACGTCGTGAGACAGTTCGGTCCCTATCTACCGTGGGCGTTGGAAATTTGAGAGGATCTGCTCCTAGTACGAGAGGACCAGAGTGGACGAACCTCTGGTGTTCCGGTTGTGACGCCAGTCGCATTGCCGGGTAGCTATGTTCGGATGGGATAACCGCTGAAAGCATCTAAGCGGGAAGCCCACCTCAAGATTAGATTTCCCTAAAGAGCCGTTGTAGACTACGACGTTGATAGGTTGGGTGTGGAAGCATGGTGACATGTGTAGCTAACCAATACTAATTGCTCGTTTGGCTTGACCATACAACACCCAAGTGGTTTAAATCACTGACAGTGTTGTATGATAAAGTGTAATGATTACCTTAATCTTGATTTAGTCAATGCTTTAAATTGAAAAATAAAATAACAGACTCATAAGCAGCGTTGTTAATCCTTTTACGCTGACGACAATAGCAAGATGGAACCACCTGATCCCTTCCCGAACTCAGAAGTGAAACGTCTTAGCGCCGATGGTAGTGTGGTTCGCCCATGTGAGAGTAGGTCATCGTCAGCACCTTATTAATAAAACCCCCTCTGTCGGATGATGGAGGGGGTTTTGGTTTGGTAAGTTTAACAATTTCTCTATCCTGCACATATTTGCTGTCATTGCCATGCTTGCATACTTGTTGGCTAGGAAGATGGTCATGATGCTTTTTGGTGTTGAGTGCTGAGATGGCTATTGATGAGCTTGTTGATGGATTATTGCTTTTGATTTGAGAGGGTCTTTTGATATAGACCCTTTTTGTTTGTTTGTACTGCTTTGCGTGATGAGGTGGCAATTACGCATGAATGAGCGGGATTTTGTTTGGTTTTGAGCCAAGACTTAAATCAAACCAAAATACGATAAGCGTCCCTTAATGCCCTGTTTGGCTTGCAGCGGTGTTGCGATGTGCCATTACAAAACCTAGATGTTGATATCATTGTATTTTTCAAGAATGTATACTCAATTCAACTCAAAATAAGACATCAGCCCACCTTCAATACTCTCAAACTTTGACAGATGACTTCTAAGCCATCTCTTAATAGTTGCCCAAGTGTGTTCTATGGGGTTTAGGTTAGGTGAATAAGGTGGGAGTGGCAAGATAACATGTTTGCATGTTGTGTTATTAGCAAGTACCTGTAACTGCTTCATTCTATGAAATCTTGCATTATCTAAGATGATGATACAAGGTCTACCTGTTTGCTTGGCGTGGTTGTCAAGGCTAGGTAGAAGCATTTGTTCAAACCAAGTTTCAAATAAGTTGCTTACCATTGTGTTTTGATAGATAAGTGGAGCAATCAAGTTTTTGGCTTTGTTACCAATTTGTCCAGCAACCAATGATATGCGTTGATAATATTTACCACTCACCTTATCATAGACTTTTTGACCCTTTAAACTTCTGGCGTGGGTGCGGTGTAGGTAAGTGTCAATACCAGTTTCATCTACATAAACAAGCTCGTAGTCTTGTATGCTTTGTAACTGTTTTAGCCTGTCTTGATAGTCTTTGATTTTGTTTGGGTCTTGTTCTTTGTAACTTGTGGTCTTTTTTTATGGGTAATACCAAGAGAGCGTAAAGCATAAAAGATGGTACTTGTACCACAATTAAAAACTTCAGCAATTTCATACAAGTAAGCATCAGGGTTTTGCTCTACATAAGTTTTAAGCTTATTTCTGTCCACTTTAACACCACGATTGCCACCACTTTGACAGGACAAATCACCTTGTTCTTGTTTTTTAATCCAAGCATACAAGGTGCTTCTTGAAATGTTGTAAGCAGTACAAACTGTGCTAATATTACCACACTGCTCTAAGTAGGCTAAGGCCTTTTGTTTAAGTTCTATTGAATATGCCATAATAGCGATATTTTAGCATAGATTTGTAGGGTTTTAAAGTGAATTTAGTATATTTGGATTGGAGACAATTTTGTCATTGAGATGATTATCAGCTAATTTTTTTTAAATGATTGATTGTGATGTGACAATCTGGGCAAATCTCTGTACCAATGATACGCTTAGGCTTGCTTTTGCTTATCAGGTTCAAGCGAGAAGCCTTTATCATCGCCATTTGGCAGGTCTTAACCGTGCTTTATTTTTGTGGCGTGTATGGTTGCCAATCTGCACCAATTTTATCATTTTATAGTAAATTAAGCTCAAAACACATGATATTAAGTTTTTTTGTTCGTGGTGAGCTTGTCGAACCATAACGGAAAACCTTCACTCTTCGACAAGCTCAGGGCGAACGGCTTTGGTGATTTTGATGGCATTGACACGAGAAAATGACAGGTTGTGTCTTGATTTAGCGGTGTAAATTGATTATTTTTCATACAAAATATTCAATATAGTAAATTAAGCTCAAAACACATGATATTAAGTTTTCCGTTCGTGGTGAGCTTGCCTGCCCATAACGAAAAACCCACCCGAAGGCAAACTTGGGGCGAACGGTTTTGGTGATTGTTGAAGTTAAATCACTATATCAATCGATTTTTTGTTATAAATAAGAATAATCAATCCATTTATCTTAAATTCTCCTTTTGTACCTGATGATGCTAGTGACATTATTGGTGATTTTGATGGCATTGACATGAGAAAATGACAGGTTGTGTCTTGATTTAGCGGTGTAAATTGATTATTTTTCATACAAAATATTCAATATAATTTCATAAAAGATGAATTATTTTCATCATAACTCCCTAATTTTGTAAGATTTTTCTAATCAGATTTGTCAATAATTGGCTATAATAAAATCAAATTTTGCTAGACTGGTATTCACTTCTCATCATTTTGTTTGTCGGTGGCGTGCGGCATCATCAGGAGCGATGGATAGCTATCAGCTCTTTAACAAAACATAACAAAAATCACCAAAAAATCTCTTAGTTTTACCGTGATTTACTGGTAAAAAAGGTGTTATAATAATACGGTATGACTGCTCAAATGTTACGCCTGATTTTCAGGACGAGCGTCATCGACAATAAAAAACCGAGCTGGTGCATGGTGTGCCAGCCATCTCACTATCATAAGAGTAGAGAAAATATGAACAAAGCGTATAGAGTGGTGTTTAACCACGCCACCCAAACTTGGACTGCGGTTGCAGAATTTGCCAAAGCAAAAGGCAAAACCAAGTCATTGAAACTGTCTGCGGTAGCGATTGCGATTGCTTCTGCATCGACTGTTGTGCAAGCACAAGGTCTGATTCCAGAAGGTGGTACCAGTCCAGATGCTCCCGATGGTTCAGAGTTGCCAACTGTAACTGCTGAACTTCCTCAGGTTGATGGTCTTGCCCATTATTTCCACGCATATAACGGCAGTAATGCTGGTGGTGATACCACGACCAACCTAGGCCCTGTCCATAAGGCTGCTGGTGCAACTGGTCTGTACGCCATCACAGGTGGTGTCAATGCGACTGCACCAGCTGCACAGTCTATCGCCCTAGGCTATAATGTGACTACTGCGGCAGACGCTCACTCAGCCATCGCTGTGGGTACGAATGCGAACGCCAAAGGTGCAACCTCTATCGCCATTGGTCTAGATGCACATACTGAGGTTGAAGGTACTAACCACATCGCCATCGGTCAGAATGCAACTGCCAACGCTGGTCAAAAGAGCTTCACTGCCATCGCCATCGGTCCAAATGCAAACGCCACAGGTAGAAACTCTATCGCCATCGGTATCGGCTCATTCACCACACATGATGCCTCGCTTGCCATCGGTACAGGGTATGCAGAAGCCAAAGGTCAAGGCACGACCGCCATTGGTAACAGTGCTCACGCCATCGGTCAAGGTGCAACTGCCGTAGGTCTGCAAGCTAAAGCAACCAATAGTAGTGCTGCCGCCTATGGTCCAAACGCTGTGGCATCAAATGACTCGTCTATCGCCATGGGTCTATTGTCTAATTCTTCTGGTGTTGCCTCTGTGGTTGTTGGTCGTGAGTCTCACGCTACTCAATTTGGTAGTGTTGCCATCTCTTACAAAGCAAACGCTCGAAGTTCTGACGCCATCGCCATTGGTCGTGAGTCTAATGCTAGTGGCCTAAGCACCATTGCCATGGGTAATGCAGCCGTCTCTCCAGGTACTTATGCAACTACTGTTGGTACGCTATCGAACGGTTCAGGTGCTCAATCTACCGTCATCGGTGCTGCTTCTACCGCTTCTGGCAACTATGCGACCGCATTGGGTACTCAGGCAGTGGCAAGCGGTGAGTCTGCCATCTCAGCAGGTCTAAACTCTATCGCCTCTGGCAAAAACTCTATCGCCATCGGCGGTCTGGCTAATGCAGCCGCTGAGACACGCACCACCGCAACTGGCGAAGATGCCATCGCTGTTGGTCGTGGCTCTCAGGCAACTGGTGCTAGCTCAATCGCTGTGGGCGTGGGCAACCTAGTCTCTGGTAACAACTCTGGTGCATTCGGTGCCCCGAACATCGTGACCAGCGACCAATCTTATGCCGTGGGTAACAACAACACCGTAGATTCACTAGACACCTTCGTTCTAGGTAATGGTGTGGGTCGTGCAGACGATTTGACCACCAAACTAGAAGGCACTACCGTTGCAAACTCAGTCTATCTAGGTAAAGACTCGGAAGCCGCGACTGGTGCATTGGGCAATGCTTACACTACTTCTGAGGGCGTGGCTCAGGTGGACAAAAACCGTCGTACCAGAACCATCGCTAAGACAGCGGCGACTGGCGAGTACAAAGGCTCAACCTTTAACTCAAACTTCGTCAGAAGCACCTCAAAATCAGACACTGATTATAGCATCGCAGCGACTGACACCACATTCACCTATGCTAAGTCAGGTGACCCAGCAGGTGTGCAGATTGATGACTATCAAGGTAAGACACCAGTTGGCGTCGTGACCGTTGGTTCGGCAGGCGAAGAACGCCGTATCGTCAATGTGGCAGCAGGTCTGGTATCAGAAGCATCAACTGATGCAGTGAATGGCTCTCAGCTATTTGCCGTGATGAACCAAGCAGCTCGTCCAATCACCTTTACTGGTAACAACAATGCTGACACAGGCAGCAATGGTACTGAACAAATCCTAGGTACTTCATTGCGTATCACTGGTGCAACTTCTAAGTTTAGCGGTGCTCGTAGCACTGATGCTCGTGTTGATGGTGATTTTAGTGCCAAGAATGTGGCGACTGTTGTATCAAATGGCGAAGTCCAAATCCAAATCGCCAAAAACCCAGAGTTTGATACAGTTAATCTGACCACTTCTGTATTGGCAGACCCTGCACCAACAGCAAACACTGCACCGACAGAAAACCTAACCAAAGCAGTATCTTTGGGCGATGTCCTAAAAACTGGCTGGAACTTGGAAGCAGAAGATACAGCGGCTGACTTTGTGAAGCCATACGACACAGTGAACTTCAAAGCAGCTGAAAAAGGTGCTATCGAAATCGCAGAAGCTGCTGACAGCACTGATGAGAAGACCAACATCACCTTCAAAGTAAAAACTGATGACAAGACCATCAAAGTTAATGATGCAGGTCAGTTAGAAGCCGTCATTCCAGAAGTTTCTGCTGGTACATTCAAAGCTGACGAAAATGGTTCACTTGCTCCAACAGCAGGCGATGAGAACAAGCCAGCCAGCGTTCAAGGCGTTGCCAATGCGGTTAATGCTTCTTACTGGAACATCAACACTTCACAAGACGGTGAAAACGAAGCCAAAGTTGGCGATGGTAAAGTAAATCCATCAAATGATGTTGTCATCAATGGTGCAGGTGCAGTTAAAGTAACTGCTGGCACTTCTACTGACAGCAAATATGTGATTGATGTTGCTGTGGCAACTGACGACACGACTGTTGAAGTTAAAGATGGTAAGATTGCAGCGAAGACTGCTACCTTGGCAGCAGCTCCAACCGACAATCCAGCAGCACCAGAAGCAGGTACTATCCTAGCTGGCGACGCTCCAACTGCCTTGACCACTGCTCAAAATGTTGCAGACATGATTAACGCAGCAGCGTGGAAAGCAACTTCTGCGGCAACCGCAAAAGGTACTAACGAAGGTACTTCTGTTGAGCTAGTCAACGCTGGCGATACAGTAACTTTCGAAGCTGATGAAGGCGTGAAAATCGTTCAAGACGCAGGCAAGTTCACTTTCTCTGTGAAGACTGACGGTACAACTACCGAAATCAATGAGAAGGGCGAAATCGTTGCTAAGCTACCAAAAACTGCTGATGTAACCAATGTTGCAGAAGGTCAAGATAACGCAGGTTCTGTCACTTCTCCAAGTGAAGAAGACGGTGCAAACCTAGTGAACGCCACTACTTTGGCAAAAGCCATCAATGATTCTGGCTTCACAGTAACGACCGACCTAGCTGGCGGTGAGCGTAAAGGTGCTGCGGCAACCAAAGAATTGGTGAAAGCTGGCGAAACCGTGACTTTCAAAGCTGGTACTAACCTAGCCATCGAGCAAGACGGTCAAAACATCACTTATTCTACTGTGATGAACCCAACCTTTAACAATGTAACCACTGGTGGTGACACTGTTGTTAATGAAGATGGTTCTGTGACTGTGACCAACCCAATCTTTATGGGCAAAACTGCTGACGGCAAAAACGCCATCACTGGTCTAAACAGCACACTACCTGCGTTCAACACCAACCCAGCTGAAACCAAAGCACCTACTTTGACTGAAACTCAGCTAGGCTCAGCAGCGACTCTAAATGATGTCCTAAATGCTGGTTGGAACTTGCAAAACAATGGCGAAGCCAAAGACTTCGTGAAGCCATACGACACCGTAAACTTCGTTGATGGTGCAGGCACAACTGCAACTGTGGAAGTAAAAGCTGATGGCACAGTCGCTGATGTGAGATACGATGTGAAAGTGGACGACACGACTACTCGTATCAATAATAGAGGCGAAATTGAAGCGATTCAGCCAGTTGCTGGTACATTCAAAGCTGACGAAAATGGTTCACTTGCTCCAACAGCAGGCGATGAGAACAAGCCAGCCAGCGTTCAAGGCGTTGCTGATGCGGTTAATGCTTCTTACTGGAACATCAACACGTCACAAGACGGTGCAAACGAAGCCAAAGTGGGCGACGGTAAAGTAAATCCATCAAACGATGTTGTCATCAATGGTAAAGACGCAGTTAAAGTAACTGCTGGTACTTCTACTGACAACAAATATGTGATTGATGTTGCTGTGGCAACTGACGACAGCACAGTAAAAATCGTCGATGGTAAATTGACTGCGGTACAACCACAAACTGCGGTACTATCAAACGCGGCTGATGGTAAAGTAAACCCAGCAGAAGCTAGCCCAGAAGCGAAAAAAGCTCTAGAAGATGCACAAGCTGCATTGGCTGCTCTACCTGAAGATGCAACCGAAGAAGCGAAGAAAGCAGCACAAGACGCTGTTGATGCGGCACAAGCTAACATCGACAACGCTGGTAACGCTTTGGCTACCGCTCAAAATGTGGCTGACGCAATCAATAACTCTGGCTTTACTTTGAAAACTTCTGCAAACGGTGGTGAGAAAGATGCTGCTTCAACTGGTGATGAGCTAATCAACCCAGCTGACACCGTTGAGATGATTGCTGGTAAGAACCTAACTGTGAAGCAAGAAGCTGACGGTAAGATTACTTACGCAACTGCTGAAAATGTGTCATTCACAGAAATCAAAGTGGCCGCACCAAAAGAAGATGGAAGTGCTGGCGATAATCCTATCACCATCGCTAACAACACCATCACTGGTTTGAACAAATACTTTGATGTACCAACTGGTGCAACACCTGTAACACCAAAACCAACTGATGAAGTCACCTTGGGTCGTGCAGCAACCATCGCTGATGTCCTAAATACTGGTTGGAACTTACAGCGTGACGGTAATGCTGTTGATGTGGTAACACCATACAACACTGTAAACTTTACTTCATTCAAGAAAGATGGTCAAGTACCACAAGGTATCGATATTACACACGATACTGACAATGATTTGAGCAATGTTCGCTTTGCAGTAAAAGTTGACGGTAAGACTGTTAAACTAAATGATAAAGGCGAAATCGAAGCAATTGGTCCTGTAAGCACTATCGTGAAGAACGAGGGTGAAGATTCTTACACCATCACCATCTCTAATCCAGATGGCTCTACAGCTACTGCAACCATCAGAAATGGTAAAGATGGCGTAGATGGCAAGTCTCCAACTGCTGTTGTTGCTAAAGACGGCAACACCGCTACCATCACCATCACTAACTCTGATGGCACCACCACTACTGCTACCGTTGCTGACGGTGAAAAAGGTGAGAAAGGCGACAAGGGTGATAAAGGTGACAATGGTCTAGATGGCAAGTCTCCAACTGCTGTTGTTGCTAAAGACGGCAACACCGCTACCATCACCATCACTAACTCTGATGGCACCACCACTACTGCTACCGTTGCTGACGGTGAAAAAGGTGAGAAAGGCGACAAGGGTGATAAAGGTGACAATGGTCTAGATGGCAAGTCTCCAACTGCTGTTGTTGCTAAAGACGGCAACACCGCTACCATCACCATCACTAACTCTGATGGCACCACTACTACTGCTACTGTAGTTGACGGTGAAAAAGGTGAGAAAGGTGATAAAGGTGACAATGGTCTAGATGGCAAGTCTCCAACTGCTGTTGTTGCTAAAGACGGCAACACCGCTACCATCACCATCACTAACTCTGATGGCACCACTACTACTGCTACTGTAGTTGACGGTGAAAAAGGTGAGAAAGGCGACAAGGGTGATAAAGGTGACAATGGTCTAGATGGCAAGTCTCCAACTGCTGTTGTTGCTAAAGACGGCAACACCGCTACCATCACCATCACTAACTCTGATGGCACTACTACTACTGCGACTGTAGCTGACGGTGCTAAAGGTGACAAAGGTGACAAAGGTGACAATGGTCTAGACGGCAAGTCTCCAACTGCTGTTGTGGCTAAAGACGGTAACACCGCTACCATCACCATCACTAACTCTGATGGCACTACTACTACTGCGACTGTAGCTGACGGTGCTAAAGGTGACAAAGGTGACAAAGGTGACAATGGTCTAGACGGCAAGTCTCCAACTGCTGTTGTGGCTAAAGACGGTAACACCGCTACCATCACCATCACTAACTCTGATGGCACTACTACTACTGCGACTGTAGCTGACGGTGCTAAAGGTGACAAAGGTGACAAAGGTGACAAAGGTGACAATGGTCTAGACGGCAAGTCTCCAACTGCTGTTGTGGCTAAAGACGGTAACACCGCTACCATCACCATCACTAACTCTGATGGCACTACTACTACTGCGACCATCGCTGATGGTAAAGACGGTGCAGATGGTAAGAGCTACATCGGTGAAGATGTTGCTGTTCAAGACTTGATCAAAGCACCTGTTGGTCCTGAGTATTCAGATGAGCAACCAAAAGCACCTGAAACTACGCCTAACACTCCAGCGACTCAAAATGATGTCCTAAATGCTGGCTGGCAGCTAAAAGAAAATGGCAAGAATAAAGATGTGGTAACGCCATACGATTCTGTTAATTTTGCTGATGGCAAAGGCACAACAGTAAGCATCAACACCG
This sequence comes from Moraxella nasicaprae, assembly GCF_025643275.1. NCBI lineage: Bacteria > Pseudomonadati > Pseudomonadota > Gammaproteobacteria > Moraxellales > Moraxellaceae > Moraxella > Moraxella nasicaprae. The sequence continues at coordinate 1,465,150 of NZ_CP089977.1, forward strand.
CTGGTGACAAGCCAAGCAATAACACAGTGACTGTTAATGTTGACACTGCTGATATTACGCCTGTTACAGAGGGTGACAAATCAGGTTCTGTTACTGGTCCTGTAAGCCCTGCATTGGTAGATGCAGTTGCAAATGCTCAAAAAGCACTAGAAGCACTTCCAGAAGATGCGACAGATGCAGAGCGTGAAGCGGCTCAGCAAGCAGTAGACAATGCTCAAAAAGCATTGGATAAAGCAGCAAACAAAGTTGCAACTGCTCAAAATGTGGCTGACGCAATCAACGCATCTGGCTGGAAAGCAACTTCTGGTAAGACTGGCTCAGGTGAATTGGCAGCTGAACCAACCAAAGAGCTAATCAACCCATCTGACACCGTTACCTTCCAAGCTGGGGATAACATGGTGATTGAGCAAAAAGGTGATGTATTCACATACTCTGTTAACCCAGATGTGAAGCTAAACTCTGCTCAAATTGGTGGTAATGGCACTGATCCAAAAGCAGCTGATTACAAGGCTCCGATTACCATCGGTACAACACCAGCAGCAAATGGTCAGCCTGCGAAGAATGTCATCGGTAACCTTGACATCACAATCGACAAGCCAGAAACAGCAACTGGTGCTAAGCCTGCCGACCTAGCAGAAGGCAAGCCTGCATTGAACAATGCTGCAACACTAGGCGATGTCCTAAATGCTGGCTGGAACTTGCAAGGCAACGGCGAAGATAAAGATGCAGTAACTGCATACGACACCGTAAACTTTGTTGATGGTAAAGGCACTAAAGCTGTTGTAGATAGCAAAGATGGTGTAAGCACAGTAACATTTGATATTGATGCTGGCACAATCTCAGGCAACCAAAACGGCTCAGTAAGCGGTCCTGTACAAGCAGCTCAAACTGCATTGGCAGACGCAGAAAAAGCATTGGTGAACCTACCAGCAAATGCAACTCCTGAGCAAAAAGCAGCAGCTCAAAAAGCAGTTGATGCAGCTAAGGCAAATGTTGTAAATGCAGGCAACCAAGTTGCAACCGCTCAAAATGTGGCTGACGCAATCAATGCATCTGGCTTCACTTTGAAAACTTCTGCAAACGGTGGCGAGAAAATCTCTGGCGAAGATGAGCTAATCAACCCAGCTGACACCGTTGATTTGGCTGCTGGTAAGAACTTGACTGTGAAGCAAGAAGCTAACGGTAAAGTAACTTACGCAACTGCTGAAAATGTGTCATTCACAGAAATCAAAGTGGCTGCACCAAAAGCAGACGGTACTGCTGGCGATAATCCTATCACCATCGCTAACAACGCCATCACTGGTCTAAACAGCACTCTACCTGAAACCACCAGCACAGGCAAAGCTCCAACAGTTGCACAAGCTGCACCACAAAATGTGGATAACAGCAAAGCAGCTACTTTGGGTGATGTCCTAAATACTGGCTTTAATGTACAAGGCAATGGTGCAGCGAAAGACTTCGTGAAGCCATACGACACCATTAACTTTGTTGATGGCAAAGGTACAGCTGCTAAGGTTGAGTCTAATGGTGTAGCAACAACTGTTACATTTGATGTGAAGACTGCAGACACTGACACAGTCAAGTTGGGTGTAGATAAAGCTGGCAACCTAGTTGCCAATGCAAATACTTCGCCAATCACTAACGCTGCAAATGGTTCGGTAAATACTCCTGCTGCTCCAAATGCACTAGCGACTGCTGGCGATGTGGCTAAGGCAATCAATGGCTCAGGCTTCACATTGACTGCACAAGGTGCTAACGGTTCTATCGTGAACCCAGGTGAAACTGTTGATATGAAGAATACTGACGGTAACATCGCCATCACCAAAGATGCAGCAAGCAATGATGTGGTTTATAATCTAAACCCAACCATCAATGTAACCAATGTGAATGCTAATGGTACTGTAACCGCTGGTAACTTGACTGTTCAGCCAAACGGCAATGTCAATATGGGCGGCAACCGTATCCAGAATGTTGCTCCTGGTGTTGCTGATACCGACGCTGTGAATGTTAGCCAGTTGAAAGGTGCGATCAACAATGCAATCGCTCCAATCAACAACCGTCTAGACGACATCGACGATAACTATCGTGCAGGTATCGCAGGCAGTGCGGCTCTAGTGAACATTCCACAAGTAACTCGCCCAGGTGCGAACTTGCTAGGTGTTGGTCTAGGTCACTTCAAGGGTGAAAGTGCTGTAGCAGTAGGTTTCTCAAGTGCAAGCGACAACGAACGCTTAATCTTCAAAATCTCTGGTAGTGCAAACACTCAAGGCGATTACAGCATCGGCTCAGGTATGGGCTGGCAGTGGTAATCTGTCGTTAGTCTTCCAAACCTCCCCACCCCTGCGGTGGGGCGGTTTCCCATTTATTTTTAAGGACTTATTATGAAAAACATTCTGTTTAAAGCCCTAACTGTATCAGCCCTAGCTGCTGCGGTTACTGCTTGTGCCACTACTCCTACCAAAGTCACCAAAGAAGGTACTACTGAAAACCCAGTATGGCCTCGTTGGGATTCTGTGACTTTTGACAAAAATCGTGGTACTTTCCCAAATCTTGCTAGCCTAAAAGAAGTCAAAGCTGGCATGACCAAAGACCAACTATATCATCTACTAGGTCGTCCACACTATGATGAAGTATGGCGTCCTCGTGAGTGGAACTATCTATTCCACTTCCACACCCCAGGTGTTGGTACTGATGGCGTAACTACTTGCCAATTTAAAGTCCTATTTGACAAAGACAAGTTCACTCGTTCATTCTTCTGGAACCCAGTAGATCCAGTTGATGCAGTTTGCCCACCACCAGTACAAGAAGCTGCACCACAAGTCATCATCAAAGAAGTAGCTGTACCAGCACCAGCACCAGTTGCTCCTGCTGCACCACAACTACAACGCTACACGCTAAATGCTGATGCACTATTTAGATTTGACAAGCACACTGTGGGCGACATGCTACCACAAGGTCGTCAAGACCTAGATGAGCTTGCTGCTCGTCTACGCACTTTCGACCAGCTAAACGCTGTCATCGTTACAGGTCATACCGACTTCCTAGGTACTGACGCTTACAACCAACGCCTATCTCAAAACCGTGCTCGCACTGTGACTAACTACCTAATAGAGCGTGGCGTACCAGCAAACATCATTCGTTCTGTTGGTGCTGGCGAAACTGACCCAGTTAAACAATGTGACACCAAACTACCACGCAACCAACTTATCGACTGCTTGCAACCAAACCGTCGTGTGACCGTTGATGTGGATGGCTCTGGTATCCTAAATCCATAATCTTGTTAGTATTTACTGTTTGACAAACACACAAACAGTAAACACAGAAGATGACAAAACACCGCCCTTGATGGGTGGTGTTTTTTGTGGGAAGTGGCGGAGCTTTTGTGCCAAAGCGGGTAAATTCTGCTACAATAGCAGGTTTATTTGCCAAGATTGTTTGTAGTTATAGTCAATTCTATTCAAAACCAGACAAAGGTTTTCCGTTCGTGGTGAGCTTGTCGAACCATAACGGAAATCCTTCACCCTTCGACAAGCTCAGGGCGAACGGTTTTGCTGTATAGTTTTGATATGAATTAAGTATAATATTATGCGTCTAAAATCCCTAAAACTTGCTGGTTTTAAATCATTTGCTAATCCGACCACTTTTACTTTTAAGCATGACATTACTGCCATTGTTGGGCCAAATGGTTGTGGTAAATCAAATGTCATTGATGCCATTCGCTGGGTGCTTGGGGAGACTTCTGCCAAGCAGCTTCGTGGTGGGGCGATGAGTGATGTGATTTTTGCAGGCGTGGAGGGTCGAGCCGCCAAAAGTTTGGCAAGCGTGGAGCTGGTGTTTGAGCATACCCAAGATGAGACACACGGCATTCGCCATGAGCTTAATCTGTATCAGGAGCTTAGCCTGCGTCGTCAGGTTACCAAAGATGGTAAGTCGGATTATTTCATCAATGGACAGCGAGTGCGTCGCCGTGATGTGGTTGATGTCTTTTTGGGAACGGGCTTAGGGGCAAGAAGTTATGCCGTCATTGAGCAAGGCATGATTGGACGGATTGTTGAATCCAATCCGATGCAGCTTAGAGAATTCATCGAGGAGGGGGCTGGTGTATCTCGCTATCAAGCACGCCGAGCCGAGACCGAAAAACAACTGGCTGAAACTCAGGATAATTTACAAAGACTGTCTGATTTGCAGGGCGAATTAAAAAAACAGCACAAAACGCTCATTCGTCAAGCTCAATCCGCCAAAGAATATGAGGCACTCAATGAGGAGTTGGCAAAGCTTCATCATGATGATTTGATTCGCCGCCTGTTTGAAGCATGGCAGTATCATGAGACCAAAAAAGCAGAACAAAGCAAGTTGGGGCAAGAGCTTGCTGAGCTTGAAGCCAATGCCAATAAAGTGCGTAAGGAGCTGGACGAATTATCTGCCAAAGTCGCTGAGGGTCAATGGCTTAAAGATGAGGCTAAGGATAAATACCACAATGCCCAAATGGCGGAGCAGACTGCTCAGCATAATTTTTATACCCTTAATAGTCAGATTAGCCAAAATGATGAAAAAATCAATCGATTGACCGCTCAGCATCAAGAAGCCAGCCAAAGCATTGAACAGGCTCAAAATGAGCTGGTGGCACTTGAAGCCAAATTGGCTAACATTAATCCGCAGTTGGAGCTTGCCAGTCAGCGATTGACACAAATCCAGCAATCAGCGGCGAGTGTGCAGGTTGATTGGCAAAAACAGCGTGATGAGTTAAATGCCTTGACTAATGAAAAGAACACGCTTGAAAATACCCAAAAACTCACCCTTGCTCAGATTGAGCGAGTTAAAACCAATCAGCAAAGATGGCAAAAGAAATTTGATGATTTACAGCAATCGATTGCCAGTATGCAGATTGATGAGACGCTTGATGAACAGATTGTGCGTTGCCAAGATGAGATTGATACTTTGACGCTCAGGCTTGATGCTTTTGATGAGCAGACGCTCAAAGGCGAATTTGAGGCGATGAATCAGCAAGTGCAGACCGCCCAAAAGGGTGTCTTGGAGCAAGAAAAACGCCATGCTACTTTGATGGGCGAGTATGAAATTTTGCACAAACTGGTGCATCATCAAAAAGCTGAAACACATCAAGAAGACCAAGCTGGTATGCAGTCTTTGCCATCATTAAAAGATGAAATTCGCCTAAGCAAGCAAGGCGAGCAGTATGCATCGGTGCTGGACACTTTTTTGGGGTTTTGGCTTGATGCCAAAATTTCCGCCCAGATGATGACGGAGGGCATTTGGACATCGCCTAAGCAAATCAATGCAGTTTTGCATACAGGTAATGCCACGCCACGACTGCATGATGATAGGCTGATTGCTTTAAGTCAGTTGATTGATGCACCTAAGCTGACTTTGTTTGCTCAATGTTATTTATTCGATGGCGAGCTGACAGAATTTGAGACGATGGCAGGGCAACTGGATTTGGCTGGTGTGCTTGTTTTGACCAGCACAGGCTGGCTGGTTGGGGTATTTGGCATGGTGCACATGAGTAAATTTGGCGAGCATCAGGGCGAATTTTTGAGCCAAAGACAGCTGTATTTACAGCGTTTGGCACAGCTAGAAGAGGAGCTTGGTCGGGTTGAAGATGAGTTACAGATTGCCCAAAAGTCTTTAAAATCAGACAATGCCAAATTAGATACCCTAAAAATTTCATTAGAAGAAATGCTGGCAAATCGTCAAAGCACGACTGCACAGCTCAACCAAGCACAACAAACACTGATTAAGCTTCATGCCGACCAGCAAACCCAAAAAATCAAACAAGATAACTTGCAAAAAAGCCAGCAGTTATTGGAGCAGGAGCGACAAGAGCTACAACAGGAGCTGGCACAACTGGAACAAGATGAGCAAGCTGGCATGAAGAAACTGGCAGAGTTTGAGCCACGCTTGGTGCTGGCAACGCAGGCGATGGCAACGCAGACTGCCTTGATTGATGAGCAAAACGCCAAACTAAAAACCTGCCAAGAGGAATATCAAGCCTTACAGCTACAACATCATACGCTCACGCAAAGTCAGACACACGCTCAAAAAGTCTTGCAAATGACCCAACATACGCTGACACAGACACTCTTGGATATTGAAAATACGCACCATGCCCAAGAGCGGCTTAGCCAAGAATTACCTGTGCTTGAACAGCAATTTACCCAAGCCAAGCAGCACAGTCATGAGCTAAAAATCATCAGCCAAGAACATGAAGAGGCGGTCAAGGTGCTGCAATTAGGGCAGGCTAAGCTACAAGAGGCTTTGACCACTGCACATGGGCTATTTATGACTGCTCAAACTCAAAGCACTCAGCTGACAGCAGATACAGCGGTGGGCGAGAGTCGCTTACAAGACATTGGCGATGAGTTGATGCGACTTGATGAGAAGTTTAATCTACCAGCGACTTTGGCGGATTTTCGTCATCAGCCCAATCGCCATTTTGAGGATAATACAGCACAGCAAGAAGCCATTAAGCAAAAAATCATCAAATTAGGTGCAGTGAATCTGGCAGCTGCTGCTGAACTTGCCGAGCTGGAATCCAGAGTATCTCCAATGGATACCCAGATTGCCGACATCACACAAAGCATGGCCAAGCTGCAAGATGCGATTAAGGCGATTGATGAAAAAACCAAATCGTTATTTTTAAATGCTTTATCCGCCGTCAATCGTGAGTTAAATACTTTGTTCTCCAAAGTGTTTGGCGGTGGGCAGGCGAGCCTGACTTTGATGGACGATGAGTCATTGAGCAAGGCGGATAAATGGCGAGCAGGATTGGTGTTGATGGCACAACCAAAAGGGAAGAAAAATTCTCGCTTGGCGGTATTGTCAGGTGGTGAGAAAACCTTGACGGCACTGAGTTTGATTTTTGCGATTTTCAAGCAACACCCAGCTCCTTTTTGCGTGCTTGATGAGGTCGATGCACCGCTTGATGATGCCAATGTGGCTCGCTTTACAGGATTGATTCACGAGCTTGCCAGTGATGTACAGTTTATTTTTATTAGTCATAATAAACTGGCCATGCAGATTGCCGATGAGCTCAAAGGCATCACGATGCCAACGGCAGGCATTTCTAGCTTGGTGACGGTCAATTTAGAAGAAGCACAGCAGTACCTAGATACTGGCGTTTGATGCTTGCCAACCTTGAAAAAATTTAGATAAGGCTTGGTTTGCTAGGGATTATCTGTTATAATAATGCGTCCATTTTTTATGGGCGTATTTTTTAACTTTAACACTACACACACGAGATGACCAAGAATATCGGGGTGTCTGTGAGCTTGACTAATTTATTTGTTAAAAATAGATGCGTGCTGACAGATTCGGTATTTTGATTTCGTGGAGGCGTAACCCAACTTAATATTAGGAATTTTTATGTCAGATAAAAACCCAACTCAAATCTCAATGCGTGATTTGCTAGAAGCTGGTGCTCACTTTGGTCACCAAACTCGTTTTTGGAACCCAAAAATGAGCCAATACATCTTTGGTGCAAGAAACCGCATTCACATCATCAACTTAGAGCACACTGTTAAGCAGTTCAATGAAGCACTAACTTTCGTGAATAAGCAAGCTGCTTCACGCAACAAGATTTTGTTTGTTGGTACTAAGCGTGCTGCAAGTGCAGTTATCCGTGAGCAAGCGACTCGTGCTGGCATGCCATATGTAGATCATCGCTGGTTGGGCGGTATGCTTACCAACTGGAAAACACTACGCCAGTCTATCAACCGTCTAAAAGAGCTTGAAAAACAAGCAGAAGATGGTACTTTTGCTAAGCTAACTAAGCGTGAAGCCTTAGAGCGTACTCGCCAAATGGAAAAGTTAGAGCGTGCTTTGGGTGGTATCAAAGATATGGGCGGTCTGCCTGATGCGATTTTTGTTGTCGATGTTGATCACGAAGCCATCGCCATCAAAGAAGCGAAAAACTTGGGCATTCCTGTCATCGGTATCGTAGATACTAACTCAAACCCAGACAATGTGGACTATGTCATCGCAGCTAATGACGATGCAATCCGTGCTGTTAATCTATATGTAACTGCAATGGCTGATGCCATCATCGCTGGTAAAGAGTACGCCAAAACTCAACAAGGCGGTGCTGCTGAGCAAGCTGCTGCTGAATAAGCATCTAAAATGACGATAACGCCGACACGCTTGGCGTTATCAGCGTTTAAATAGAACTAAAAAAGGTACGAAAAAATGACTCAAGTTTCTGCAAAGCTTGTAAAAGAATTGCGTGACCGTACAGGTCTGGGCATGATGGAATGCAAAAAAGCAATGGAAGAAGCAGGTGGCGACATCGAGCTTGCCATTGACAACCTACGCAAATCAGGTCAAGCCAAAGCTGCTAAGAAAGCAGGTAACATCGCTGCTGACGGTGCTATCGTCATCGCACAAACTGCTGGTAAAGCATTGCTACTAGAAGTAAACTGCCAAACCGACTTCGTTGCAAAAGACGAAAACTTCACCGTATTTGCTAACAAAGTTGCTGAGCTTGCTTTGGCAAATAACACCACTGATGTGGCTGCCATTTCTGCATTGCCATATGGCGATGGTGCTTCTGTTGAAGAAGCTCGTGTGGCATTGGTTCAAAAAATTGGCGAAAATATCCAAGTTCGCCGTGCTGAAATCATCGAAGGTGCTAACCTTGCTGCATACCGTCACGGTCTGCGTATTGGTGTGGTTGTGTCTTATGAAGGCGGTAGCGAAGAAGTTGGTAAAGCTGTTGCCATGCAAGTGGCTGCATTCAACCCGCTTGCTGTCAATGAAGCTGATGTACCTGCTGACATCTTGGCTCGTGAGACTGACATCATCACCGCTAAGGCCAAAGAATCTGGCAAGCCAGACGCTGTGGTTGAGAAGATGATTACTGGCGGTATCCAAAAATACCTAAATGAAGTAACTTTGGTTAATCAACCTTATGTGATGGACAACGACAAGAAAGTTGGCGATGTACTAAAATCAGAAGGTGCAACCATCATCAGCTTCAAACGCCTAGAAGTTGGCGAAGGCATTGAGAAAAAGCAAGAAGACTTCGCTGCCGAAGTTGCTGCTGCCCAAGCTGCTGCAAAAGCTTAATATTAAGCGATTTGCCAAAAACCCAGTTCGTGATGAGCTGGGTTTTTTGTGTCAAAAATGTTTTTGGTATTTGTAAAACTTTGGGTAAAAGAGTACAATAATCAGAATTTGACCCAGATTGATTGGTAAGGAAGGTAGATGATGCAAGTATTTAGCCCACAGCAGTTTATTGAAGTTGCTTTACAAAATAATGTACTTCGTTTTGGTGAGTTTACCCTCAAATCAGGTCGGGTTAGCCCCTATTTTTTTAATGCTGGGTTGCTTGCAACAGGAGAGCTGTTGTCCGTGCTTGCTGATGGCTATGCCAAAACGCTGGCAGAGCATGCCAATACTGATGAGCTGACTATCTTTGGTGCTGCCTATAAAGGCATTCCTTTTGTGGCGGCGACTGCACAGGCATTGTGGAATCATCATCAGCTCAATGCTCAATGGGGCTATAATCGCAAAGAAGCCAAAACGCATGGCGAGGGCGGTACACTGGTTGGTGCAGAACTTGCAGGCAAGGCAGTATGGGTCATTGATGATGTGATGACCGCAGGCACAGCAATGCGAGAAGTGGTCGAAATTCTACAAAATGCAGGGGCAAGTGTGGCAGGCATCATTGTGGCACTTGACCGCAAAGAAAAAGGGCAGGGCGATAAGTCTGCCATTCAAGAGCTTGGCGAATCGCTTGGCGTGCCTGTGCTTGCCTTGGTGACGATGGACGACATCATCGACTATGTCGCAACGCATGGCACGGCAGAACAACTTGCCCAGATGAGGGCATATCGTGAACAATACGGCGTTCATGAATGATGCTGTACTGATTATTTGAATAAAACTTAATTTTTTGGTTATTGTGATGAAACAACTTAAATTCTTAGTCGTGATGGACGATGTCGCAACCATCAATTACAAAAAAGACTCAACATTGGCGATGATGTGGGCGATGGCGGACAAAAATCATCAGATTTATTATTGCCAAATCCATGATTTGTGGCTTGACCGTGGTAAGCTAAATATCGATGCTTGCCCAATCAGCGTATATCGCAATCCTGAGCATTTTTATGAGCTTGGCGAGAGTAGCACGATGCAGGCGAGTGAGTTTGATGCCATTTTGATGCGTAAAGACCCGCCTTTTGATATGAAGTTTTTGTACGCATTGCATTTGCTCGATTATGCCAAGCGTGCAGGCGTGTTGGTGGTCAATGACCCACAAAGCGTCAAGGATTGCAATGAAAAATTGTTTGCCACTCAGTTTAGTGAATTTATGTCGCCCACGATTGTGACCAACAAACAGTCGCACATTCGTCAATTCATCAAAGAGCATGGCGATGTCATCGTCAAGCCGCTTGATGGCATGGGTGGCATGGGTATTTTTCGTTTGACCGCTGACAGCCCCAATATTGGCTCAACCCTTGAAATGCTGACCCAGCTTGGTACTTTGCCAATCATGGCTCAAAAATACATTCCTCAGATTGTTGATGGTGATAAGCGAGTCTTAATCGTGGGCGGCAAGCCTGTTGATTATTGCTTGGCTCGCATTCCAAGTCAAGGCGAAACTCGTGGCAATCTGGCGGCTGGTGGGCGTGGTGTGGCGATGCCTTTGTCTGACAGAGAAAGAGAGCTTGCCCAGAGTATTGCTCCAACTTTATTGGAAAAGGGATTGTATTTTGTAGGGCTTGATGTGATTGGTGGCTTGATTACTGAAATCAATGTGACTAGCCCAACTTGTGTGCGAGAGATTGATGACCAATGTGGCACACAAATTGCGGTTGATTTTATTGAGCTTTTGGAGCAAAAATTGGCATAGCCATCATCTAAGATGAGTGGTGCAAAAAATGCGTAACGCAATTTGACAAATTGTAGCCAATTTAATGCAAAACTCATCTTGTATGATACAAAAAAGCCAATCACAATAGGCGGTTTTAGCAAGACGGATTGTAAGATGACGATGAATGTTTTGATGATGGCGGCAGGGACAGGCGGTCATGTTTTTCCAGCGTTGGCAGTAGCAGATGAGCTTGCCAGTCGTGGAGCAAAAATCCACTGGCTTGGTACGCCAGCAGGCATGGAAAATGAACTGGTGGCAAAGCATGGCTATCAGATGCACCATATTGATATGCAGGGGTTGCGTGGCAAGGGCTTGGCTCGAATGGTGAAGTTGCCATTCATGCTGTTTAAGGCAGTGATGTCAGCCAGAAAAATCATACAGACTCATCAGATTGATGTGGTGGTTGGTTTTGGCGGTTATGTTACCGCACCGGGTGGACTGGCTGCCAAATTGTGCAAAGTTCCGCTGATTATCCATGAGCAAAACGCCATCGCTGGCATGAGTAATCGTAATCTGGCAACGCACGCTGACCGAGTGTTGCAGGCGTTTGATGGGGCGTTTGGTGCTAATTTGGGCAATAAGTTATTGACGGTTGGCAATCCAGTTCGTCAGCAGATTGCCCAAATCGCCATGCCTAGCGAGCGATATTTGCAAGATGAATCGCCTTTAAAGGTGCTAGTTGTGGGCGGTTCGCTGGGTGCAATGCCAATCAATAAGGCGGTGCTGGATATGCTTAATCATCTACAACGCCCCATCAACTTGCAGCATCAATGTGGCAAGGATAACCATGAAGAGATGCTGGTTGCTTATTCGCAGGCGGGCATTGACACCAACAAGCACATCACTCAACTAAAACCATTCATCGAAGACATGGCACAGGCGTATGCGTGGGCAGATGTGATTATTTGTCGTGCAGGTGCTTTGACAGTCACCGAAATTCAGACAGCTGGCGTGGCAGCGATTTTTATTCCATTGCCGCACGCTGTGGACGATCATCAGACCGCTAATGCCAAATCTTTGACAGACAAAGATGCAGGCATCTTGTTGCCTCAAACCCAGCTTTCTGGCGAGAAATTGGCACAGATTTTGGATAATCTTGACCGCAAGCAATGCTTGGCGATGGCAAATATTGCTCGTGGTCTTGCCAAGACCAACGCAACCAACGAAGTGGCGGATTTGGTTGGTCAAATTGCCAAGAAATTTTAATAAAATTTTAGTAAAATCATCAAATTTTTTTAATAAAAGGAATATCCATGCCAAACCAAACTGCCAAGAGCTTGCCTAAGCGTCTGATTGAAATCCCAGAGATGCGTCGTATCAATACCATTCATTTTGTTGGTATTGGTGGTGCTGGTATGTGTGGCATTGCCGAAGTGCTTGCCAATCAGGGCTATCAAGTTACTGGCTCGGATATCAAAAGCAGTATCGTTACAGATAGATTGACCAGCTTGGGCGTGCAGGTGTTCATTGGGCATGATGCCATTAACATCAAAGATGCCGATGTGGTCGTGGTGTCATCTGCCATCGATAAAACAAACCCAGAGGTGCAGGCAGCGTTGATTGCCCATATTCCAGTGGTGCGTCGTGCTGATATGCTGGGTGAATTGATGCGTTATCGTCACAGTATTGCGGTGGCAGGTGCACATGGTAAAACCACCACAACCAGTATGCTAACGATGATGCTGACTGAGGCAGGACTTGACCCTACTTATGTGATTGGCGGTAAGCTAAATGCGTCTGGTAAAAATGCCTCTTTGGGTCAATCTCGTTACTTGGTGGCAGAGGCTGATGAATCTGATGCGTCTTTTTTAAGTTTGCGTCCAATGGCAGCGATTGTTACCAATATCGATGAAGACCACATGGATACCTATGAGGGCAGTTTTGAAAAGCTAAAACAAGCCTATATCCAATTTTTACAAAACATGCCGTTTTATGGGTTGGCAGCAATCTGTGGTGATGATGAAGTGCTATATCAGATGATTGATGACATTGCTCGTCCTGTGCTGACTTTTGGTTTTAAGCCACATAATGATGTGCAAGCCATTGATTTGGTGGTTGATGGCACCAAGACCCACTTTACCGTCTTGCGTAAAGACAGAGAGCCTTTGGCTTTGACGCTCAATGTTCCAGGCGAGCATAATGTGTATAATGCCTTAGCAGCCATTACTTTGGCGACTGATGAAGGGGTTGATGATGCGGCCATCATTCGTGCCTTAGAAAAATTTGCAGGCGTGGGTCGTCGTTTTGAGCAACACGCCAGTGTCGCATTGGGCGATGGCGATGTTCTGCTTATCGATGACTATGGGCATCACCCTACCGAAGTGGCAGCCACCATCAAGGCGGCACGCCAAAGTTACCCAGACCGTCGTCTGGTGATGATGTTCCAGCCTCATCGTTATAGTCGTACGCGTGATTGCTACGATGATTTTGTTGCGGTATTGTCTGATGTGGACGAACTGTTATTGTTAGAAGTGTATTCTGCTGGCGAAAGCCCGATTGAGGGTGCTGACAGTAAGGCATTGGCAAGAAGTATCCGTCATCGTGGGCAGGTTGAGCCGACCTTGATGAAATTAGATGAAGTAGCAGATACGGTCAAGCGAGTATTAAGACCAAATGATTTGCTCATCACACAAGGGGCGGGTAATGTCGGTCAAATCTGTGTGGATTTGGCAAAAAATGGGCTGTATTTGAGCTAGATGGATTTGCTTTCATGGGCGTGCTTTGTCAATCTTTTGATGAAACAAGGTACGCTGATGGGCAATCTATCGCTATATTTTTTTAAATATATAACAATATTATTTTAATTTATTTTTAAATGGTAGAATGTATGAATACCCAAGTAGATGTGAAACAATTTGGCAAAGTTGCTGTGGTTTGTGGCGGATTTAGTGCCGAGCGAGAAGTGTCATTAAATAGCGGTAAGGCGGTGCTGGACGCTCTATTATCAAAAGGCGTGGACGCTCATCATTTTGACCCTGCCGATACCGACATTTCAAAGTTGCGTGAGTTTGACCGTGTGTTTAATGTCTTGCATGGCACTTTTGGTGAAGATGGTAGTTTGCAAGGCGTGCTAGATGGTTTTAATATTCCTTATACTGGCTGTGGCGTGTTGGCTTCTGCCATTGCCATGGATAAATTTCGTTGCCGTCTCATCTGGCAATCACTTGATTTGCCAAATGTACCGTATGTGGTATTGACCGATGACAGCGATTTTGATGCCATCGAAGAGCAATTTGGACTGCCAATGTTCGTCAAGCCTGCTGCCGAAGGGTCAAGCGTGGGCGTGATGATGATTGAAGAAAAGGGCGGTCTGGCAAAAGCATACCCCACCTTAAAGCAATATCACGGTGCAATTTTGGCAGAAAAAGCCATCACAGGTGGCGAATATGCGTGTGCAATCTTGGGCGATGATGCCTTGCCAAGCATTCGCATTATCCCTCAGGGTAAATTTTACGACTATGAAGCCAAATACAATAGTAACGATACCGTATATCAATGTCCCTCAGATTTGACAGCTGAGCAAGAGCGTCAAATGGGCGAGCTTGCCAAAAAAGCTTTTGAGGCAGTTGGTGGTCGTGGTTGGGGTCGTGTTGATTTTCTAAAAGATGATTCAGGCAAATTGTATGTACTGGAACTCAATACCGTGCCTGGTATGACAGACCACAGTCTTGTGCCGATGGCTGCCAAAGCTCGTGGTTTGGATCTTGCCAGCTTGTGTGTGGCGGTATTGTCACAAACATTATGATGAACTAAGGATTTGTCCAAAGTTTGTTGATGACTTTGGACAAATTGATGTTTTTTTTGATTTTTACTTATTGCCAAAAATCAGCTAATATATGGCGGTTTGATTTTTTGATGGCAATTTGCCAATTTTGGAATGATTATGACTACACAATCCCGACAACTTCCCACCATTAAGACATGGCATATTGTCGTGTTTGGCGTGGTGTGTACGCTGTTGTTGGGTTCTCTTGCCATTCGTTTGATTGATAATGCCAAGTTCTCGCCCATTGCTATTGACCCAACAGGTCTAAGCGATTTGGAGGTATCTGCAATCGAAAAGGCGATTGAGCCAATCGGTGCAGTGCAATTTTTTGCTGCTGACTTGACCGCAATTCATCAGGCAGTCAGCAAGCTATCTTGGGCTCAATCAGTCGAAGTGCGTCGAGATTGGCATCATGGTGTCACGGTGTCCGCCACTCCCAGAATTGCTGTGGCAAATTTTGGCAGTGACCAGTTGTTGGATGCTGATGGGGTGGTTTTTACCCCTGCTGATGTGCGTATGACCAACAATCCAAAACTGGTGTATTTGTATGGTCATGCAGAAGAGTCAAAAATCATCATGCAGCAGACCAAACGCCTAAATACTTGGTTTGCTCCCCTAAAAATGACCGTCAAAGATGTGATTTTGACCCCAAGAAAAACTTGGGTGGTGGTGTTTCATAATGGCATGCGTGTCATTGTAGATCATGAAAACGCTGAGCAAAAATTATATAATCTTTCCATTCATCTTTCCACTTCTCTAAAAAATGAATTAAACAAAATTCAATCAGCAGATTTACGTTACAAAAATGGCTTTGTCATTGCTTATAAGACCGCCTAAACATCGACTCAAAAAATAATAGATGACAAAATGATTTTTAAGTAGCTTTTGTTATTTGTTGTGATTTTTGCCTAAAAATAACACAAAAAATCATGAAAATTCATCATTTTATTTGTTTGGCACTTGTGAGAATGTCTTAGAAAATGATAGAATATTCGTTCGTGTATTTTTATTTTTCTGATATGCTTGGTTCTTTGATGAATCTAAGCACAAATTGCTAATTTTCTAAGGAAACGATTTTGAATCTTCATGCTGCAATCCACATCGGCTCAACGGCGGTCTGCACCGTCATTGGCTGTATTGAACATAGTGGGGATCAGTCGTACCTAAAAATCCTAGCAGTTGGCTTGGCACACACCAATGCTTTTTCGCAAGGTCGTATTACTTATCGTGAGCATTTGCGTTCGGCGGTGCATAAATCGCTCCAAGAAGCGATGGATATGTCTAACATTAACATCATCAATCCTTTGATGTCCTTTGCAACACCATTGATGGAGTCTAGTAATGAGCTGGCGGTGGTTGATGTTGAGGATTTGGAAGGTGTGATTCATGCCGAAGATTTGTATCAGGCACATTGGCAAATCCAAGAGCGACTTGCTGCCAAAGACGCTGCGGTATTGCAGGCTTGCCAGCAGATTGTGTCTTTACAAAGTGGCGAGCAGGTGCTTGATGCGATTGGTCTGCGTTCTAAGCAGATTTCGGTGGCGTGCCATGTGATGAGCATTCCAAGCACCAGTCATCAGCAGATGCTTGATTTGGTGTTGGACCAAGAGATTGATGCCAGTACGACGGTGTTTGATGGGGTGGCTGGTGCGTCTTATGCCCTGACCAAAGCTGAAAAACATCAAGGCGTGTGTTACATTGATATTGGTGCGACCATGACAAAGGTTTGTCTGTATTATGACAATACTTTGTTGTACTCAAAATGCCTGCCTGTTGGTGGACAAACAGTCGATATGGATATTGCCAAAGAGTGCAATATTTCTTTGCAAGATGCCGAAAGTTTTAAGCGACAAGAAGGCACGCTAAATCATGAAAAATACAGCATGGGTGCACATGTCATCTATAAAGAAGGCACAAAATACGAAAAAACCATGCTACGCCGTGAGCTAAACCAAGTCATCGAAGCTCGCTACTACGGTATTTTTGCCGACATTTTTGAAGATATTCATCGTGTCGGTTTGGCAGGTGGATTTGACGCAGGCGTGGTGCTGGCAGGTGGCGGTGCGTCAATGGACGGCATTGTTGGGTTTGTGCGTAGCAGATTTGGTGTGCCTGTACGAATGGTGACCACGCCAATGATTAAACTGTCGCCCACATTAAGCGATGAAAATTTAAAATTATTACAATCTCATTTGCAAAATAACACATTGCACAGTGCGATTGGTACATTGATGTATGGCATGAGCGAAGAATTTGCCCGAGACCAACAAATCAATCTGCTCGATGATGATTCGGAAGGTTTTTTTGGCACTATGGTGCAAAAATTTCAAGCATGGCTTGCAAGGTTTAAGAAATTTGCCTAAAATATCTGTCAAAGCAGACTGATGATTGTCATGCTGGGACATGGTTAGTAAAATTATTGATAAATATCGGAGTAGGTTATGAAATACGGCATGGTTGATGAGAATCAGCTTGAAAATAATGGTCAAGCACGCATCATCGTTTTTGGCGTAGGTGGCGGTGGCGGTAACGCTGTTGAGCATATGGTTCGCCAAAATGTCAAAGGCATTACTTTTGTTTGTGCCAATACCGATTTGCAAGCATTAAATAAGTTGTCAGCACCGCACAAAATCCAAATCGGTGCAGATGCCACTCGTGGTCTGGGTGCGGGTGCTAATCCAGAAGTGGGTCGTGCAGCAGCCGAGAGCAGCGAAGAAGAGATTCGTAGTATGCTACAAGGCTATGACATGGCGTTCATTACTGCTGGTATGGGCGGTGGTACTGGCACAGGGGCTGCTCCTGTGGTGGCTCGCATTGCTAATGAGATGGGTATTTTGACCGTGGCGGTTGTAACCACGCCATTTACTTTTGAGGGTAAACGCCGTGCAACCGCTGCCAAAAACGGCATCGATGCCTTGACACAACATGTGGATTCTATCATCACCATTCCAAACGACAAGCTAAGCCAAGCCTATCGCAACATGACAATGGTTGATGCGTTCAAAAAAGCTGATGATGTATTGTTGTATGCGGTTAATGGTCTGACCGAAACCATCGTCAATCCTGGTATGATTAACATTGACTTCAACGATGTGCGTACTGCCATGACCGCCAAAGGTCATGCCATGATGGGCATTGGTCGTTCAAGCGGTGCTAACCGTGGCGTGGAAGCAATGGAAAAAGCCATTCGTTCGCCACTGCTAGATGACCTAAACCTACGCAATGCACAAGGTCTAATCATCAATATCATCGGTTCTGGCGTGACGATGGAAGAGGTTATGGCAATCGTTAGCGTGGGCGAAGAGATGATGAATGAAGACGCTCATGTATTCTATGGCTTGGTTGATGACCCAGACATGGACGATGAAATCCATGTGACGGTAGTGGCGACTGGCTTGACGGTCAGCAATGCACAGCCAGCACCAGTAGTGGCACAACCTGCCCAAGCGGTTCAGCAAGCAGCCCTTGCCAATCACACCAGTGCTTTTGCTCAGCAACAAAGCCAAGAGCCAAGAGTGGGTGGACCAAAGCCACTGAGTGTTGGTAACTATCTGCAACAGCAGCAACAGCTAAAAAATAACTAAGCATTCATCGAACAAAGCCCTGCACTTGTAGGGCTTTTGTTGTTTTTGGGATAATGATGATGGCAAGTAAAATAGATTTGCATTCGCACAGCACTTGTTCTGATGGCACAAATTCGCCTTCGGCATTGGTTGAATTGGCGGCAAGAGCTGGTGTTCGACTGTTTGCCCTGACAGACCACGATACGGTGGCAGGGCTTGATGAAGCACGACAAATGGCAGAGCGACTTGGTGTATTCTTTGTCAATGGCGTGGAAATTAGTTGCACGCATTCACTGTTTGGTGGTTATGGCAAAAATGCCAGCATTGATAAAATCATTCATGTGGCGGCGTTAAATTTTGATGATGTGGATAAAATGCACACCGCCCTACAAGCATTGCAAGATAGCCGTCATCAGCGTGGTTTTGCAATGGTGCAAAAATTGGCACAGATTTTACCATTTGACACAGCCGAAGCAAGTAAGCATTTTGCTGATGTGCTATGGCAACGAGTGCTGGATAAAACCAATCAAAACCCCAAGGCGGTTGGTCGAGCTCATATTGCACAGGCGTTGCAAGAGATGGGTATTGTGCCAACCGTGCAAGCGGCATTTGATAAATATCTGGCGGATAATAAGCCTGCCTATGTCGCCATCAAGACCATCAGTATGCAAGATGCCATTCAGCTCATTCATGAGTGCGGCGGCGTGGCGGTACTGGCTCACCCCAGTCGCTACAAACTATCTTCCACTCGTATTCAACGATTGATTGCAGATTTTGCAGATTTTGGTGGCGATGGTTGTGAATTGCCAAATAATGAACCGCTTAGCTTGGTGCAGATGGTGGCTCGTACGATGGATAAGCACGGGTTGTTGGCATCATTGGGCAGTGATTTTCATGGCAGTAATATGCCGTGGCGAAAACTTGGCAGCACCACCAAACTTTTGCCCAATCAGCAAGGCATCTGGCAACGCTTTATTAGTGATGATAAGCTGTCACTCATGCTATCCTAATCAGCGGTCTTTTAAATCATCTAGGGTGTATTTTAGGGCATCAAAACAAACGCTCATTTCATAACCACGATACTGTAAAAATCGCAGCTGTTTGGCTTTTTCTTTGGGGGTCTGAGGTGGGGCGTTGCCATATTTTTTGCAGCGAGCCTCCACCGCCAAATACAGCCAATCAACCTTGTCATGGCATGAGTCAAGTGAAGTGCCATCGATGAGCGTATCAATCCCAGCTTGGGCAATCATGTCATCAAGCGATGAGTCAAAGTTGAGCCTTGCTTCTTTAAAAGCCTGATGAATGTACTGTTTTCCACGAGCTTTGCGAATACTTTCACGAATAATCATGTAGGCACATCGCTCATCGCTTTGATAGCCTTTTTCAGCAAATTCAATCAGCAGTATTTCGACAGCGTCTGCATCACAGTCTTTGGCAAGTAGTTTTTGGCGAAGTTCGTGTTGCGATAATTCACGCTTGGATAAATAATAAAACGCCAGCCATCGCATGTAGTTGATGGCACGGTCGGTTTGTGCCAAAGGTTCAATGGCAACGCCTTGAAGTACATCAGCAAGATTTTGGGGTAATGCTTTTTGTTCTGGGTCTTTTTGATGCTGAGCCAATAAGGCGGCAACTTGGCTGTTTGGTGGGTTTGCTGGTGTTTTGTGGGATTGTTTGGGGTGTGCGGTAGGGGATTTGGTGGTGGTTGGTTTGGTGGTATGGGCAACAGTACGGGTATTGTGATTCGGCTGTGGCGACTGCTGTTTTGAGCGGTGCTTGATTTTGGTTTGGGCTGATGTTTGTGTTTGGGAATTGGTTGTGTCAGCAGAGATAGGCTGACCACCCATCTCTGCCAAAACTTCGGATAAAGTTTTAATTTGCATGTAGCATCACTTGCTTTAATCAAAACATCTCGTCATTGCCGTTGTCCATTTCTGGCACATATTCAGGCACTTCATCGCTCTCATCTTGTGGTGCAGCGATTTTGGTGCTGAGTTTTTCGGCACGGATTCTGCTTTCGATTTCTTGGGCGATTTGTGGGTTTTCTAGTAGGTATTTGACGGTGTTGGCTTTACCTTGACCAATCTTGCCTTCGCCATAGCTGTACCATGCACCTGATTTGCCAACTGCACCAATTTCTACACCCAAATCAACAACTTCACCTAGACGGTTGATACCCTCGCCATACATGATTTGAAATTCGGTTTGGCGAAATGGGGGTGCCATTTTATTTTTGATGACTTTGACACGAGTTTCAGAACCTAAAATCTCTTCGCCATCTTTGACCGAGCCAATACGGCGAATATCCAAACGCACCGAAGCATAGAATTTAAGGGCGTTACCGCCTGTGGTGGTTTCAGGAGAGCCAAACATCACACCAATTTTCATACGAATTTGGTTGATGAAAATCACCATACAGTTAGAACGCTTGGCATTACCAGTGATTTTGCGTAGTGCCTGACTCATCAAGCGAGCTTGCAAGCCCATGTGGCTATCGCCCATCTCGCCTTCGATTTCAGCTTTTGGGGTCAAGGCAGCAACAGAGTCCACAACAATTAGGTCAATCGCACCTGAACGCACCAGCATATCAGCGATTTCTAATGCTTGCTCGCCATTATCAGGCTGAGAAACAAGCAAATCATCGATGTTTACGCCAAGTTTTTTGGCATAAATTGGGTCTAGGGCATGCTCAGCGTCAATGAATGCACATTTGCCACCTTGTTTTTGGCATTCAGCGATGGTTTGTAGTGTTAGCGTGGTTTTACCAGAGCTTTCAGGCCCAAAGATTTCAATGATACGACCTTTTGGCAGACCGCCAATACCTAAGGCAATATCCAAGCCAAGCGAGCCTGTGGAGACCACATCGACATCGACAGCGGCATTTTCATCGCCCAAGTGCATGATGGCGTTTTTGCCAAAACTTTTTTCGATTTGAGCCAAAGCGGCTTTGAGTGCTTTTTCTTTATTCTCGTCCACGAGTGTTTCCTTGTCATTGTAGGCTAAATAGCCAGCCAAAATTCGCCCAATTATAGCATAATTTGATGAGCATTGGGCGTAAAATCTGTGTATGTTTTGGGTAATTGAGTTGTTGATTAACCAAAGAAAAGTCATAATCATGCCATCAATAACTGCTTGGCTGTCATCGCTTGTGATTTGGCATCATCGATGCCATCAAAGAAAATTATCCACATGGCGATGATGGTGTTTTGTCAAGCGGTGCTTTGTTGAAGGTGATGCACCAAAATTCTGGCAAGCATAGATAAATCTGGTCATGAATTTTGATAACTGATTGATTTACAATGATATTTTTTGAATTAAAACTGTATAAATTTTATACAATTTTGCTCATGGCGTGATATATCCAAAGGATTTTTGAAAAAATCCATGCTTTTCCACATAGTTATCCACAGATTTTGTGGACAAAATATCACAGTCAAGTCCGCTAATGTCGCCACATGCTGTGTGGGATAAACATCACGCACAAAAAAACCTGCATCAGCATCAGGCGAGCAGGTTTTTTTATTGTTTGGGTTAGGCTTTTTGGTAAATCAAATCCCAAACGCCATGCCCATGTGTCAGCCCTCGTTTTTCAAATTTGGTCTGCGGGCGAAATGCTGGGCGTGGGGTAAATTGCCCAGCACCTGCCGTATTGATGAATTCTGGCATATTATCCAGCACTTCTAGCATCCAAAATGCGTAATGCTCCCAATCGGTTGCTGCATGAAAAGTGCCAGCAGGTTTGAGGACTCGTGCCACTTTTTGCATGCGGTCTTGGGTGACAAAACGGCGTTTATAATGACGCTTTTTTTGCCAAGGGTCAGGAAAATATAGTTGCACGGTATCTAGATGATTGTCAGGCAGATTATCCAGTAAAGCAATGGCATCGCCATTGATGACTTTAAGATTGCTAAGAGATGCCTCGTCTGCCATAAAGGCTAGTCTGCCAATGCCTGGTTCATGAACTTCAATGCCGATGAAGTTGCGTTCTGGTTGATTGCTTGCCATCTCAAATAGACTATCGCCCATGCCAAAGCCGATTTCTAGTGTCAAAGGTGCATCAGTCCCATTGGGCGTGTCAGCAAAAAATTGACGCAAATCGGTCAAGGCGGAAACATCGCCCAACTTGCCTACTTCGCCACAGTGATTGAGAATGATGTGAGCAAAACGGGTGTCGATGAGTGCCAGTTCTGCATTTTGATTCATGTGGGTGCGGCGTTTCATGAAAGTATTGATTTTGCGAAACTGCTCAGGCGTTTGGGCAAGTTTGGCAAGACGAGTGCTGATTTCGTCCATATCGATGGTGTCGGTCAAATTTGTGTTTGAATTTGTCATAACAAAAAGCGTAAAATGATGGAAAATGGGTGCATTATAAAGAATCTTACCCAATAAAGCCACACTTGGGGCGATATTTACGAACAAATAGGGTCAATTATGCGTTTGCCATTCTTAGAAGACACCACACCGCCACCGTTTTATCAAGCCAATCTAAGTCAGCGGCAGCGAACTCGTCTAGACCAATGGTTTATTGGACATCGTTCTCAGGCTTATTATTTGCAACGATTTGCCCAGTTTGATGAACGAGGCAAGTTGCACGCCAGTTGGAATTGGGCAGCGTTTTTGATGACTTTTGGGTGGCTGTTGTATCGCAAAAGATACCTTGATTGTGTGGTGTATTGCGTGGCTGGCTGGTCGTTCATCAAGGTGAATATTGTGCTAAGTTTGGTTGTCAGTGAATTTTTATTCATGGACTTAGTGGCACAAGCATGGCAAGTATGGGTGCGTATTGGCATTGGTGTTGGTGTATGGCTTTTTTGGTCAATGATGGTGGCAAGATGGGCGGACGCTTATTATTATCGAATGGCTCGCCGTGAGATTGCTGATGCTTTGGCACAATATCCAGCTGATGATGAAGCCCAAAAGGCTCATCTACGCCATGAGGGTGGGGTTAGTTTGGTTGGCATGGGAATTGCTTTTGCGATTTTTGCGGTCATGCTGACCATCATCAGCGTGCAATTTGTGCCTATTGTTGCCAAATCCCAAGAACAAAAACTGCTGTTTGCTGTTCATAATCAAGCCAATGCAGTGGCAAAGCGTGTTGAGATTATCATTAAGCAAACAGGCAAATGCCCTGTTGATTTGCCAGTCAGTAATGATGTCAATCAGGCACAGATGGTCATTCGTCAGTCTGTGGCAGGGCAAAAGACTGATTGTGCAGTGGTGGCAACCATCACTAAGGCACATTATCCGATTCGTTATCTCAATGGACGACAACTCATCATGTATCGCACCGTCAATCCAGAGGGCAAGGTATTTTGGCGATGCCAAAGTTCACTGAATAAAAAACAAACCCCCAAACGCTGCGTAGGATAATAAGCCAATGAAACAAGATGCCAGAGGTCTAACAGCATTTGACCTAAAACTCATCGCCATCATCGCAATGACGCTAGACCATTTGGCGTGGGTGTTTTTGGCTGATGATGGATTGCTGTCTGGGGTGCTGCATTTTATCGGTCGTCTTGTTGCACCTTTGATGTGCTATTTGTTGGTGGAGGGATTTCATCGTAGTGCCGATGTATCTAGCTATCTGGGTAGATTGCTTATTTTTGCTTTACTGTCTCAGTTGCCATTTTCGCTGTACTTGATAGGCATTGGCAATCTTGATGAGGCAGATTGGACGCAGTTTTTGGCAGGGAATGTTCTGTTTAGCTTGGCGGCTGCACTGTTTTCGCTTAGAGTGTGGCATAAGGCGTGGTCGTGGTGGCAAAAATTACCCATCATCATGCTGACGATGTTGATGGTTGATGGTGCAGACTATGGCGGCGGTTTGATATTTTTGACATTGTTGTTTGATGCCTTTTATCATCAAAAACAACGATTGCTGATGGCTTATCTGCTTGGCGTGCCAGTATTTTATTGGCTGGTGTATGGTAGCGAGCAGACGGTGTTGGCGTGGTGGGTGCATTTAGGTGTGCTGCTTATCATGCCTTTAATTTATGGTTATGATGGCAGACAGGGCAGGCGGCTGGGCGGTCGATATTTCTTTTATGCGTTTTATCCAGTACATTTGCTTTTGATTGCATTATTGGTGTGGGTGTATGAGCGTCTTGGTGGAGCATTTCCTTTATTGGTGTGATGTTCACCAGCCCATTGGGTCGATGTCCAAAAACAGTCGAACCCCTTTACTGCTGGGCAGGTGTTGAACCGTTTGCCACCAGTGATTAAGCAGGTCATGCAATGCTTTTCTATCTTTGGATAAGATGAGCATTTGCACTTGATAGCGAGTATTTTTCTTGGTCATTGGTGCATCAACGGGAGCATTGATGGCAAAGGAATGACGATTGGGCAGAGCGTTTTTTGCACCAATGATGGCGTTTTTTGCCTTGGCATAATCATGACTGTCAGCACGAATCAAGGCCGCATGACTAAATGGCGGTAAGCCAAGTAGCTGGCGTTCTTGCAATAATTGTTTGGCAAAAGTTTGATAGCCATCACGAACTAAGGTCATCAAGGCAGGATTGGCAGGATTGATGGTTTGGATCATGACCGTGCCTTGCCTGTCTGCTCGCCCAGCTCGCCCAGCCACTTGAATGATTTGTTGGGCGGTGTGTTCTGGTGAGCGAAAATCTGGCGATAAAAATCCTAAATCCGCATCTGCAATTACCACCAAAGTTACCTTGGGAAAATGATGCCCTTTGGCAATCATCTGTGTGCCAACCAGTATCGCAGGCTGTCCTGTTTGGATTTGTGCGTTAAGCTGTTGCCATGCCCCTTTTTTTTGCATGGTGTCACGGTCGATTTGCCAAATCGGATAGGTCTGCTGGCTGTGCTGTGGATTGGCAAAAATGGCGTGCAGCTGTTCAACCAGCCTGCCAGTGCCATTACCCAGTTGAGACAGATTGGGGCTGTTGCACTCTGGGCAAGTGTGAGGCGGTGTGATTTGATGACCGCAATGATGGCATTTTAGCCAATGATGTCGTTCGTTTTTATGCAAGGTGAGATGGGCATCGCAATTTGGGCAGTCAGCTTGCCAAGCACAGGCATGACAAATCAGCACGGGAGCATAGCCACGACGATTTAGAAAAATCAGCACTTGCTCGCCAAGTGACAGTCGTTCACGAATGGCACGAATGGTTTGGCTGGCAAAGGCGGTCTGAGCGATTTGTCCATCGCTGAGTGTGATGGTGTGTCGGTCAAGTTTGGTGTCGATGAGCTGATAGTGGGTTTTGTGGTTATTGGCGGCACGATGATTGAGCGTCAGCTGGGTGAGTTTGCCATCAATGACCAGTTTGGCGTGTTCTAAACTTGGTGTCGCTGTGCCCAAAACCACAGGGATTTTTTGCCACAAACCTCGCAACAAAGCCACATCGCAGGCGTGGTATCGCAGGTGGTCTTGCTGTTTGTAGGAGGTGTCGTGAGCCTCATCGATGATGATTAAGCCTAAGCGATGAAATGGATACAAAATACTTGAACGAGTGCCAATGATGATTTGGGCAGACCCTGATTGACAATCTTGCCAGCCTTGCAGGCGTTCTTTGTCATTCATGCCAGAATGCAAAATGCAAATATAAGCGTCAAATCGAGCTTGAAAGCGAGCGGCTGTCTGTGGTGTCAAGCCGATTTCGGGCACTAATATCAGCACTTGACGACCCATCATCAAAGCCTGATGCATTGCTTGTAAATAGACTTCGGTCTTACCAGAGCCTGTGATGCCGTTGAGCAAAAATCCTTGATACTGCTGGTTTTTTATGCTGTTTTTGATGGCATTGATGGCATTTGTTTGCTCATCATTGGCAGGCAGATGTTCATCTTTTAGATGGGCAAGGCGTGGCGTGGTTGCTTTTTTGTTTGGGCGTGCATCAATCAAGCCTTTATGGTGTAAGGCATTGATGATGGTGGTGGTTGCACCGATGGCGTGCAAAGAGTGGCTATCCAAACCATCAGGATATGCCAGCATGTGCTGAAAAATCTGCCGTTGTTTTTTGGCGGTTTTGGGTAGTTTTTCAAGACCATCAGAATCAATGACTTGCCAGAGGGCTGTGTGCTGATTTAGCGGTTTGCCTTGATTGATGAGTGAAGGCAACATCACACCAAGCACCTCGCCCAAAGGGTAGTGGTAGTAGCCAGCCAGCCAGCCAGCCAATTTGAGCAGACCATCATCGATGATGGGTGCTGTATCTAGCACTTCGATGATGGTTTTTAGTTTGTGCGTAGGGACTTGACTGCCAGCTTTATTGCCAAGAGCAACCACGATACCAACTAATTGACGATTGCCAAAAGGTACTCGCACTCGCACACCGACATCGCACGCACCAGCTAAGGGCAGATAATCAAAAAAATTACCCACAGGCACAGGCAAAGCAACCTGTAAAATCAGGTCGTTTGCGTGTTGATATGTGTCCATCAAAGGTTTTGTAGTCGCTCAACGGACGGTGCGTAATAATAACCGCCAGAAACTGCTGTGCTGATGTGTTTGAGCAATAGGTCAATCTGACCATCGGTTTCGCCAAACATGCTGAGCAGTTGAGCTTCAATGTTCCATAGTCGAGACGCATAAGCGATGAACATCAGACCATGTTCGCCTGTCACTGTACCAAAAGGCAGGCTACGGCGGACGATTTCTAGGGTTTTGCCATCTTCTTTGAGGTTGGTGCGACCCAAATGCGACTCAGTCAGACGGTCTTTTTTGTCAAATTCGATGTTGTCGTGTTTGCTACGACCGATACAGTTTTCTTGGTCGTTGATGGGTAGTTTGTCCCATTTTTTTAGGTCGTGGCGATATTTTTGTACCATCACATAGCTACCGCCAGCATCTTTGCCTTCTTTGATGACAGCAACATCGGCAATGTGATCGCCTTGTGGGTTTTCTGTGCCATCAACAAAGCCGTCCAAGCCACGCTCTTCTACCCAGCGAAAGCCGTGCGTTTCGGATTTGATGTCCAATATTGGCTCAAAAATCGCCACCAACTCTTTTGCTAAGCTAAAATTGATGTCATGGCGAAGTGATTGGATATGAAATAAGACATCGTGCTGTGTGGCAGGAGCCAGTCCATTGCCCAGTGGACGAAATGGTTTGATTTGACTACCTTCATCAGCATGACCAAGCATCTGCCAAGCATCTGACCCAAAACCAATGGTCAGACCCAGATTTTCGTTAGGGTATTGATTTTGTAGGTTGTTCAGGGCGATGAGGGCTTGTTGGCAGGCATTGGCAAGCTGACCTTTGTCGAAGTTGGTCACATCGCCTTCCATAAAAATCCCAGCTCGGCAATGGTCAGGGATAATGGCAGATTGGGGAGTGATTGTCATGGCTATTCCTGTCTGTATTTGCATGATTTGATGATGGTATTATAACAAGTTATGCAAAAAACCAAAAGCCCCAAGCCAAGATGATGACTTGGGGCAAGTGATGGCGGTTGATTATAGATGCAAAATGGCCTCAATCTCGACCACGCCACCTTTTGGCAAAGCGGCAACTTGCACAGCGGCACGAGCAGGATATGGGGCGGTTAGGCGTTCTTCAAACACCGCATTGAGTACCGCAAAATCTGCCAAATCTGTCAAAGAGACATTAAACTTGACGGTGTCATTTAGGCTACCGCCAGCCGCTTTTGCGATGGCTTCTAGGTTATCAAAGGCTTGGCGAGCTTGGGCTTCAAAGCCATCTTTAAGGGTCATGCTCACAGGGTCTAGACCAAGCTGACCTGAGATATAGACCACATTGCCAACTTTGATGGCTTGTGAATAAGTGCCAACCGCCGCAGGGGCTTGGTCGGTATGAATGGCTTGTTTAGTCATCATCATTCCTTCATTTTTGGTAAAAATACTGCCAATGACCTAATGCTGGCTCATTGGTACAGTCGCATGATATTGGGATAATCTAATAATTGACGCAATTTGTCAATACCTTCTTCTAGGTGGGCACGAGAGCGTACCACGATTTGTAGGGTGGTTGTGCCAATTTTGCTGTCTTTTTCTTGGTCTTTATCTGCCTTGACGGCGGTTGTTTCGACACCGATGTTTAATGCACGAAGTTCATAGATGGCTTGGCTGATTTGTTCTTCGTTTAGCATGGCATAGATGCGTAGAGTTGCTGGAAAGTGCAACTGATGATTTTGATTGTTGGGTATGTCAGCTTTCCAATTAAGCTGAATGACCTGATAGGGGTTGTCCGTGCGAATGGCGGCAAGTGAGTAGCATTTATGACGATGTACAACCAAGCCTTGTCGTGAAATATGTCCAACAATGCCATCGCCATAGATGGGATTGCAGCAACGAGCAAAATCTACCTCTACGCCTTTGATGCCTGCCAGTAGATGCTTACTTTGGGTGATGGCTTGTTTGTCCGCACTGTCCACCTCTTCGCTAAATAGACGAGAGACGACCAACTGAGGCAACAGCACCCCTGTGGCAAGCTGAATGAACAGTTCATCAGAATGCTGCAAGCCACGCCATGCTAGGATATTTGCCCAGTCATCTGCGTTGATGTCATTGATGGATTTGTCATATGGCTGCAAGGCTTGGTCAAGTGCCTGCTTACCATAGAGAATTTTGTCAGATTCTGGCAGGTGTTTTAGGTATTTTAGGATTTCGCTGCGAGCCTTGTTGGTTGCCACAAAACCCAGCCATCTGGCTTGTGGTCTGGCATTTGGGTCGGTATCAATGCTGACTGTGTCGCCATCGGCAAGCACATTACCCAGTCTGCCGTGTTGATTGTTGATGTCTGCCCCTGTGGCAATATTACCAATGGCAGGACCGACTGCGTAAGCAAAGTCCAATGCTGTCGCACCACGAGGCAACTCGTAAGCGTGTCCTTGTGGGCTGTAACAGACGATTTTTCTCTCGTGCAGATAGCTGATAAGCTCATTGATGGTTTCAATCTGTGCTTCACTGTCATTAAGATTGCCAGAACTTGCCAAATCTTGCATATTTCTTAGGCTGGCTTGAATGACAGAATGACTGACATCGGTGCGATCTCGACTGATGACCCCCAGTCTTGCTGCTTCTTGCATTCGCTTGGTCATCAAGGTAACTTTGATGTGATTGTAATCTTTTTCGTAGATGAGGGTCAAAGATTGATTGCCGCCTGCTAGGGGCTCACGGATATTGTCTTGGATTTGCTTGTCTTGAATCTGATATTGTCGAATCAGATGATTGGCAAGTTTGTCGCACGATTCGATGTCGTCCAGCACCACTTCAAAATCGTATTGTCGGATTAGGCGGTTGATTTCGCCACGATTTTTGAAAAATTGTCGGTACATTGATGGGCGATTATCCAGCACTTGCACATGACCATTGAGGTTTAGCTGTGCCAATAGGCTTTGTAGGTAGGTGCTGATTTCGGTTTTTTGAAATTGACGACCCAAACCGTGTTGTAGCAATTTATCGCTAAATTTGTTGTACATGCTTTCATTAAGATTGCGATAGCACAGCAGCTCAATATAGTCAGCGATGTTATTAAGCCCCATCACACGAGCAAATGGCACATAAAAATCCAAGGTCTCGCTGGCGGTGCGAATTTTTTTGTCGGGACGCACCGCATCTAGCGTGGACATATTGTGCAGACGGTCAGACAGTTTGACAATCAATACTCGTGGGTCGATGAGCGTGGCGGTCAAAATCTTATGAAAAGTCGCCGCTTGGCTTTGTTGTTTATTCATCGTGGAGCTTTTGAGCTTGGTTACGCCATCGACAAGGCGTGCAACCACTTCGCCAAATTCTTGCACCAAAAGCTCTTCGGTCACTTCGGTGTCCTCGACCGTGTCGTGTAAAATCGCTGCGATGATGGTGTCTCTATCCAAGCGAAATCCCGCCAAAATCTCCGCCACAGCAATGGGGTGGGTGATGTAGGGTTCGCCTGACTTTCGTTTATCCAAGATATGAGCCACATCGCCAAAATAGCAGGCTCTAAGTACATCTTGGCGTTCTGATGCAGACAGGTAACTGACCGCTTGCATCAGACCATCACGAGCTTCATCGACCAGCGGGTGGCTTAATGATTCTGGAATGGCGTTTGGCTGGTATTGATAAGACATACTGGCTCTCTTGGGGGTTGATAAAATGTTTAAACCTTATAATAAATCAATTTTTTGGGCACTTGTCAATATATTAAGCATTTATTTTGCCAAATCAGGTTTTATATAAATAAAAAGCATAGAAAAAGCCACGCAGATTTTGGCGTGGCTTTCGATGGACTTGGGCGATTACAGCTTATTGCCCAGTTGTTCTGGGGTTAGTTCAAATGACTGCACCACTTTGAACAAACCATCATCTGGCTCGTCCAAAATATCCTTAGAGACATTACCAGCGGCAATCTCACGCAGTGCCAAGACGGTCGGCTTATCGTTTTCTACCACGACGGTTGGTTCGACTTTGCCATTGGCAAGTTGGCGAGCACGCTTGCTAGCCACCAAAATCAACTCAAAACGATTATCGACTTGTGATAGACAATCTTCAATGGTAACTCGTGCCATGATTTCTCTCTTAAATTTCTAAATGCGATACGATAAACGCAAATTATAACAAAATTTTTGGCGTTATTTAAGTGTTTTGCCAAAAATATTTTTTGTGATTGTTTGTCTGCCACCAAAGATTAGCCAAGCAATTCGCCAAGCAATTTGGCTTGGGTGCGTTGCTGGTTTTGGGTGCTAAGACGATGGCAACGAACGATGGTTTGTAAATCAGACAATGCCACCGCAAATTCATCATTGATGACCACATAGTCAAATTTGTCGTACTGACGCATTTCGGTCAATGAGCCAGCCAAGCGTTTTTCGATGACCTCATTGCTATCTTGCCCACGATTGGATAGGCGACTACGCAAGGCTTCACGACTTGGCGGTAGAATGAAAATCATCACCGCATCGGTAAATTTTTGTTTGACTTGCAACGCTCCTTGCCAGTCGATTTCCAAAATTACATCAATGCCTTGGTCAAGCAGTGACTGCACCGCTTGTTTGGAAGTACCGTAGTAGTTGTCAAATACTTGGGCGTGCTCCAAAAAGGCTTCATCAGCAAGCAGCTGCTCAAATTGGGCGACATCGACAAAATGATAATGTACGCCATTTTCTTCGGCAGGGCGTGGCTGGCGGGTGGTGTGCGAAATACTGACGCTTAGATTGTCTGTGGTGGCAAGCAGTTCTTTGACAAGGCTGGTTTTGCCCGTGCCAGAGGCTGCGGTAATGATGAATAATTTGCTCATAACTTGCTCCCAAAGTCAATGAATGAAAAATAATTTGCGATATTTTACCGCAAAAATGCGTTTGGCGTTAGGTTTATTGGCATAAATTTGATAAAATGAACAGCAGTTTGATAAATAATGATAGTAAAGAGTAGAAAATATGAAAATTTTATTGGCAAATCCACGAGGTTTTTGTGCTGGCGTGGACAGAGCGATTGCGATTGTGAATGAGGCGTTAAGACGCTTTAACCCGCCTATTTATGTGCGTCATGAAGTGGTGCATAATAAGTTTGTGGTGGAGGATTTGGCAAATCGTGGGGCGATTTTTGTAGAAGAGCTTGATGAAGTGCCTGATGGAGCCATCGTGATTTTTTCGGCACATGGGGTATCCAAAGCGGTCGAAGATGAGGCGGCTCGCCGTGATTTGACGGTGTTTGATGCCACCTGCCCATTGGTCACCAAAGTGCATATCGAAGTGGGGAAATTTGCCAAAGAGGGCATGGACGCCATTTTGATTGGACACGCTGGACACCCTGAGGTGGAAGGTACGATGGGGCGATTTGACGAAAGTTTTGGCGGTCGTATTCATCTGGTTGAAGATGCTGATGATGTTGCCAAGCTAAATCTTGATGGCGATAAGCTGGCATTTGTGACGCAAACCACTTTATCGATGGATGATACAGCGGTGGTGATTGATGCCTTAAAAAATAAATACCCAAGCATCAACGCACCACGCAAAGATGATATTTGCTATGCCACCCAAAACCGCCAAGATGCTGTCAAAAAACTTGCCAGTCAATGCCAAGTGGTGCTGGTGGTGGGCAGTCCTAATTCGTCAAATTCCAACCGTTTGCGTGAGCTTGCTGAGCGTTTGGGGGCTAAGGCTTATCTGATTGATAATGCTGCCCAAATGAATCAATCATGGTTTGAGGGTATTGACAGTGTTGGGGTGACGGCTGGGGCATCAGCACCAGAAGTGCTGATTCAAGAGGTGCTAGATACTTTGCAGGCATGGGGAGCAGATAGCCCAACAGAGCTTAGCGGTATTGAAGAAAATGTGACTTTTAGTTTGCCAAAATCACTCACCAAAGCACAAGGCGGCAATGATGCAGTTTGAGCCAAAACGCCTCACCCTAACACATCGCTGTTTGGACAAACCCAGCCAGCAGATGATTTATGATGTGGGGTTTGAATCCATTGCTCGGGTGCTGCTGGCTCGTCAGGTGCATCAGGTGAGCGAACTGGACATGAATATTGGGGCATTGTTGCCTGCTGCTGATTTGCTGGGCATCGATGAAGCGATTACATTGATTGATGATGCCATCGACCATCGCCAAAAAATCTTAATTATTGGTGATTTTGATTGTGATGGAGCGACCAGTACCGCCCTGATGGTGCGAGCATTGCGAGAAATGGGGGCGATGGTTGAGTTCTTGGTGCCTGACCGTTTCAAATTTGGCTATGGTCTAACCCCAGAGATTGTCAAGCATGGAGCAGCGTTATATCAGCCCAATCTTATCATCACGGTGGATAATGGCATTTCAAGCCATGATGGTGTGCAGACTGCCAAAGAGTTGGGTATTAAGGTTGTGATTACCGACCACCACTTGACAACCAAGCCATCGCCACCTGCTGATGCGGTGGTCAATCCTAATCAGCTTGATTGCACTTTTGGTAGTAAATGGCTGGTGGGCGTGGGTGTGGCGTTTTATGTGATGGGCAGGCTTGCCAAGCACAGACGCACGCTGGGCAAAAGCACAACGAATGTCAGTCAATATCTAGACCTTGTGGCACTTGGCACGGTGGCGGATTTGGGTGTGCTTGACCATAATAATCGCATTTTGGTCACGCATGGATTGAATGCCATTCGTCAAGGGCGTGCGTGCGTGGGAATTTTGGCGATTTTGGAGCAGTCGTCCAGAGACCACGAGACCATCACTAGCGAGGATTTTGGTTTTGCCATCGCTCCACGCATCAATGCCGCAGGGCGTATGGATAACATGCGTATTGGCGTGGATTGTTTGTTGGCGGACGATTGGGGCGAAGCACATCGGTTGGCGTTGGAATTGGGTAAACTCAATCAAAGTCGCCGCAGTATTGAGACTGCGATGAAAGATGAGGCGATTGCCATCATTGAAAAATTGCCCAATCTATCAGGCGATGACCAAGACAAAGCAGTGGTGCTGTATCAAGATAATTGGCATCAAGGCGTGATTGGTATCGTGGCAGGTCGCATCAAGGAAAATCTATATCGCCCCAGCATTGTATTTGCCCCTGCCGACACCGAAAAAACAGGCGATGATGATTGGATTAAGGGTTCAGCTCGCTCCATCGCAGGCGTGCATATTCGTGACATGATTGAGGCGGTTGCCATCGAAGAGCCAGAGCTGATTGAGCATTTTGGTGGTCATGCGATGGCGGCTGGTCTGACCATCAAAAAAGCCAATTTTGACAGATTTGCACGATTATTTTGCCAAAAGGTTGCCAGTCTTGATGAATCGGTATTTTGTGAACAAAAATACACCGATGGCGAGCTATTTGCCGATGAATTTAGTCTGCATTTTGCCCATCAGCTCAAAAACATCAGCGTTTGGGGCAATGGCTTTGCACCGCCCAGTTTTGATGGTGAGTTTGAGGTATTAAACCACAGAGTGCTTAGGGATAAACACCTAAAATTAAGCCTAAGACAAAAAGGTGTGCAATACCCGATTGATGCGATTTGGTTTAATTATGATGCGTCTGTTTGGGATTATCGTGCCAGCAAAATACATATTTTGTATGCGGTGGACATCAATGAATGGCAGGGCAATCAAAGTTTGCAGCTGATTGTCAAGGATTTGGCGGTGTTGCAGATTGTGGATTTTGTGTGAGTATTGAGGGTGTTGTCAAGAAAATAAACCAGAGCCAATCAATGATGATAAAGCTAAAAAAATGG
Organism: Moraxella nasicaprae; assembly: GCF_025643275.1. NCBI lineage: Bacteria > Pseudomonadati > Pseudomonadota > Gammaproteobacteria > Moraxellales > Moraxellaceae > Moraxella > Moraxella nasicaprae. Next base: position 1,499,482 of record NZ_CP089977.1, read on the forward strand.
GCAAAAGATTGCCCATTTTTATGATAAAACGGTCAGCTTAATTTACTCGCCCACATATTCACCGCAAATCCCAAAAACAGCACGCCAATCAGACTCATGCCAATCATTGACCAGATTGGACGATTGGCAAATTTATCCGCCAGCGTTTTGCCCACGACAATCAGCAAGCCAAGATAGCTGATACTGATGAACTGCAAAATCATCGCCAAAATAAAAAAGGTCAGATAGGGCTTGGGGTAATTAGTATCAACAAATTGCACAAAGAATGACAGCAAGAATAAGATGGCTTTTGGGTTGGTTAGGCTAAGCGTCAAGGCTTTGGTAAAATAATTTTGACGACCAATTTGTTTGGGCTGATTGGACGATTTGTGAGGGCTACGATGGAGCTGATATACACCCATCAGCAGACGAATGCCAAGATACGCCAGATACAGACCGCCAAGCAGTTTGATGATTTCAAACACCGTAGGATACAGTTTTAGCATGGTGCCTGCACCCAGTACAGTAGCAAGGATTAAGATACTATCGCCAAACACGATACCAGCCGCTGCCATTGCCCCTGCTTTTTTGCCGTGCGTGGCAGACACCGATAAACAGTACAAGCTATTGACACCTGGTAAAATAATAATCATCACAACCGCCAGCAAGTAGGCGGTTAGGTCAGTGATGCCAAACACAAAATGCTCCTTTTTGGTTATTTTAATTGGCTGATGGCTTTTTTAATTGGATAGAAGGCAAATGCCAGTCAAATTTTACCGCCAGCATACGCACGCCAAATATGCTTATCAATGCTACCGTTTCTTTAATCCAATCAATCACAGCAAAATGTGCTAAGCCAAGATACAAAGCGGAACCAAAAATACTGGCACTAATATAAATCTCTTTTTGTAGCACCATTGGAATTTCGTTGCAAATCATATCACGCATGATACCGCCAGCAATGCTGGTTAAGACCGCCATCATCACAGCAATCAAAGGGTGTGCCTCAAATGATAAAGCCACCGTCAGACCAATCACGCTAAATGCTGCTAAGCCAATGGCGTCAAAGAATTTTAGGGCATTATCAATGCGTCCAATTTTGTGAAAAAACATCTGACACAGCAAAGAGGCAACCGTGATGACCAGCAGATAATTCAAATCTTGCATCCAAAATAATGGGTGTCTGTCTAGCATGACATCACGCAAAGTACCACCTCCGATGGCATTGACCATTGAGACCAAAATACAGCCAAAAAAGTCAAATTGTTTGTGCATGGCAAGGGTGGTTGCAGCAATGGCACACGCCACCACGCCGACCATATCCAGCAGATAAATCATCACATCTGGACGGACATATTCCATCAAAGCAATCATCGTCTATCCTTACTTTTTTATTTGCCCTTAGCGTCTGCCCAGATGATTTTGTGCAGCTGTAATTGATAACGCACGGGTAGAGCGTCTGCTAAAATCCATTCTGCCAGTTGCACAGCAATGCTTGGCACATCGGATTTGCGTTCATCAATCTCAAACATTGGCGAAAACCATACTGTGCCAACTTTCTTATCCAGCTCATATTGGTGTAATTTCGCCACCGCCCAGTCATAATCAGCACGGTCAGCGATGACGATTTTTAGTTGGTCGTGTGGGGTTAGGTAGTCAATATTTTCCCATAAATTTTTATCCACTTCGCCAGATGATGGGGTTTTTAAATCCATCACTTTGGATACTTGAATGGGTACATTTTGCACGCTCAACGCCCCAGCTGTTTCTAGCGAGATTTCATAGCCTAAGGAAAGCAGTCGCTCCATTAAGGCGATGGCGTTGGGCTGGGCAAGTGGTTCACCGCCTGTGATACAGATGCGTTTGCAAGGATAGCGACCGACTTCATTGATGATTTGCTCAATGCTAAACCGTTGTCCGCCTGTAAAGGAATAGGTCGTGTCGCAATATACACAACGCAGCGGACAGCCTGTCAATCGCACAAAAATGGTGGGCAGTCCAGCACTTAACGCCTCGCCTTGCAAGGAATAAAAAATCTCGGTCAGTTTTAGCCCTGCTTGTGGATCGCTGGTGGGGATTTTGGTGTTTCTTAGGGGAGCGGTTGAAAAAGTGCTAATATTCACGGTGTGTTTAGTTTTCATCTTGGCAAAAATAACCCCATATTCTAACAGAATTGGCATAAAAAATCCCAAACCAACCCATTTGGTTACAAAATTTTTATAAAAAATCAATCATCAATGCTAAAAAAATCATCAATTTCTTTAAATACGTCCAAAAAATGCTTTTATTTTTTTAAAAAAAGTGTATTATGCCCAGTCTTGCAAAGCGTTTTTGCAAGCTGAACATCGTTCAGTTGTTATTATCCACCCTAAGTCAAAGGAAAAGATAGCCAGACTTAATTTTTTATAAAGGTATCCTAATATGAATACTCCTGTTAATCCAGTTCCAAATGCCACCAACGAATATTATTTAAATCGCCAAAATGCGATGGAGTCCAATGTTCGTAGTTATCCTCGTAAACTTCCATTAGCAATCGCCAAAGCACAAGGGTGCTGGGTAACTGATGTGGAAGGCAATGAATACCTAGACTGTTTGGCAGGTGCTGGCACACTGGCACTAGGACATAATCATCCTGCCACCATTAACGCCATCAAAGATGTGCTAGACAGCGGTTTGCCACTGCACACCCTAGACATTACCACACCGATTAAAGATGCCTTTACCGAAAAATTATTGTCGTTTTTCCCAGAAAACTTCATTTTGCAATTTTGTGGCCCAACAGGGGCAGACGGCACAGAAGCCGCCATCAAACTTGCCAAGACCTACACAGGACGAGACAATGTCATTGCGTTCTCTGGCGGTTATCACGGTATGACGCACGGCTCTTTGGCGATGACAGGTAACCTTTCCGCCAAAGAAAAGGTGGGCAATCTGATGGCAGGCGTGCAGTTTATGCCTTATCCGCACGAATACCGTTGCCCGCTTGGATTGGGCGGTGAAGCAGGCGTGGACGCTTTGACTTATTATTTTGAAAACTTTATTGAAGATGTAGAATCTGGCGTGGTCAAGCCTGCCGCCGTTATCTTAGAAGCCATTCAAGGCGAAGGCGGTGTTGTCCCTGCTCCCAAAAAATGGCTCCAAAAAATCCGTGAAGTTACCGCCAAACACGACATTGTCCTTATCCTTGATGAAGTGCAAGCAGGCTTTGCTCGCTCTGGCAAGATGTTTGCCTTTGAACATTCAGGCATCGTCCCTGATGTGGTCGTGATGAGTAAGGCGGTGGGCGGTGGTTTGCCTTTGTGTGTGCTGGCGATTAACAAAAAATTTGATGCGTGGCTACCAGCAGGGCATACAGGCACTTTCCGTGGCAATCAGCTGGCGATGGCGGCAGGCTACAATGTGCTAGAAGAGATTAGCAAAAACAACCTTGCCGAAAACGCTCGTATTCAAGGCGAATTTTTGCGTGAAAAACTAAACGAACTTGCCAAAACCTATCCTTGTATTGGCAATGTGCGTGGTCGTGGTCTGATGACTGGCATTGAGATTGTGGACGAACGAAAACCTGCTGACCACATGGGTTCATATCCTGCCGATGCGGAGCTTGCGGTCGCCATTCAAAAGGCGTGCTTTGATAATAAGCTACTTCTTGAAAGGGGCGGTCGTGGCGGTACGGTCGTGCGTCTGCTTTGCCCGATTACGATTACTCGTGAAGAGTGTGAGCTTGTCATTGAACGCTTTGGCAAAGCGGTAGAGCAAGCGGTCAAAGCGGTGCGTGGTTAATTCATCTCCTAAAATAAAGGCGTGCCAGTGGGTGCGTCTTTATTTTTATTAAAAAAATTGTTAAAATACAAAAAAATTACTTGACAATCTTATAGGAAGACCGCAAAATGAACCAACCAACCAACCAACCAACCAACCAACCAACCAACCAACCAACCAACCAACCAACCAACCAACCAACCAACCAACCAACCAACCAACCAACCAACCAACCAACCAACCAACCAACCAACCAACCAACCAACCAACCAACCAACCAACCTAGCCTAAAAACTGCCCATAATACCGACTTTTTTGGCGAAAAATTAACCAAACTTCGTCAAATCCTGCCTGAAATTTTTAGCGAACACACCCTAGACCTAGACAAACTCAAAGCCCTACTAGGCGAACATATCGCCCAAAATGAACGCTATGGTCTAACTTGGGCTGGCAAAACCCAAGCCTACCAAACCCTACAAGCCCCTACTCAAAACACCCTAGCCCCTTGTCCGTCCGAAAGTGTGGATTTTGATACTACACAAAATATTTTTATTGAAAGCGATAATCTAGAAGCCCTAAAAATCTTACAAAAATCCTATGCAGGCAAAATCAAAATGATTTATATTGACCCGCCTTATAATACGGGCAATGACTTTATTTATCACGATGATTTTCGCCAATCCAAAAAAGACTATGACATTGCCACAGGCGATAGAGACATAAACGGTCAATTATTAAAATCCTTTAAGAAAAACAGCAAAGACAATGGCTATTATCATTCCAACTGGCTATCTATGATGTTGCCACGCCTACATTTGGCACGCACGCTATTAGCTGATGATGGGGTGATATTTATTAGTATTGATGATAATGAACAGGCACAATTAAAATTATTGTGTGATGAGATATTTGGGGGAGAGAATTTTGTCGCAAGTTTAATTTGGTCATTAGGAACAGGAACACAAGCAGGTCATTTTGTTAGAGCTCACGAAAATATCTTAGTTTATTTTAAAAACAAATCAAATGTTGCAAATTTTTCAGGAGGAGAGGGAATTATTGAGCATTCTGCTTTAAAGAAAATTTCAGCAAAAAATCCTGCAAGTGAATTTTACTTCCCAGCAGGCACAAGATGGGACGCTCCTGATGGGGCGGAATTAACTGGTAGTTGGGGAGGCTCTGAAAAAACAACTTTGGTTAGCGGTCGTATGATTGCTAGAAATGGTAAACTATTACATCCAGTAACTCTAAGTGCGGGATACGCACAAAAAAGCCAAATGCAAAGTTGGTTTCAAGGTTTAGAAACTTTTGATACAAAAGGACAAAAGGTTTTAGGTTTTTATTTTAATCAAAATGGTATTTTACGTTACGAAAAAGATAGAAGTGTAATTAATCCACCAACAGTTTTATCTGATGTTGGAAGTACAAAAAACGGAACTGATGAAATTATATCATTATTCGGTTCTAAGGTTTTTAACTATCCAAAGCCTAGTGACCTTATTAAATTTTTGGGGAATTTAATTTTAGAAGAAAATGATATTGCATTAGACTTTTTTTCTGGTAGTGGAACGACAGCACAAGCAATTATGAATTTAAGCTATGAAAAAAATATCAATTTAAATTTTATTTGCATTCAACTTCCACAAATTATCAATCCTAATTTGTCAGAAGATAAAGAAAAAGAAGCTGATAAAAACGCTTATAATTTCTGTATTGAAAATAATTTGCCAACCAATATTGCAGAAATATCCAAAGAACGCATTCGCCGTGCAGGGGCAAAAATTAAAGAAAAAAATCCTAATAAAAAATTGGATACAGGCTTTAAAGTTTTTAAATTAAGCCAGAGTAATTTTAAAGCGTGGCAAATTGACGATGACGATATTGCCAAGCAATTAGAAATGTATATTGACCCCTTAAAAGATAATGCCAATGAACTAGATGTTGTCTATGAATTGCTATTAAAAATGGGTTTAAAACTAACGGCGGATATTAAATTTGATAATGGTGTTTATTGGCTAAATTGTGATAATAAAACTTATGCCATTGTGCTAAATTCATTATCCCAAGATGAGTTTAATGCCATTATTGCCAAAAAACCAAGCAAAACCGTTGTATTGGATAAAGCCTTTTTAAATGACAGCGAAAAGTCCAATGTTATTTTACAATTTAAAGACGCAGGTCTATATTTTGAAAGTATTTAATAGGGAAAAATAAAAATGAAGCTCAAATATGAACACCTAGATTATCAAAAACAGGCGATTGATAGTATCGTGGGTTTATTTCAAGGTGAAATAACTCATCATCAAGATGATTTTAGCTTATCAGATAAAGACAGTGTGCGTGTGATTGCCAATGAACTTTTATTATCTAATGATGATATTTTTAACAATTTAAAAAATATTCAAAGTCAAAATCATCTTACTCTATCTGATAAACTGGATAATTTATATTTTAGCGTAGAAATGGAAACAGGTACAGGCAAAACTTTTGTCTATCTTAATACCATTTTTGAACTGAATAAACGCTATGGCTGGCGTAAATTTATCATCGTTGTGCCAAGCGTTGCCATTCGTGAAGGGGTATTACAAACTTTAAATAGCACAAAAGACTATTTTAAAGATGAGTTTCATTCGCCCATTTATCATTATGGCGAATATAGCGGTCAAAAAACCAATGTATTAAAACATTTTGCAACAAGCACTCATATTGAAATTTTGGTGATGAATATTCAGTCCTTTGAAAAAGAAAGTAATATCATCAATCAAGAGCGAGAAAATGGCTTGTTAATGGATTTAATTCAAGCAACAAACCCAATCATTATTATTGATGAACCACAAAATATCAGCAGTGATAAACGCAAAAATGCCATTAATAATTTAAATCCTTTATTTACAGTTGGTTATTCAGCAACGCATAAAGAAATCATCAATAAAGTATATAGCCTAAATCCTGTACAAGCATTTGAAAAGAATTTGGTCAAACAAATTGTCGTCAATTCGGTAAAATCTGATGATAAAAATAGTGCTTTTATTGAATTAAAAGAAGTAACAAATAAAGGCAGTTTAAAAGCAAAAATACTTATTGATGTTAATGAAAAATCGCAATTAAAAAGAAAAGCCATTAACATTAAAATGGGCGATGATTTATATGAAAAATCCAAGCAAAATCCAAATTATCAAGGCTATATTGTTGATGGTATGGATATGGAATATCAATCTATTAAATTTACAAATGGTATTCAAATACAAACAGGTGTGAATTTAGATTATCTAAAAGACGATATTATGAAACAACAAATTCACGCCACCATTCAAGAGCATTTAAAAAGAGAAAAACAATTAAATCCATTAGGCATTAAAGTATTATCACTCTTTTTTATTGATAAAGTGGAAAATTATCGCACCAATGCACAAGGCGAAATTGGCAAGTTTTATCAATGGTTTGAAGAATTGTATCAATTAGAAACCAAACAATCAGCAAATGGCGTACATAATGGCTATTTTAGCCAAGATAAAAAAGGCAATGCCAAAAATAGTAACGGCACAACCAAAGATGATAATGATGCTTATGAATTGATTATGAAAGATAAAGAACGGTTATTGTCACTTGATGAGCCTGTGCGATTTATTTTTAGTCATTCGGCATTAAAAGAAGGTTGGGATAATCCCAATGTTTTTCAGATTTGCACTTTAAATGAAACCACTTCCACAATAAAAAAACGCCAAGAAATAGGGCGTGGACTTCGTTTACCTGTCAATCAGCAAGGCGAGCGGATTTATGATGAAAAAATCAATATTCTAACCATTATTCCTAATGAAAGTTATGAACAATTTGCCAGTGGTTTGCAACAAGAATATATTGATGATTGTGGTATTAAATTTGAAAAATCCAATATTAAAAATGCTAAAAATGAGCGTACGGTAACTTATCGTTTTGATGCCTTTACTGACCCATTGTTTAAAGAAATTTGGCAGCGTATCCGCCAAAAAACCAAATATTGTGTTCATTTTGATAGTAATGAGCTTATTAAAATGGCAAGCCAAGCATTAAATCAAATGCCAGTGATTGTAAAACCCAAAATTGAAATTAAAAAAGCACGCCTAATCCAAAATAATGAGGGCGTGCAAGCAGAAGAAATTTATTCAAATAACCATTATTTGGATAAACAATTTGCCATACCAGATATTTTAAAAGCATTGCAAGAAAAAACAGGACTCACTCGCCAAACTTTGGTAGATATTTTAAAACACTCTGGTAGAATTAATGAAATTAAAAATAATCCACAACGCTTTATTGAAATTGTGGCAGAACTCATCAATAATGAATTGCACGATTTAATGAAAAACGGCATTTATTATCAAAAATTAGATGAAATCTATGAACAAAATCTATTTGAAACTTATCAAATTTATACCAATGATTATACTTTTGATATAAGTAAAATGCAAAAGACCATTTATAATGGCGTATTGGATTTGGATTCAAAAACTGAACATCAATTTGCAACCGATTGTGAAAATTATGATGAGCAAGTGGCGTTTTATTTTAAATTGCCCAAAAAGTTTAAAATTCCTACGCCAATCGGTAATTATAATCCTGATTGGGCGGTTGTCATTAATAAAAATGGTGAGCAGGTTTATTTTATTGCCGAAACCAAGAATACAGGCAAAAAATCGGTGCAAGATGGCGTTGTACTAGATAAATTATCGCACGCTGAGCAATTAAAAATCGCCTGTGCTAAAAGGCATTTTGAGACAATCAATACGGTGGATTATGAGGTGGTGGAAAAATTAAGTGAAATTATCAGATAGTTGGGTAAAATTTGGTCGTGCTTCGAATGATTATAAAAAGCTGTGCTATAATGAGCTAATTTTTCTTTTTGGGAATATGCTATGACAACCCTATCCAAACACAAACAAGCCCTATTTTGCAATGACGAACAATCCATCGCCGACTACCAAACGGCGATGAACCAAGCGGTACAAGCCGTCTCAAACTGGCTAAAAGAAGACAAAATGTACACAGGCGGTAGCATTAAAGAGCTTCGCTCACAAATCGCCTTTAACCCCAGTAAAGACGGCTTGGGCGTACATCAGTCGCTTGACCGCCTTGTTAAGCTGTTTTTAAACAAAAGTTTAAAGGTTCATCACCCCCATTCGCTCGCCCATTTGCATTGCCCCACGATGGTAACTTCACAGATTGCCGAAGTTTTGATTAACGCCACCAATCAGTCTATGGACTCGTGGGACCAGTCGCCAGCAGGCTCATTGATGGAAGTACAGCTCATTGACTACCTACGCCAAAAAACAGGCTATGGCGCTGGCACGGCAGGGGTGTTTACTTCTGGTGGCACACAGTCCAATTTGATGGGCGTTTTGCTGGCTCGTGATTGGTGTATTGCCAAAAATTGGACAAATACAGACGGCAAAGAATGGTCGGTTCAAAAAGATGGCATTCCTGCCGATGCGATGCAAAAAGTCAAAGTGCTTTGCTCTGAAAACGCCCACTTCTCCGTACAAAAAAATATGGCGATGATGGGTATGGGCTTTCAATCGGTGGTTACTGTGCCTGTCAATGACAATGCCCAGATGGATACCAAAGCCCTTGCACAGATTATGGCAGACTTACAGGCAGATGGCAAAATCGTGGCGTGCGTGGTGGCAACGGCTGGCACGACAGACGCAGGGGCGATTGACGACATCAAGGCAATCCGCAAGCTGTGCGATGACTATGGTGCGTGGCTACACATTGATGCGGCGTGGGGCGGAGCGTTGCTATTGTCCAATGAATATCGTGATATGCTTGATGGCATTGAGCTGTCGGATTCGGTTACGCTTGATTTTCATAAGCACTTTTTCCAAAGTATCTCGTGCGGTGCGTTTTTGTTAAAAGATGAGCAAAACTACCGCTTTATGCACTATGAAGCCGAGTATCTAAACTCTGCCTATGACGAAGAACACGGCGTGCCAAACCTTGTATCCAAATCTTTGCAGACCACTCGCCGATTTGATGCTTTGAAACTTTGGTTTACCATCGAGGCGTTGGGCGAAGAGCTATACGGCTCAATGATTGACCACGGTGTAACCTTAACTCGTGAGGTGGCGGATTATATCCGTGCAACGGACGGTTTGGAGCTTTTGGTTGAGCCACAGTTTGCCAGCGTGCTGTTTCGTGTTGTGCCAAAAGATTATCCAGCTGAGTTTGTGGATAATTTGAACCAAAATGTTGCTGATGAGCTGTTTGCCAAAGGCGAGGCGAATATTGGCGTAACTCGGGTGATTGACAGTCGTCAAAATGTGCAGTCTTTAAAAATGACCACCCTAAGCCCCATTGCCACGCTTGATAATGTCAAAGCCTTGCTTGGTCAAGTCTTGGCAGAGGCAGAGCGGATTAAAGATGATATTAAAAATGGGGTTTATACACCGCCGATTGATTGATTTTGCTGTGATTTGTAGGGGCGAATGGCAATTCGCCCCTACGGTTAATGGTAATTTTGGTATTATTTTAAAATGAATTTAATATAAATCATCAATGAAATCAACCATCTATATTGGCACAGGTGGGTACAGTGATACCGATTTGATTGGCACGCTTTACCCACACGGTGCAAAGGCAAGCGAGTTTTTGCATCACTATGCCAATCATTATGACTGTGTGGAGATTAACAGCTCATTTCACGCTCCTATTGGTATTAAAACTGTACAAGGTATGATAAATAAAGCAAATGGACGGCTGAAATTTAGCCTAAAACTGCACCAAACATTTAGCCATACTTGCACCGCCACCGCTAAGACTGCCCAAGATTTTTTGGGTATATTAACGCCTTTTGGCGAGTATTTAGCCCCCTTATTATTGCAGTTTCCCCACAGTTTTGAACGCACAACCGCCAATCGCCACTATCTGGGCGAAGTGGTAAAATGGTTTGAAGGTTGGCAACTTGCCATAGAATTTCGCCACCCCAGTTGGCACATCACGCCTGTCTTTACCCATTTTGCCAAAACGCCCAATCTAATTTGGGTCAATGCCGATTATCCCAAAAACATCGGACTGCCAAACACATCTTTTTGGGCGAATACTCGCACTGCCTATTATCGGCTACACGGACGGCGTGGCGACTGGTGGGAAAAAGAGAGTGCTAAAGAGCGACACGATTATCGTTATACGGACGCTGAACTTGCCAAAATCGCTGATGAGATTTTTAGCCATCGTGCCAATTTTGATGAGCTGTTTATTTATTTTCAAAATACGACCAACGCCCATTCTTTTTATAATATTATGATATTGAAAGAAAAATTGTCCGCTTATGGTTTTGTGGTAAAAACGCCAAAGATTGTTGGGCAGGGAGAGCTTTTTGATGACTGACTATGAGCAATATTGTATGGTCAATAAAAAATCCCCCGCAGCTATTGCAGGGGATTTTGTTATCAACCGCCAAAGTCATCAAGCAAGATGTTTTCATCTTCAACGCCCAATGATTTGAGCATAGAGATGACGGCAGCATTCATGACAGGAGGTCCACACATATAGAACTCACAGTCTTCTGGTGCTGGGTGGTCTTTTAGATAGTTTTCATACAACACATTGTGAATGAACCCTGTGTAACCGTCCCAGTTGTCCTCTGGCTGCGGGTCAGACAGTGCGACATGCCATTCAAAGTTTGGAAACTCTGCGGCAAGCCCATCATAATCTTCCACATAGAACATTTCACGCTTACTTCTAGCACCATACCAAAAACTGATTTTACGGTCAGAGTTTAGGCGTTTTAGCTGGTCAAAGATGTGTGAACGCATTGGTGCCATACCTGCACCACCACCGATGAATACCATTTCAGCTTTGGTGTCTTTGGCAAAGAATTCGCCATAAGGACCTGATACGGTAATCTTATCGCCTGGTTTTAGGCTAAACACATACGATGACATTTTGCCCGGAGGAATGCCCTCACCGCCACGAGGTGGAGGGCTGGCGATACGAATGTTGAACTTGATGATGCCTTTTTCTTCTGGGTAGTTCGCCATCGAATAGGCACGAATCACAGGTTCGGTAACAGTCGAAGTGTATTGCCATAGATTGAAATTATTCCAATCTTCGTGATACTCTTCGGCAATATCAAAGTCTTTATAATGCACGGTGTGCGGTGGTGCTTCTAGCTGTACATAGCCGCCAGCACGGAATGGCACGACTTCGCCCTCTGGAATTTTTAGGGTAAGTTCCTTAATAAAGGTTGCCACATTGTCATTAGAGATGACTTCGCATTCCCATTTTTTCACATCAAAGAATTCAGGGTCAATCTCGATTTCCATGTCTTGTTTGACAGCCACTTGGCAAGCCAAACGCATACCATCACGAATCTCACCTTGGGTAAAGTGACTTTCTTCGGTCGGTAGAATATCGCCACCGCCAGAGACAACTTTACAGCGACATTGACCACAAGAGCCACCGCCACCACAGGCAGACGATAGGAAGATACCTTCGCCTGCTAGGGTTTGTAATAGCTTGCCACCAGCTTCGGTGCTGATGCTGTTTTCAGGATTGCCATTGATATTGATATTGACTTTACCAGTGTTTACAAGCTTTGCACGAGCCATCAAGATGACGACTACCAAGCTCATGATGATGGCGACAAACATGCCGACGCCACCAAATAATACACCAAAATCCATTATTCACTCCTTATAATGACATACCGCCAAAGGACATAAAGCCTAACGCCATCAGTCCTGCGGTAATAAAGGTAATGCCAATGCCACGCAAAGGAGCAGGCACATCTGAATATTTGAGTTTTTCACGGATACCAGCCATGGCAGTGATTGCCAATGCCCAACCTAAACCTGAGCTAAAACCATAGACAATAGATTCAGTAAAGTTGTAATCACGCTCTACCATGAACAATACGCCACCCATGATGGCACAGTTTACGGTGATGAGTGGTAGGAAAATACCCAGTGCATTGTACAATGCTGGCATGAACTTATCCATGAACATTTCTAGGACTTGCACCACAGCAGCAATCAAGGCGATGTAGCTTAAAAAGCCCAAAAATGACAAATCTACATTGGCAAATCCTGCCCATGCCAATGCCCCATCTTTAAGTAGGTATTGGTAAAGCAGATTGTTTAGGGGTACGGTGATTGCCATCACGAAGGTTACGGCGATACCTAGACCCAATGCGGTAGAGACCTTTTTGGATACAGCGATAAAGGTACACATGCCAAAGAAGTAGGCAAGTGCCATATTTTGGATAAATACTGAGGTAATAAATAGATTGACAAATTCCATTAGTGACCTCCCATGCCTTTTGATTGTGGTTTTATCACAAATTCAGCTGGCTCTTGTAGATGTTTGTTTTTCATGCGAAGTAGGGCAATGAATAGGGCAATCACAAAGAATGCTGATGGGGGTAGCAGCAATAGACCATTTGGCACATACCAGCCACCATCGGTGACTTTTTGTAGGATTTGAATGTCAAACAAAGAGCCATTGCCAAACAGTTCACGAACGACCGCCACCAAAAATAGCATCAATGAGTAGCCCAAGCCGTTACCAAGACCATCAAGGAAACTTGGCACAGGTGGGTTGCTCATGGCAAATGCTTCGGCACGACCCATCACGATACAGTTGGTGATGATTAGACCGATGAATACCGACAGAGATTTACTCACATCATATACCACCGCTTTTAGCACTTGGTCCACGACAATCACCAGCGAGGCAATGATGACCATTTGTACAATGATACGGATTGATGATGGGATTTTTTCACGAATTAACGAGATGAAAAAGCTAGAAAAAGCAGTTACTAGCGTCAAAGCAATACCCATGACCAAAGCGTTTTTGATGCTGATGGTCACCGCCAATGCTGAACAAATACCCAAGACTTGCACCGCAATCGGGTTATTGCCGATGATGGGCGAGAACAGAATTTTTTTATTGTCCGCCATGTTATTGCTCCTTACCATTTCTTAAATTGTCCAAGAATGGCTTGTAGCCTCGTTCGCCAAGCCAGAACTGAATCATGTTGTTCACACCAGCACTGGTCAAAGTTGCCCCTGTGATGCCATCAACATAGTTTGGATTTGGTTTTGGAGAGCCTGATTTGACCACGCCTGTGATGACTTTATCGCCATCGTAGGCTTGTTTATCGGTCCATAAGGCACGCCATTTTGGCGTTTCGATTAACGCCCCCAAACCTGGGGTTTCTTTGTGCTGATAAAACGAAATACCTTCGATGGTGTTGATGTCATTTTTTAGGGTCAAAAATCCGTAGATTTGTCCCCATAGACCATTACCATTGATGGGTAGAACGATGTTTTTGAGCTTGCCAGCGTCATCATTGATGACATAGACTTTCAAAAACTGTGGCAAAGCACCAATTTGGGCTGGGTCATCTGAACCCAAGTCAATATTGGTTGCTGGGTCTTTACTTGCCTTGGCGACATCATAAGCACCCACATCGCTGATGCCAGCAGCGTTTAGTTCTTCATCGGTGGCGAATGTGCCTGTTTTGGTATTAACCAATTTAATCTCAACCGATTCGAACATTTTTTGGGCATCTGCTGAGGTATTTTTGGCAGGGTCAAATAAATTTGCCGCCATCAGGATATTTTTGTTGCGGTCAAGCAAGATGTTTTCGTCTTGCTTGGGCTTCATGCTGATTGCTGCTGCCGATACCATGACTGAACAGACCAAGCACAACACCAGTGCGGTCATCATGGTGGTTGCATTACTATTTTTGGCTGACATGGCTTAATCTCCGTGCATTTTGACGCTTGATGTTGGCTTGTGTAACAAAATAGTCAAACAATGGGGCGAACAAGTTGGCAAACAAGATGGCAAGCATGATGCCCTCTGGGAATGCAGGGTTTACCACACGAATGACGACCGTCATAAAGCCGATAAGCAGACCATAAGCCCAGCGACCTGCATTGGTGTGAGCGGCGGATACTGGGTCGGTTGCCATGAATACAGCACCAAACATGAAACCACCAATCACCAAATGCCAGTGAGCAGGTAAGCTCATCATTGGGTTTTCGCCACCAATCAGGTTGAAGATGAATGCAGTTGCCACAAGACCGATGACAGAGCCTGCAATCACACGCCAAGAGGCAATACGAGTCCAAAGCAGACCAATCATACCGATTAAGATGGCAAGTGTTGATACTTCGCCAATCGCCCCTTGCATGTTACCCAAGAAAGCATCTGTCCAAGTGATGGTTTGGTTGTAAGCATTGACAAACTGGTCAGGACTCACGCCAACAGCAGCCATACCCAGCGGGGTTGCACCAGAGAAGCCATCAACCGCTGTCCATACCGCATCGCCTGACATATAGGCAGGGTAGGCAAAATATAGGAAAGCACGACCTGCAAGGGCAGGGTTTAGGAAGTTTTTGCCTGTACCGCCAAAGACTTCTTTGGCAACCACGACACCAAAGCTGATGCCAAGTGCCACTTGCCATAGCGGAATATCAGGTGGCAGTGATAGGGCAAACAGTACTGAGGTAACAAAGAAACCCTCATTGACTTCATGTCCACGCACCACCGCAAAGATGATTTCCCACAAAATACCCACCGCAAAAGTAACGGCGTAAATAGGTAAAAATTGCATTGCCCCATAAACTAGGCATGCCCAGATACTATTTGGGTCATAACCTGCCAAACCTGTGATGGCAGTACGCCAACCCTCTGGCGTGATGCCCATGGTTTGAATGGCGGTCAATGCCTGAAAACCGACATTGTACATACCCCAAAACATGACAGGGAAAGTACATAGCCATACGGTAATCATGATGCGTTTTAGGTCGATGCCATCACGCACATGGCTGGCTGAATAAGTTTGAGAAGATGGCTGACGGAAGAAAGTGTCAAACATCTCAAAGACAGCATAGTATTTCTCGTATTTTCCACCTTTGGTAAAAGATGGCTCCATACGGTCAAAGATATTGTGAATGAACTTCATGGTTAGCCTTCCTGCTCAATGCGGGTCAAGTTATCACGCAAGATGTCGCCAAATTCATATTTGCCAGGCGACACAAAGGTACAAAGTGCCAAATCTTCTTCATCAAGCTCCAACGCACCCAGCTCTACTGCGGTGATGATGTCTTCGATGATTAAGGCTCTCAAAAGCTGCGTTGGCAGATAGTCTTGTGGCATGACGGTTTCGTACAGACCAATCGGCACCATCGCACGAGGTGAGCCGTTGGTGCTGGTGGTAAAGTCGTATTTTTTGCCTTTGAAAAATTGCGAAATATAAATTGGCAATTTTGAGAAGCGATTTGCACCTGCGGTCAAAAAGTGCAGGGCTGGACGCTCACGACCTTCTGCCAAAGCAGATACTTGGTTGTGGAATCGACCTAGGAAAGCCACTGTACCAGCTGCCGTACGACCTGACAACACCGAACCTGAAATCACACGATTATCATCGCCTTTAAGTTCGTTTTGGGTAAGCTCTTGCAAATTTGCCCCACGAATGGTGCGAATTAGGCGTGGGTTTTGCACCGCAGGGCCTGCCAAGCTAATCAGACGCTCAGTATGGATTTGACCTGTGGTGAATAGTTTACCGATGGCAATGACATCTTGATAGCCAATCGTCCAAACGGTCGTACCACGAGCCAGTGGGTGCAAAAAGTGAATATGTGTGCCAGCGTTGCCTGCTGGGTGCACACCAGTAAAGCCTTGATAAATTGTTTCATTGCCAGCAGCGGTTTTGTTCACTTTTTCTGGGGCAACATCACCGTGGCAGACGAAAGTTTTTGGCGATAGTGTGGATAACACTGCCAAGCCGTGATTAAAAGAAGCGATTTCTTCAAACAAAACGCTGGCAGGGTCCACTGCCAAAGGATTGGTGTCAGTCACGGTTACAAAGATGGCACTTGGTACGCTATCAATCTCTGGCGTGCGACTAAATGGGCGGGTGCGAAACGCTGTCCACTCCCCTGAATGCACCAATTGTTCCACGACGGTTTGGCGGTCTAGCTCGCTCAAATCTTCTGGACGATAGGCATTAAAGGTAATTTCATCGTTTGCCGATGAATTGACGGCGATGACGATGCTTTCAAACACACGGCGTTCGCCACGATTGATGGCAACGATTTGACCGCTGACAGGTGCGGTATATAGAACACCGGCACGCTTTTTGTCTTCGAACAGTACTTGTCCTTTGCGAACAATGTCACCTTCCTTCACATGCATTGTTGGACGCATACCGACATAATCGTAGCCGATTAGTGCAACCTGAGTTGGGGTGTGCTCGCTAATCTGCTTGGTGGGTTCACCTGAAATCGGTAAGTCCAAGCCTTTTTTGATGGTAATCATAAGCGTAATACTTAAATTAAGACCAAAACACACCAGCACAACAAAGCGAATTGGGGGCTTTGCCAAATGGCTGGCTACCAAATTATCCTAAAACATCCAAGTTAATGGCTCGCTTATTGAGCGAGCAATAAGCTGATTTTTGTCTAAGGATTGCTCGTGTTTTGTTTGGCGAGTTGGCAAGTGTTGCCCATATCACACGCACAAAACAAATTGACACGATAAACCTTTTCATTATACGCCAAAATCAAAGAAAATTATAGGGTTATCTGATGATTAAAGATGAAAAAATACATAATTAACGCATTATTGACGCATTTTTTATCCAGTAAATTGACATGACGACACATATATGTGATTTTCTGATAAGTGTTGGTATGTTTAAGCTGGATAAATTATTTGATTGCTAAGTTGTGTTTTATGATAATTTGTTATAATATCCCTACCATTGGATTTATTTGTCAGCCAGATTTAAGGAATTTATCATGCAAAAAATTTTAGCAGCAGCCAGTTTACCCATTTTATTGATATTGACTGCCTGTACCACAACCACTCCACAGCTGCCTGCCAAGTTGGAAGCTGCCAAAGCGATTGCCAGCACCCAAGAGCAAGCACAAATCGTTGATGATGCCGAAAAAGCAGTCATCTCATCACAAAAAGCCGATGCCAAAGCTGACAAGTCTGCCATCAAAGCTGATAAAGCCCAAGCTCGTGCCGACCGTGCCGCCAAAAAAGCTGAACGACAAGCCAAGCGAGCCGAACGCAAGGCAAAACGAGCCGAAGCCCGTGCCAAAAAAGCTGCTAAGCGTGCAGAAGCTCGTGCCAAGAAAATGCAGCAGGTAGAACAAGTCATTCAAAATCAATGATGTCATCAAGCCATTCATACAATGAAAACAAACAAGGAAAAAACAATGCTAATCATTCCAGCGATTGACCTAAAAGATGGTAAATGCGTCCGACTAAAACAAGGGCGTATGGAAGATGATACGGTGTTTGGCGATGACCCTGTGGCAATGGCAGATAGATGGATTGCACAGGGGGCAAGACGCTTGCATTTGGTGGATTTGAACGGGGCGTTTGATGGCGTGCCCGTTCATAAAGAGGTGGTAACAGCCATTGCCAAAAATCACCCAAATCTACCCATTCAGTTGGGCGGTGGGGTGCGTAGTCTTAGCACGATTGAGCATTATTTATCAGCAGGACTAAGTTATATCATCATTGGTACTAAGGCGGTGGAAGAGCCAGAATTTGTGGAGTTGGCTTGTCGTGAGTTTGCAGGACATATCATTGTGGGCATTGATGCCAAAGATGGTATGGTGGCGACACATGGCTGGGCAACCGTCACCGATGTGAAAGCAACAGAGCTTGCCAAACGATTTGCCGATGCTGGCGTATCAAGCATTGTTTATACTGATATTGCCAAAGATGGCATGATGCAGGGTGTGAATATTGAGCAGACGGTTGAACTTGCCAAATATAGCGGATTGCCTGTCATTGCATCGGGTGGAGTAACCAATCTCGATGATTTGGCAGCATTAAAGCCTTATGATGGGTATCTGCTTGGGGCGATTACAGGGCGTGCTATTTATGAAGGAACGCTGGATTTGGCACAAGCACAGGCATTGCTAGATAGCTAGTATCATCTTAGAAATAAAAAAAAGCACCATCATTGTGGTGTTTTTTTATTCATGAATATCTGGTTGGCATTGGTCTTGGGGTGTTGTGATGATGGTGGGCGATAAAAGCTGGTAGCATATCAAGCAAATCCAAGCTGAGCTGTTTTTTTTAAGGTCTATCTAGGGATAAAAATAGCGGTTTTGATTTGATGTCAAAACCGCTATCTTACTTGATACATCATCTGGACTACTGTCACAAATTTATCGTGCTGCCCCAAATGCACCAGAGATAGATTCGTTGCTATTATAGTAGTAGCCAGCCATTTCAAGACCACCCAAGCCAAAGAGTTTACCTTCCATTTTAACACCATTGTTAGTGCCACTAAATGAATCTTGGTCTAGCCTTGCTTGAAGTGGCAGAATCTCTCCACGAAGACCGATACCACCTGTGATGGTTTTATTGCCAAAATCTACATTAAAGCGAGCATATTCTTGGGTTTGCTTGTTGTTTTGTTGATGAATGGCACGACCTGTATAAACAAATGTACCAAAAGTAGGTAGGTCGCTTGCTTTAATGCCGCTGGTAAATAGATGATTATCGACATAGCCAAATCGGGCATACTTTAAAAATGTACCAACAGCACGGTCATCAGCGATATAAAAATCACGATGGTTTAGATGACTACTTGGTACAAGCTCAATGGTTTTGCCATTGATGTTAAGTTTATTTAAGTCTGATTGCTTGGTCTGATTTAAAAAGAGCGGTGCATGATACGGAACGTGCAGTCCTGCATCCAATCCTGACGAGCTGCACGCTGTCAAACCACCCAAAATACCCATGCTTGCTAAAATAAAAACGGCTTGTCTCATGATAACTTCCTTAAATATAACAGATGTCTATTATTGTGCAGTGGGGGTAGGTGTTGTGTTACAACCTTTGATGCTGTATTTTTCTTCCACATCAGTGGTGCATTGCCAGCCTTTGTCGGCAATCCTTTTCCAGATGACTTGCTTGCCGTGTAGAGCGGTGGCGGCATTGTTTGGGTCAAAAGTTGCTTTAATACTTGGCGAATCCTTATCCAGACTGATTTCAGGATTGCCATCTTTGATAAGCTCGCTGCTGATTTTAGTATCGCTACATTTATCAGTCTCGGTAATTCCCTGAACTTGACACAGCTCGACCGCAGTACGCAGCTGACTGGTTTCCATAATCACACGATTGACTTGGGCTGAGATAGTGCGGTTTTGAAATTGGGGAATGGCAAACATGGCAAGCACGCCAATGATGACAATCACAATCATCAGCTCAATCAAAGTGAAACCTTGCTGGGAACGCATAATAATTCCTTTTATAAGAATGTTGAAACAATATACTTTATTATGGCATAAAGCATTATCATGGGCAAGTTTTTTGTGTAACAATGGCGACACAAAGAATGACATTTTCATCATCAGAAAAAAATCAAGTCAATTTGACTTGATTTTTTATCAAACTCTATCAATTAGTAGCAACTGATGAATTCACGAAATACCCAGCCGATATAGTTGCCGTTTCTGGCATTAAAGACCAATGCCCAAGGGCGACCTTTGCGGTCATAGTCATAGTTGTCAATATAGACCATTGTGCCATTTCTGACTTTGCCGATGATTTTACCGTTTGGTGTGGCTCTGGCGTTTAACGGTGTGCCTGTCGGGTCGGTGACTTTGCAGGTCTCAGCATAAGCAGAAGTGCTGATGGCAAGAGTGGCAAGTAGAGCGATGATGGACTTTTTCATAAATTTTTACCTATCCATAAAAGAAATTAGAGTAATTATTCTATCTGAAAATATTAAAAAAAAAAAAAGTCCTTCTTTGGCTAATTTTAAAAATAAAAAAATCCACCCCGTGTTTTTGGGCGGATTAAGAGATGGGCTGACCTTTGGTCAATCAATCCATTATGAGATTGGTTTTAGCAAGCAAGATATTTATAATATACCCAACCATAATATTTGCCAGTGTATGGGTGGTAGGCTTGTACCCAAGCTTTGCCGTTGCGGTCGGTTTGCCAGCCAGAGATGCTTAAATAAGTACCATTTCTAAAAGTGCCAAGCACTTTGCCATAGGGGGCTGCACGGTATTTTAGTGGCGTGCCTGTCGGGTCGGCAACATAGCAAGCATTGGCTGTACCAACAAGGGTTAATGAAAATAAGCTTGCAATACAAGCAATTTTAAATGTTTTCATTATTTTTCCTTTAATAAATGGGATAAGTCGTATTCTATCGCAAATTATTAAAAAAAAAAAAAAGTCTCTCTTTGGATAATTTAAAAAATAAAAATCTGCCCTAGGTTGTGAAATAAAACCCAACAAATTCAATAGCTTATACTTAAATCGGTGGGCTAAGCCCACCCTACACAACTGAGTGGATTTTTTAGAGTTTAATGGTAGTAATGATAGACGGTGCAGTTTAAGTATTTTAGATAAACCCAGCCTTCAAAATGCTTACTATTTGTGTGAAATGGGTCATCTGGTTTTTCAACATAAGCCCAAGGCTTTCCGTTTTTATCTTTTTGATAATTGTATTTGCTCATGATAAAAAGTCTTGTACCATTTTTTAGTGTGCCAAGTACTTTGCCATAAGGGGCGGAGCGATATTTTAAGGGTGTTCCTGTGGGGTCGGCGACATAGCATTCGGCATGAGGGTCTGATGCGTGAGCCGATACACTAAAAGCTAAAGTGGCAAATGTTGCCAAAGCGATTTTTTTCATACTTGCTTGTCCTAAAATTGAACCAATTAGAATGATTGCTTGTATTCTATCGCAAATTATTAAAAAAAGTCTCTCTTTGGATAATTTAAAAAAATAAAAAAAACGCCAACCGAGTTGATTGGCGTTTTTTTTGATGGAGTTGGCAGATTATTCTGCTTTTTGTTCAACTTGACCTTTTTTGTCGATGGCTTTTTGTAGGATAGCCATAAAGTCATCCAGTGGCATACTGCCTAAGTTTTCGCCCTCACGAGTACGCACATTGACTGTGCCTGTTTCCACTTCTTTATCGCCAAGCACCAGCATGAAAGGAATGCGTTCAAGGGTGCGTTCACGGATTTTAAAGCCGATTTTTTCGTTACGCAAATCGCTGATGACTCTAAATCCTTTGGCTTTTAGGGTGGCGACCACTTCTTCACAAGCATCAGCCTGCTTGTCAGTAATGTTCATCACCACAGCTTGGGTTGGAGCAAGCCAAGCAGGGAATAGACCTGCGTATTGCTCAATCAAGATACCAATGAAGCGTTCAAATGAGCCCAAAATCGCACGGTGCAACATTACAGGGCGTTCTTTGTCGCCATTTTCGTTGATAAAATCAGCGTCTAGGCGTTCTGGCAGGTTAAAATCTAGTTGCAAAGTACCACATTGCCACATACGACCCAAGCAGTCTTTTAGACTAAATTCAATTTTTGGACCATAAAATGCACCTTCGCCTTCTTGCAATTCCCAAGCAAGACCTGCGGTGTCTAAGGCATCAGCCAAAGCTTTTTCGGCATCGTCCCAAAGATGGTCAGCACCGACTCGTTTTTCGGGGCGAGTGGACAGCTTCATCACAATGTCGGTAAAGCCAAAGTCTTTATAAACATCAAGAGTTAGCTTGATGAATGCTTGGGCTTCATCACGGATTTGGGCGTGTGTACAAAAAATGTGTGCATCGTCCTGTACAAAGCCACGCACACGCATGATGCCATGCAACGCACCTGATGGCTCATTGCGATGACATGAACCAAATTCTGCCAAACGAAGAGGCAAATCACGATAGGATTTTAGCCCTTGATTGAATACTTGCACATGGCAAGGGCAGTTCATTGGCTTGATGGCATAGTCACGGTTTTCTGAGCTGGTGGTAAACATATTTTCAGCATAGTTTTCCCAGTGTCCAGATTTTTCCCATAGGCTTCTGTCCACGATTTGTGGCGTTTTGATTTCAAGATAGCCGTTTTCTTGTTGGACTTTTCGCATGTATTGTTCAAGCACTTGATAAATCGTCCAACCATTAGGGTGCCAAAACACCATGCCAGGGGCTTGTTCTTGTAGATGGAATAGGTTTAGAGCCTTACCAATTTTGCGGTGGTCTCGTTTTTCGGCTTCTTCGATGCGTTGGATATAGGCTTTAAGCTCTTTTTTGTCTGCCCATGCTGTGCCATAGATGCGTTGTAGTTGTTCGTTTTTGGCGTCTCCTCGCCAGTAAGCACCGCTCATTTTGGTCAGTTGAAATGCTTTTAGGAAACGAGTGTTTGGCACATGCGGACCACGACACATATCGATGTATTCTTGATGATAGTACAGACCCATGTGTGTCTCATCAGGCATATCATCAATCAAACGCAGCTTATAATCTTCGCCACGAGCTTTAAAAGTAGCAATCACCTCATCTCTTGGAGTCATTTTTTTGATGACATCATAGTCTTGGTCGATGAGCTGTTTCATACGCTCTTCGATGGCTTTCATGTCCTCTGGTGTAAATGGGCGAGGGCTGTAAATGTCATAATAAAAGCCATCTTCGATGACAGGACCGATGACCATTTTTACTTCTGGGTACAGTTGTTTGACCGCATGACCTAGAAGATGAGCACAGGAATGGCGAATGATTTCGACACCTTCTTTGTCTTTGGCGGTGATGATAGAGACGGTGGCGTCTGTGGTGATGGGGTCGCAAGCGTCCACAAGTTTGCCATTGACACGCCCTGCGATGGTGGCTTTTGCTAAGCCTGCACCGATGTTTTGGGCGATTTCCATCACGGTGGTTGTTTTGTCAAATTCTCTGATGCTACCATCAGGTAGAGTGATTGCGACCATAATATTGCCTTAATTTAAAATAAAAAAATCAGATTAGCTAAAAACTTCAAATTATAACAAAATTTTCTTGCAATAACATCATAAATCGCACATTCAACCGCCTTTAAATGCGTGATTTGTGCAATCTTTGCCAAAATTTGATAAAAGCTGACATCATTTGTCTTTGATGGGCTTGATAAAATAATCATAATAATCACAATCATCATCAATTCCATAGACAAAAACCGTGAAACAACATACAATACTAAATCATTGCAATCTTTGTCTTGCGTCAAAAGCGTGCGCATTGATGTGACTGCTAATTCATACGGTTTTAATTAAAAAGGTGGTTTATGCAAACAAATCTAACAAAAAAGCATTTTGCTTCTGATAATTATTCAGGGGTTCACCCAGAGATTATGCAAGCATTGATGAATGCCAATGTTGGGCATACTGCCGCCTACGGCTATGATGAATACACAGCAAGGCTTGATGTGTTAATCAGTGAGCATTTTGGCAAGCAAGCGGTTGGCTATCCTGTGTTTAATGGCACAGGGGCGAATGTTTTGGGCTTACAAAGTTTGATGCCCAGATTTGGTTCGGTCATTTGTGCCGAATCTGCACATATTAACCAAGACGAAAGCAATGCACCGCAAGCGGTTGGTGGGTTTAAGCTATGGACGATACCCACGCCAGATGGCAAACTGACCCCAGAGCTGATTCAGACCCAAGCACATGGTTTTGGTAGCGAACACCGTCCCCAGCCAGCCGTTGTCTATATCAGTCAGACCACAGAATGTGGCACTTGCTACACCATTGATGAGATTGCCAAGATTGCAGATACGGCTCACTACTATGGTATGAAATTATTTGTTGATGGTGCCAGATTGTCTAATGCCGTGAGTTTTTTGCAAACCAATTTTAAAGAAATGATTACTAAGGCAGGCGTGGATATGGTATCGCTTGGCGGTACAAAAAATGGTCTGATGTTTGGCGAATGTTTGATTGATGTAAAAGGCGTGTTGGGCGACCAGATGAAGTTTTTGCGTAAGATGAATATGCAAACAGCGTCAAAAATGCGTTTCATCTCTGCACAGCTGGTGTGTATGCTTGAAAAAGATTTGTATCGCACGCTGAGTACACACGCCAATCAGATGGCACAGTTGTTGGCAGATGAATTAAATGTCATTGGTGTACCTATATTATATAAAGTAGAATCCAATGCGGTTTTTGTGCACCTGCCTAAAAATACAGCAGACCAAGTTCGCCAACATTATGCTTTTTATGATTGGCAAGAGGGCGTGTGTCGCTTGATGTGTAGTTTTGACACCACACCTGATGATGTGATGGATTTGGCTAGGTTGATTAAACAAGCCATAAGTTCAAACTAGTGACGAACTTCGACCACAAGCTTTGTTTGACTGATTTTATCCAATTTGGAATGAATCATCTTTGTGTTCACGCTGTCCAAATTAGCGTCCCATTCATCAAGAAGTAATATGGGTGTGTCATCACTTGTTAGCTCATCAATTTCACGGATAGTCCGCTGTCCTGTTGAACCATCAAGGTTGTCAAAAATCAACTCATGCTTGGCGGGTAAATAATAAGCACGCTTGTCAAGCCTTTCCTTTAAAGCTAAAAGCACGCAGGATTTGCCCACGCCGTTATCGCCAACTAGGGTAATGCGTCCTGTGCTGGGCGGATTTTTTATAAAGTCGTCAAAATCAAAGACTTGATTGGTCTGTTTAATAAAAATCTTGTCTTTTTTGATGTATTTATCAAGTGTGGCGTTGGGTGTGTCAAACAGTTCAATCAACCCATCAAGTCGAGCCATAAGCGTGCTGATTTCTGCCCGATAGCTGATAAGCTCATGGCTCATTTGTAGCATTTGAATTTGGCGTGGCAGGGTCGCAACAAGCATGGCAAGCATCGCCACATCTGCCTGATTTTGCCAAAATAACACGCCACTTGCTGTCAGTACACACCCAAGTAAAATAAGCATGCCTACATTACTACTAAAATGCCGCATGGATTTGGCGTGTATGCTGTCGGTTTTGGCTTGATTAAGTTTATTTATTAAAGTTTGGTTATGGCGTAAGTAATTGTATTTATTAAAAATAATCACATTGTCCCACACCTTTGACAGTCCTGACATCAGCACAAGCCGAGATGCCTGAGCGGTTTTGGCAAGATTGCTAAGTTTATTTCTAAACAAATGCACAGCACTTATGGCAAATATCATACCTACGCCATAACCTACCAAAATCCATCCATCTAACATCCAAGCAATCACAATAAGATTAAACCCAACATTAAGCAGCAGTGTTACCATATCAAAAACACCAAGCAAGCTATCATCAATGGTATGTTTGCTTTCTTGGGCAAGCATGGCAGTTGCGGTTTGTTTTAATTCGTGGTTATTATAATGACAAGATTTCCCCAAAAAATGCTTGTCAAATAAGGTATTATACCAAGTCAATGAATCAAACTTGGCTTTTTCTAAGAATATACTGGCAAAATAAAGTGGTATTAAGACAAGTGTTAAAGATGCGACAAAGCCAACAAGATGAGGTATGGATAAAGTGCCATCTGTGACACTTTTGGCGAGAGTGGCAATAAAATAGGTTGATGATGCAACAATAAGCTGTGCTGTGCCGACAAAAAGAAGACTTGCTATGAAACTGGGGGTAAATAATAGGTTGCATCTCATACAAAACTTTCCAAAAACTATTTTGGATAAGTCCAAATATGTGAGCAAAAATAAGATGTGATTTGCATTGGCAAGTCCTTTTGGTATGAATATAATGCTAGGATAGCAAAATATGGGGTGGCTTACAAGTAAAATATCAAAATAAAAACCCAAACAAAATCAACAACCTACAAACTTTCTCCCATTTCCCCAAAAAAACCACTTTACAAGTGAAATATTACCCCCTATAATACGCACCACTCAAGCAGAGCAGCAAACAAAAAACTGCTTTTAAATCAATAACTTAGCTATTTACTTAACAGTAAATAACCAAATATTGTTTGCTTGCAAACTTCAAAAGTTTTAAAATAAAAAATTTTTGAAAATTTTGCAAAAAATGCTTGACAAAAGATTTAAAGCCTATATAATAGGCGACCTAAGTTAAACGCTAGACGATAGCTTAACTTCAAACTATTTAAAATCAAATCTAAAGAACAACTTGTGTGGATTTTTACGAATACAAGATAATCGATAATATATATTATCATTTATTAAGTACAGTAAAAATACTCAAAGTTAATTCATTTACACGATGAGCAAATTTTGCTAGTAATAATAAATGAGCCAAATAAAAAGTCCTAACTTTTTATTTTACTTTTTAAGTAAATATCAAGTAGGCAAAACAAGATTAAACTGAAGAGTTTGATCATGGCTCAGATTGAACGCTGGCGGCAGGCTTAACACATGCAAGTCGAACGAGGTTAGGGAGCTTGCTCCTGATACCTAGTGGCGAACGGGTGAGTAATGCTTAGGAATCTGCCTAGTAGTGGGGGATAACTATCCGAAAGGATAGCTAATACCGCATACGACCTACGGGTGAAAGGGGGCGTAAGCTCTCGCTATTAGATGAGCCTAAGTCGGATTAGCTAGTTGGTGGGGTAAAGGCCTACCAAGGCGACGATCTGTAGCTGGTCTGAGAGGATGATCAGCCACACTGGGACTGAGACACGGCCCAGACTCCTACGGGAGGCAGCAGTGGGGAATATTGGACAATGGGCGAAAGCCTGATCCAGCCATGCCGCGTGTGTGAAGAAGGCCTTTTGGTTGTAAAGCACTTTAAGTGGGGAGGAAAAGCTAGTGGTTAATACCCATTAGCCCTGACGTTACCCACAGAATAAGCACCGGCTAACTCTGTGCCAGCAGCCGCGGTAATACAGAGGGTGCAAGCGTTAATCGGAATTACTGGGCGTAAAGCGCGCGTAGGTGGTTATTTAAGTCAGATGTGAAAGCCCCGGGCTTAACCTGGGAACTGCATCTGATACTGGATAACTAGAGTAGGTGAGAGGGAAGTAGAATTCCAGGTGTAGCGGTGAAATGCGTAGAGATCTGGAGGAATACCGATGGCGAAGGCAGCTTCCTGGCATCATACTGACACTGAGGTGCGAAAGCGTGGGTAGCAAACAGGATTAGATACCCTGGTAGTCCACGCCGTAAACGATGTCTACCAGTCGTTGGGTCTCTTGAAGACTTAGTGACGCAGTTAACGCAATAAGTAGACCGCCTGGGGAGTACGGCCGCAAGGTTAAAACTCAAATGAATTGACGGGGGCCCGCACAAGCGGTGGAGCATGTGGTTTAATTCGATGCAACGCGAAGAACCTTACCTGGTCTTGACATATCTAGAATCTTGCAGAGATGCGAGAGTGCCTTCGGGAATTAGAATACAGGTGCTGCATGGCTGTCGTCAGCTCGTGTCGTGAGATGTTGGGTTAAGTCCCGCAACGAGCGCAACCCTTTTCCTTAGTTACCAGCACCTCGGGTGGGAACTCTAAGGATACTGCCAGTGACAAACTGGAGGAAGGCGGGGACGACGTCAAGTCATCATGGCCCTTACGACCAGGGCTACACACGTGCTACAATGGTTGGTACAAAGGGTTGCTACACAGCGATGTGATGCTAATCTCAAAAAGCCAATCGTAGTCCGGATTGGAGTCTGCAACTCGACTCCATGAAGTCGGAATCGCTAGTAATCGCAGATCAGAATGCTGCGGTGAATACGTTCCCGGGCCTTGTACACACCGCCCGTCACACCATGGGAGTTGATCTCACCAGAAGTGGTTAGCCTAACGCAAGAGGGCGATCACCACGGTGGGGTCGATGACTGGGGTGAAGTCGTAACAAGGTAGCCGTAGGGGAACCTGCGGCTGGATCACCTCCTTAACGAGATTATCTGATTGGTAAGAATCCACAACAAGTTGTTCTTTAGTAAGATGTTTAAAACGGGTCTATAGCTCAGTTGGTTAGAGCACCGTGTTGATAACGCGGGGGTCATAAGTTCAAGTCTTATTAGACCCACCATTTAAATGGGGTTATAGCTCAGTTGGTAGAGCGCCTGCCTTGCACGCAGGAGGTCAGGAGTTCGACTCTCCTTAACTCCACCATATTAAAACATAAAAAAGCAATCTTGATAAGATTTCTTCTTTATGCTTTAATATAAAGCATAAAAACATCTTATAAGCTGACGAAGTTTATGAACATTATTTAACAACATGATTATGAGTCTGGGTAATTTATTTAATTCCAACAAATAAATTACCATAGTAAGTACACCCCAAAATGTACTTACTTAAAGTAAAGAGAACTGAATCAAGCGTAAACATAGGTAAATCGTTACACATTACCCTTATAACACCAAGACTACTTGGGGTTGTATGGTCAAGTAATGAAGTGCACATGGTGGATGCCTTGGCAGTCAGAGGCGATGAAAGACGTGATAGCCTGCGATAAGCGTCGGTGAGGTGGCAATATCCTGTGACCCGGCGATTTCTGAATGGGGAAACCCAACCAACCTAAGTTGGTTATCTTATCCTTTGGATAAGAGGCAAACCGGGAGAAGTGAAACATCTCAGTACCCCGAGGAAAAGACATCAATAGAGATTCCCCAAGTAGCGGCGAGCGAACGGGGAGGAGCCGATCAAACTTGTAGTAGCAAAATGGCGTGGGAAAGCCAACCATAGTAGGTGATAGTCCTGTATGCGAAACTGCAAATGCGACATATTAAGTAGGGCGGGACACGAGAAATCCTGTCTGAAGATGGGGGGACCATCCTCCAAGGCTAAATACTCCTGACTGACCGATAGTGAACCAGTACCGTGAGGGAAAGGCGAAAAGAACCCCTGTTAGGGGAGTGAAATAGAACCTGAAACCGTGTGCATACAAGCAGTCGGAGCGGACTTGTTCCGTGACGGCGTACCTTTTGTATAATGGGTCAGCGACTTATATTCTGTAGCAAGCTTAACCGTGTAGGGGAGGCGTAGGGAAACCGAGTCTTAATAGGGCGACATAGTTGCAGGGTATAGACCCGAAACCGAGTGATCTATCCATGAGCAGGTTGAAAGTGCCGTAACAGGCACCGGAGGACCGAACCCACTCCCGTTGAAAAGGTAGGGGATGACTTGTGGATAGGGGTGAAAGGCTAATCAAACTCGGTGATAGCTGGTTCTCCCCGAAAGCTATTTAGGTAGCGCCTCGGACGAATACCTTGGGGGGTAGAGCACTGTTTCGGCTAGGGGGTCATCCCGACTTACCAAACCGATGCAAACTCCGAATACCCAAGAGTACTATCCGGGAGACAGACGGCGGGTGCTAACGTCCGTCGTCAAGAGGGAAACAACCCAGACCGCCAGCTAAGGCCCCAAATTCCTAGTTAAGTGGGAAACGATGTGGGAAGGCACAGACAGCTAGGAGGTTGGCTTAGAAGCAGCCACCCTTTAAAGAAAGCGTAATAGCTCACTAGTCGAGTCGGCCTGCGCGGAAGATGTAACGGGGCTCAAACTAGGAGCCGAAGCTGCGGATTTAATTGTTTCAATTAAGTGGTAGGGGAGCGTTGTGTAAGCCTGTGAAGGTGCATCGTAAGGTGTGCTGGAGGTATCACAAGAGCGAATGCTGACGTGAGTAACGACAAAACGGGTGAAAAGCCCGTTCGCCGGAAGACCAAGGGTTCCAGTCCAACGTTAATCGGGGCTGGGTGAGTCGACCCCTAAGGCGAGGCCGAAAGGCGTAGTCGATGGGAAATCGGTTAATATTCCGATACTTGTTTATGATGCGATGGAGGGACGGAGAAGGTTATGTCAGCCTGGCGTTGGTTGTCCAGGTGGAAGGATGTAGGTAGGCTTAGTAGGCAAATCCGCTAGGCTATTACTGAGATCTGATAGCAAGCTAGGTTTACTAGCGAAGTGGCAAATACCATGCTTCCAGGAAAAGCTTCTAAGCGATAGTCATAAAGAAATCGTACCCGAAACCGACACAGGTGGTCAGGTAGAGAATACCAAGGCGCTTGAGAGAACTCTGCTGAAGGAACTAGGCAAAATGGTACCGTAACTTCGGGAGAAGGTACGCTGCCGATGGTGATAAGACTTGCTCTTTGAGCTGTTGGCAGTCGCAGATACCAGGCTGCTGCAACTGTTTATTAAAAACACAGCACTCTGCAAACACGAAAGTGGACGTATAGGGTGTGATGCCTGCCCGGTGCTGGAAGGTTAATTGATGGGGTTAGCGTAAGCGAAGCTCTTGATCGAAGCCCCAGTAAACGGCGGCCGTAACTATAACGGTCCTAAGGTAGCGAAATTCCTTGTCGGGTAAGTTCCGACCTGCACGAATGGCATAATGATGGCAGCGCTGTCTCCAGCAGAGACTCAGTGAAATCGAAATCGCAGTGAAGATGCTGTGTACCCGCGGCTAGACGGAAAGACCCCGTGAACCTTTACTACAGCTTTACATTGAACTTTGACCTAACTTGTGTAGGATAGGTGGGAGGCTTTGAAGTAGGGACGCCAGTTCCTATGGAGCCATCCTTGAAATACCACCCTGGTTATGTTGGGGTTCTAACTTAGATATAACAGTATCAAGGACAATGTATGGTGGGTAGTTTGACTGGGGCGGTCTCCTCCTAAAGAGTAACGGAGGAGTACGAAGGTGCGCTCAGGACGGTCGGAAATCGTCCAAAGAGTATAAAGGCAAAAGCGCGCTTAACTGCGAGACCCACAAGTCGAGCAGGTACGAAAGTAGGTCTTAGTGATCCGGTGGTTCTGTATGGAAGGGCCATCGCTCAACGGATAAAAGGTACTCTGGGGATAACAGGCTGATACCGCCCAAGAGTTCATATCGACGGCGGTGTTTGGCACCTCGATGTCGGCTCATCTCATCCTGGGGCTGAAGCAGGTCCCAAGGGTATGGCTGTTCGCCATTTAAAGAGGTACGCGAGCTGGGTTTAGAACGTCGTGAGACAGTTCGGTCCCTATCTACCGTGGGCGTTGGAAATTTGAGAGGATCTGCTCCTAGTACGAGAGGACCAGAGTGGACGAACCTCTGGTGTTCCGGTTGTGACGCCAGTCGCATTGCCGGGTAGCTATGTTCGGATGGGATAACCGCTGAAAGCATCTAAGCGGGAAGCCCACCTCAAGATTAGATTTCCCTAAAGAGCCGTTGTAGACTACGACGTTGATAGGTTGGGTGTGGAAGCATGGTGACATGTGTAGCTAACCAATACTAATTGCTCGTTTGGCTTGACCATACAACACCCAAGTGGTTTAAATCACTGACAGTGTTGTATGATAAAGTGTAATGATTACCTTAATCTTGATTTAGTCAATGCTTTAAATTGAAAAATAAAATAACAGACTCATAAGCAGCGTTGTTAATCCTTTTACGCTGACGACAATAGCAAGATGGAACCACCTGATCCCTTCCCGAACTCAGAAGTGAAACGTCTTAGCGCCGATGGTAGTGTGGTTCGCCCATGTGAGAGTAGGTCATCGTCAGCACCTTATTAATAAAACCCCCTCTGTCGGATGATGGAGGGGGTTTTGGTTTGGGATAAATTAAGGTCGTACAAATGAATAAATTAAGGTATAATGAAGATATATTTAGATTTGGGAGGGATTATGAAGACAAAATTACTTAGATTAAAGTATGGAAATTTTTATCTGATAGAAGGGGATTTTATCAGCCATTATGCAGCCAGCTATGGAGAGTGGTCCGAAGTTGAAGTTATGTTCTTTCGCCATGTATTACAAAATACTGACAATGTCATTGAGGTTGGTTCTAATATTGGATTGCATTCTGTACCTATTGCACAAAAGATTAACCGTGGCAAATTATTCTGTTTTGAGCCGCAAAGGTTGATTTTTCAGACGCTGATTGCTAATATCGTTACAAATGGACTAAACAATGTTTTTGCTTACCACGCTGGTGTGGGGGGGTAAATGAGATAAGGCAAATTGATGCATCTGATTATGATACTCCTTGGAATTATGGTAGTTTTTCTTTGGAGGCAGGCTTTGATGGCGAGGGTCAATTTGAGGGAAATAAATACAAAGAATGGGTTCAGATTGTTTCTCTTGATACGCAGCCAGCACTTGCTGAGCTTGATGGTTTGCGATTATTAAAGATTGATGCTGAGGGTTTTGAAATCAATGTCCTAAATGGTGCAAAAAATCTTATCAAAAAGCATCGCCCAATCATTTTTGTGGAGGCTTTGCCGCATTTAAAAGATGATTTGATTGTGTATCTTAATCAAATTGGGTATCGTTGTTTTTGGTTTGTCTCGGATCGTTATCAGGAAAATAATTTTTTCAACAGACCAAGAGGTAGTGATGGTCTGGACTTTAATTTGGTTTGCTACCATCAAGATGATGCACCGCATTTTAATGATAAATGGTTGGCGAAACCTTATATTGATCAGGATTTAGAAAGCCTGCAAATACACTATGTGCAGGATTAGGTCTTTTAACAACGATTGAGTTATTTTTGGATAGGCTGATAAAAGTGTTTATCATTGGCGAGTAAAATAAACATGCGACCGATAAAAGGATTTACACTCATAGAAATGATGGTGGTTTTGATGATTGTGGCTGTCTTAGCCATGTTTGCCTATCCTGCTTATCAGGCGTTGATGGCTCGTGTAGAATCAAAAAATATCAGCAGTACACTACTAGAAACATTTCGGCGTGCCAAAATCTCGGCAATGATGCACCAAAAAGACACCATCATGTGCTTAACGAATGCAAGCGGACATTGTGACCGTTATGGGCAGGCAGGAGTGCTGGTGTTTGTGGATAACAATTACAATAATCGTTTTGACAATTTGGATATTTTGGTGCATAGTCAGCAGTTTGAATTAAGATATGGCAAATTGCAAATGAACGCATCGCTTGGCAGGTCGCACATGAAATTCATGGGCGATACCGCCAAACCCAGAGGGAATTTTGGCAATATTCGTTATTGCAGTGATGCTAATCAGCAATTAAGCCATCAGATTGTTTTAAATATGCATGGCAATTTGTCTGTCAAAAAGGAGAAGACAACAGAGCATTGCCAATAATGAGTTTTTTCAAATGGCGGTAGATTTTTCAAAGACTTTGATTGTGGCGATATCGGCTACGGCATTGTTTGATTTGAGCGACAATGAACAAAAATTGGCTGAGCTGATTGCCAAAGACCCCAAGACGGCAGCCAGAAAATATCAAAAATACCAACAAGATCGTGAACAGGTGCTGCTTAAAAAAGGTTCGGGCTATCCCTTGATTGAGGCATTATTAAAACTTAATCAATATCAAACCAACCATCACAACGACATTGAATCGCCTTATGTGGAGGTGGTGGTTGTCTCAAAATCCACGCCTGATTTGGGCATTCAGATTCTTAATTCCATTCAATCTTATGGGCTGGGTATTACTCGCTCAGCATTCATCTCAGGCGATGCGGTTGCACCTTATGTGGCAGACTTTAAGGTGGATTTATTTTTGACGACCAATCATGAGGACGCTCAGCAAGTGGTGGACGCAAAAGTCTGTGCTTGTGCGGTGCTTGATGTGATTCCTGTGCAGATGGATAGGCTTGACACCAATCAGTTGCGTATCGCTTTTGATGGCGATGCGGTGTTGTTCGATGACAGCAGTGAATTGATTTTCCAAGAACAAGGACTTTTGGCATTCCATGAACATGAGCATAAAATGGCAAATTTGCCCATTGAAAAAGGTCCTTATGCAGATTTTTTGATTAAATTATCTCAATTACAGGCAAAATTACCCAATCAAAGCACCGATGCACCACACAATCCAATCCGTATCGCTTTGGTAACAGCACGCAATGCACCTGCCGATTTGCGTGCCATCAAGACATTGCGAGCTTGGGGTGTGACTGTTGATGTGGCGTTTTTCTTGGGTGGATTGGATAAGAATCATGTTTTGACGACTTTTGCACCGCATATTTTCTTCGATGATTCAATCAAGCACATCAGTGCCGCTCGTGATAGCGTGCCATCTGCCTTAGTGCCATATCACTCGGCATCGCCTTTATTATCCACCCTAAAATCAAAGAAACCATCGAGCTGATTAAGCCATAAAAATATGATGAAACTGATTGATACGCACACTCATTTTGATGTGCCTGAATATGCTCAAAACCGCAAAGCATTCGCTCAATCCGCCCATGATGCAGGTGTGCGTCATTTGGTGCTGATTGGTTTGATGGCTCAATATTTTGAACGAATGCTTGCCGTTAAAGATGAGCTGGCAACTTTTAATCAAGCACCGATGGCTCATGTGGCATTTGGATTGCACCCTTTGTATATCCAAGAGCAAGAAGAAAAGGATTTAGTATTGCTTGATGAGTATTTGACCAGATTTGGCTCGGTGGCGATTGCAGAAATTGGGCTGGATACTTATCCCAAAGCCTTACAAGAGGCAGAAATTTTTGCCAAACAAAAGGCGTTTTTTATTGAGCAGGTGGCACTTGCCAAACACCATCAGTTGCCAATATTATTACACATTCGCAAAAGCCATGCCGAGGTTTTGCAGATTTTGACCCAGCAAAAATATCAAGCCAGTCAGCTTGGCGGTATTGCTCACAGTTTTAGCGGTGGCGAGCAGGAGGCATTGGCATTCGTTAAGCGTGGCTTTAAACTGGGCATTACAGGACAAATCACCAATCCGAATGCAAAAAAACTTCACCGTGCCGTGATGGCGGTATTTGCCAAATATGGCGTTGATGCTTTTGTGATTGAGACAGATTGCCCTGACATGATGCCTGTTCCTTGTCAGCATTTGGGGCATTTTAATGAGCCTGCCAATCTGCGGTGGGTGCTCGCTCATTTGGCGACGATGTTTGATATTGAGCAAGAAACATTGGCAAGAAAATTGTGGCAAAACAGTTGTGAAGCATTAAGAGTGGACTGGAATTATGAATGAAGTGAGTGATTTTGATAGACGATTTACAGGCACACAAACGCTGTATGCCAATGATTTTGATAAATTTACCAACGCTTGCGTTTATGTGATTGGCGTGGGCGGTGTCGGCTCTTGGGCAGCAGAGGCATTGGCTCGCACGGCGGTGGGAGAGATTGTTTTGGTGGATTTGGATGTCTTGGTGGCAAGCAATGTCAATCGCCAACTGCCTGCTTTGGGTCAAACTTTTGGCGAAAGCAAGATTGAGACCATGGCAAGACGAATTGAGGACATCAATCCCAAGGTCAAGGTCAGGCTGATTGATGATTTTTTGACGGCTGATAATGTCGCTCAGATTCTACCTAGTCGTGATGAAGTGCAGATTCTAAAATCGCAAGGCAGGAGTGTTGTGGTGTTGGATTGTGTGGACGACATGAATGCTAAGTTGTCTATGGCACTGCATTGCCGCTACCATAAAATCAAATGCGTCATCGCTGGCGGTGCAGGAGCAAAAATTGATCCAACTCGCATCAAAGTGGTAGATCTTAAAGACACCACCCAAGACCCATTGCTTGCCAAGTTGCGTAGCCGACTGCGTGAAAGAGGCATTGGTAAAAATGGAGCGAAATTTGGGCTAAAATGCGTGTATTCCGATGAACCGCAATTCATCAACAAATCGTGCCAATCAGGGCTAAATTGCGGTGGTTATGGCTCAGCAGTTGTGGTAACGGCAACGGCTGGCATGGTGATGGCAAGCGTTGCCTTACAGATGATTGCCAAAGACATTAGCTAACCTTGATAATTTGCCTAATAAAAAAAGCAAGCCATGATGACTTGCTTTTTTTGTTTTTTTTGGTGGATTATTCAGCACGCAACAAATCGTTTAGGCTGGTTTTGGCACGAGTTTGTGCATCTACTTTTTTGACGATGATGGCGGCATATAGGCTGTGCGAGCCGTCCTTAGAAGGTAGGCTGCCTGGCACGACCACAGAACCTGCTGGCACACGACCATAATGGATTTCGCCAGTTTCACGGTCATAGATGCGAGTAGATTGACCGATGAATACGCCCATTGAGATGACACAGCCCTCTTCAACAATTACACCCTCAACAATCTCAGAACGAGCACCGATGAAGCAGTTGTCTTCGATGATGGTTGGGTTGGCTTGTAGGGGTTCTAGCACACCGCCAATGCCTACACCGCCTGATAGATGGACATTTTTGCCGATTTGGGCACATGAACC
Source organism: Moraxella nasicaprae (assembly GCF_025643275.1). NCBI lineage: Bacteria > Pseudomonadati > Pseudomonadota > Gammaproteobacteria > Moraxellales > Moraxellaceae > Moraxella > Moraxella nasicaprae. The sequence goes on from NZ_CP089977.1 coordinate 1,536,094, forward strand.
CACAGTTGCCCAAGTGTCAACCATCGTGCCTTCGTCTACATAAGCACCGATATTCACATAAGATGGCATCAAGACGACATTTTTTGCTTGATATGAGCCACGACGAGCAACCGCAGGCGGCACAACACGCACACCAGCTGCTTTGAACTGTTCTTCTGTCCAGTTGCCATGCTTGGTCGCCACTTTGTCATAAAAACGCAAATCGCCTGATTCGATTGGGGCGTTATCGTTTAGTTTGAAAGATAGTAGAACAGCTTTTTTTAGCCATTGATGCACAACCCATTCGCCGTTGATTTTTTCAGCAACACGCAATGAGCCATTGTCAAGCCCTTCAATGGCTTGCTCAACAGCGTCACGAATCTCTGCTGAGACAGTTTCGGCGGTAAAATTGGCACGGTCTTCAAAGGCTTGTTCGATGATGGTTTCTAAATTTGACATAATACAATTCCTAAATCATGGTTAAGGAGAAAATTACATGGATTTGATGAGCCAGCTTAGTATATCACGATATACGCCAAGTTTGGCGGTTTCGTGTAGTGGCTCATGTCGCATATTGGGATATAGTAGCATGGTGGGCGATGGTTTGCCAGCTTTTAATAACTCTTCTTGTAAATTGATGATGTCTTGCCCCAAATTGCCCACAGGGTCATCTTTGCCACTAACTAATAAGATGGGGTAATTTTGGGACATGTGTTGATACCAAGTAGGTAGGCAGGCTTGTTTGATGAGCATCATTAAGGTATAAAAACCGTTATTGGTAAAACAAAAACCGCACAATGGGTCGCTTTCAAAGGCTTTGATGGCGTGTGGATTTTCGGCAAGCCATGCAAAGGGCGAGGCACTGATGGGTGAGCGAAGCTGGCTGAGCAGATGGTGATTGAGCAGACTTGCGATGTTGGAATTGGTTTTTTTGGGCGAGATGGCGTTTAGTGTACTAAGTATTCCAAGTCCCAGGCGGTTTTTGATGCCATGATGATTGCCAGTTCCCATCAAGATTGCCCCAGCAAATCGAGTGCTGTGATGGGTCAGTACCGTACGCACGATGAACGAACCCATAGAATGCCCCATGATAAAATGTGCCACATTGGGTGCAAGTTCTTTGAGCTGGTCTGCCATGATGATGACATCTTTGCACAGTGTCTGTACAGGGTGTTTTTCATCAATAAAGCCAAGTTCGTATTTGTCCTTGACTGTTTGCCCATGCCCCAGCTGGTCATAAGTTGCTACCAGTATGCCGTTATCTGCCAGAAATTTGGCAAACTTGGCGTATCGCCCACCATGCTCGCTCATACCGTGTACGATAAGCAGGCTTGCTTTAATCTCGCCTGTCGGAACAAAAAAGGTGTGGTGTAGGCGATGAATGCCGTTGGAGGAGAGAATGGTTTTGGAAGTCATAATGTTATTGCGTTAAATATTCAACCGTGTTGCCTTGTTTATCAATAAATTGCCATTTGTCATTTAATAAAACCAAGGCAACACCATCATAAAATACATAAGCGTGCTGAGCATAAATGTGATTATCAAAATAATTGGGCGAATTAAAATCATGCGGAAAATCATAAATAAAGGGCAAGATGGTATTACCATTTTTATCAATAAAACCATATTTAAGATTTTCATTAAGTACAGCAATCAAACCTTCACTATAATCGTAGCCTAAAATATAAGTGGGTTTAATGACAAATGTTCCTGTCTTATCAATATAACCAAATCTCTGACCAGTCATGCTTTTATTATCTACCACGCTAACCCTTGCCAAGCCATCAGAGAATGAACTTGCACTTTTAAATTGATGAGCAATGACAGTTTTGCCATCTTTATCCACATATCCATGCTTACCATCATTAATATCATGTGCCAATCCATCAACCAAACAGCCTGTATAATTATTAATATAGTCTAATTCGCCAGTTTTGATAACAGTTGGTTTAAAGCATTGCCGTGTAAAATCAAAGTTTTTATCATAATAACTAAAATACTTTTCTGCCCTTAGAGAAAAGGTATTGTCATTAGGCGGATTGGCTTGACTTACATTATTTGCACAAAATATTAAAGATAATGCAATGATGAATTTGTTAAATGTTAGCATAGACAATTGCCATCACTTATGACTAATTAATTTGCAAATGGGACGAAAAACTCGCCCCATTTTTTTACTATTTTACAAACACCCAACCTTCTCGCCTTTTTCTGCTTTTGCTAATTTTTCTTCGGCAAGTGCTTTGGAGCTACGCACAGGTGGTGGGCAGTCTTCGCCATAGTATTGGCGGTCGGCAAAGTAGCTTGAACGCACCATTGGATTTGCCCAGATGTTAAAAAAGCCCAATTTTTTGCCATATTCGGTGTATCTGGCAAATTCGTCAGGGTGTACATATCGCTCCACAGGGGCGTGGTTTTTGCTAGGGGCAAGGTACTGACCGATGGTGATGATGTCCACATCGTGGGCTTTTAGGTCGTCAAGTAGGGCATAGACTTCTTCTTCGGTTTCGCCCAAGCCCACCATAAATCCACATTTGGTGGCGATGTCTGGACGGCGAGCTTTATATTCTTTGAGCAGATTTAAGGAATGTTGATAATCAGAACCAGGACGGAATGCCTTGTATAGGCGTGGCACGGTCTCAATGTTGTGATTAAAGACATCTGGGGCAGTTTCGGTCAGTACATCTAGGGCGACTTGCTCTCGTCCACGAAAATCGGGGACTAGAATTTCAATCAAGCAATTTGGCGATAATTTGCGACTTTCGGTAATCACTTCGGCAAAATGTCCTGCACCGCCATCTTTGAGGTCATCTCTATCCACGCTGGTGATGACAGCGTACTTTAACCCAAGTCCCAAAATGGTCTCAGCGGTGTGGCGTGGCTCGTCCACATCTAAGGGGTTGGGTCTGCCGTGAGCCACTTCACAAAACGGACAACGGCGAGTACAAATATCGCCCATAATCATAAAAGTCGCTGTGCCATCGCCAAAACATTGGGGCAGGTTTGGGCAAGCAGCTTCTTCGCAGACGGTGTAGAGCTTTTGTTTGCGAAGCGTGGTCTTAATGCGTTCAACTTCGGCAGGACTGGACAGCTTGACACGAATCCAGTCTGGTTTTTTTGGTGTTTCTACGGTTGGAATGACTTTGATTGGGATACGAGCAACTTTATCGTAGCCACGCAATTTTTCGCCTTGAACAGCTTTTTTTGGGGCGGGCTTTGCTTCTGGTGTAAAGGTCTGAACGCTCACAATATTTCCTAATGATTCACAATGATAAAATTTGGCTTATTATACGCCAATTTGTCAAAAAAATATATGCAAAAATCACCAAGACTATCTTGTGCTATTTTGCAAAAATTCAAGCCAGCTGCACCAATTTTGACTATTGTCAAATGAATAAAATTTTGCCATAATGCCCATAACCACAACAAAATTATGGATAAAAAATGCCCAAAACAAATGATGAAATGTATGAAAAAGCATACAAATGGCTGCTAAGATTTTTGTATGCGATTTTGATTATCGCCCCTGTCGTTGGTTTTGCTGAGTGGAAAATATACAATCAGGGCTTCCCCAATGTGGCAGCACCAATGTTGATTGCAATTTTATTGATTTTTTTAATCAAACAAGGAAAATCCATGAAAGAATTTAAAGAGAAGTATGAAGATAAATAACGCTGGGCAAGATTTTTGAGAAAATATTATACTTTTTATGTAATTTATGGTATTTTGAAATTTTCAAGGCGGTATTTTTTAAAAAAATGTTGGCTATTGATTTGTGTATTTTGTAATTGCATCGGTTTTCGGCTATTATTATAGCCAAAGTATTGTCGCTGACAAAATACAATCAATGATAACAAACTCTCTAGGCACTTGATTTGATTAAGCACCAATGAGACGGTTTTATTTTACCAAAAGAGGAATTTAGTTATGTTAGAACAATATAGAGCTCATGTCGAAGAGCGTGCTGCACTTGGCGTGCCTCCACAACCACTGACCGATACACAAACTGCCGATTTAATTGCATTGCTAAAAAACCCACCAGCAGGCGAGGAAGCTTATTTGGTAGATTTGCTAGAAAATCGTGTGCCAGCAGGCGTGGACCAAGCAGCTTATGTTAAGGCGGCATTCTTAAATGCAGTAGCAAAGGGCGAAGCAACCTCTCCTTTGGTATCAAAAGAGCGTGCGGTATATCTGCTTGGCACCATGCTTGGTGGCTATAATGTTGAACCGCTTATCAGCTTGCTTGATGACGAGGAACTTGGCGGCTTGGCGGCAGATGCGTTGAAAAAAACCTTGCTTGTCTTTGATGCCTTTCATGATGTTGAAGAAAAAGCCAAAGCAGGCAACGAAAACGCCAAAGCGGTACTACAATCGTGGGCAGATGCTGAGTGGTTCACCAGCCGTCCTGATGTGCCAAGTGAGCTAAAAATCACTGTCTTTAAAGTAACAGGCGAAACCAATACCGATGACCTATCACCTGCCCAAGATGCGTGGAGTCGTCCTGACATTCCATTGCACGCCAATGCCATGCTTAAAAACACTCGTGATGGCATCAATCCAGAAAAACCAGGCGAAGTTGGCCCTTTGACCCAGATTAAAGAGCTGATTGCTAAGGGCAATCCTGTGGCCTATGTGGGCGATGTCGTGGGTACAGGTTCAAGCCGTAAATCAGCCACCAACTCAGTGCTATGGTTCTTTGGCGATGACATTCCGCACATTCCAAACAAGCGAGATGGCGGTGTGTGCTTGGGTGGCAAAATTGCACCGATTTTCTTTAACACCATGGAAGACGCTGGTGCATTGCCAGTAGAAATTGATGTTACTGACATGAACATGGGCGATGAAGTTACCCTAAAAATCGACCATAGCACCGCAACCGTCACAGCATTCAAAAATGATGTGCAAATCGCTCAAAGCCAGCTAAAAACCCCTGTATTGCTTGATGAAGTGCGTGCTGGTGGTCGTATCAACCTCATCATCGGTCGTAGCTTGACTGGCAAGGCTCGTGAAGCTCTTGGTTTGCCAGCTTCAACCCTGTTCCGCACCCCAGAGCAACCTGCTGATACAGGCAAGGGCTTTACTTTGGCTCAAAAAATGGTTGGTCGTGCTTGCGGTCTGCCAGAAGGTCAAGGCATTCGCCCTGGCACCTACTGCGAACCTAAGATGACAACAGTCGGCTCACAAGATACCACAGGTCCAATGACCCGTGATGAGCTAAAAGACTTGGCGTGCCTAGGCTTCTCATCTGACCTAGTCATGCAGTCTTTCTGCCATACTGCTGCTTATCCTAAGCCCATCGATGTGGTCACGCATCACACCCTACCTGACTTTATCATGAATCGTGGTGGTGTCTCACTTCGCCCAGGTGATGGCGTGATTCACTCATGGCTAAACCGTATGCTATTGCCTGATACCGTTGGTACTGGTGGCGACTCGCACACTCGTTTCCCTATCGGTATTTCATTCCCAGCAGGTTCTGGTCTTGTAGCATTTGCGGCAGCAACAGGTGTCATGCCTCTTGATATGCCTGAGTCTGTGCTTGTTAAGTTTAAAGGTAAAATGCAGCCTGGCATCACTTTGCGTGATTTGGTACATGCTATTCCTTACTATGCCATCAAAGAGGGCGATTTGACTGTTGAGAAGAAGGGCAAGAAAAACATTTTCTCAGGTCGTATCTTGGAGATTGACCTAACCGAGATGGAAAATGACTTGACTGTTGAGCAAGCCTTTGAATTGTCAGACGCATCAGCAGAGCGTTCAGCGGCTGGCTGTGCCATCACCGTATCAGAAGAAAAAGTGGCTGAATACCTGCGTTCAAACATCGTCATGCTTAAATGGATGATTGCCGAAGGTTATGGCGATGCTCGTACACTATCACGCCGTGCTGAAAATATGCAAAAATGGCTGGATAACCCAAGCCTATTAAAAGCAGATGAAGATGCGGAATACGCCAAAGTGTATGAAATTGATTTGTCAGAAATCAAAGAGCCAATCCTATGCTGTCCAAATGACCCAGATGATGCTAAGTTATTGTCAGAAGTGGCTGGCGATAAGATTGACGAAGTGTTCATCGGTTCTTGTATGACTAACATCGGTCATTTCCGTGCCGCAGGTAAGCTACTTGCCGAAGTGCCAGCAGGCAGTCTATCTACCCGTCTATGGATTGCACCACCAACCAAGATGGACGAACGCCAGCTGATGGACGAAGGTTATTACAATACTTACGCCCAAGCGGGTGCTAGAACCGAAATGCCTGGCTGCTCACTATGTATGGGTAACCAAGCTCGTATCGCACCAAACTCAACAGCGGTTTCGACCTCAACCCGTAACTTCCCGAACCGTCTGGGTCAAGGAGCGAATGTGTACTTGGCATCTGCTGAGCTTGCCTCTGTGGCTTCTGTACTTGGCAAACTGCCTACCGTAGAAGAGTACATGGCATACGCTGGCAAGTTGTCATCGATGGAAGCAGAAGTTTATAATTATTTAAACTTCGACCAAATGACTGACTACACCCAAAAAGCTGACAAAATCAGCGTGGCTCAGTTAAGCTAAGCCATCAATAAACAAAACCGCTCAATTACTAAATTGGGCGGTTTTTTTATTGAATAAAACAAATGAATGGGATTTTATACGCTTCATGTCGCTTGATGGGGCGATATTTGATATAATGAGCGTTTGTATTAATTTTTTGATGAGATGATAAGCCGATGAATTTGATTGGATTGGCAGCGGCATTAGAAAGCGGTCTGATTTATGCTTTGATGGCACTTGGCGTGCTGATTTCTTTTCGCATTTTGGATTTTCCTGATTTGACGGCGGACGGTAGCTTTCCGCTTGGGGGTGCTGTAACAGCTGTCAGTATCGTGGCTGGCATCAATCCTTGGTTTGCTTGTATTTTTGGTATGATGGCAGGCATGATGGCAGGTGTCATCACTGCGTGGCTGCATATTAAGCTGGGTGTGCTACAACTACTGGCTGGCATTTTAACAATGACAGCATTGTGGTCGGTCAATCTACGAATCATGAATTCGCCTAATATTTCATTATTGGGACAGCCAACCATTTTTCAGACCATGACAGATTTTGGTGTGTGGGGCAATGTGATTTTGCTTGCCATGATTGTGCTTGTTGTTAAGCTCATCTTGGACTGGTTTTTTGGTACGCAGATGGGTTTATCGATGCGTGCAACAGGTTCAAATGCCAAAATGGCTCAGGCACAAGGCATCAATACTGGTAGAATGACCATTGTGGGCATGGCGATTTCTAATGGCTTGGTTGCGTTGGCGGGGTCGCTATTTGTGCAGACGCAAGCATTTTCTGATGTTTCCATTGGTATTGGCACGATTGTGATTGGCTTGGTGGCGGTCATCATGGGTGAGGCAATCATCTCTGCCAAGCGAATCTTTTGGCTGACTTTGTCGGTGATTTTGGGCTCTGTGTTGTATCGCTTTTTTATTCAGCTGGCACTATCCAGCGATGTTTTACGAGACATTGGCTTTAAATCCCAAGACCTAAATTTGGTTACCGCTGTGCTGGTTGTTATTTTATTGGTGGTGTCAGCACAAAAAAATAAACTATTTGCCAAGCGAAAGGTGGTCTAATATGATGCAAGCAACCAATTTACGGCTGACTTTTAATGCTGGTACACCGATTGAAAATCCTGCTTTGCGTGGGCTAAATTTACATATTGAGCAAGGCGAATTTGTGACCGTCATTGGCACAAATGGTGCTGGCAAATCAACTTTGCTCAATGCCATCAGCGGTGCGGTCAGGGTGGATAGTGGCAGTATCAAAATTGATGGCATTGATGTGACCAAACAAAGCACACATCAGCGTGCATCAAGAGTGGCACGAGTTTTTCAAGACCCGATGGCGGGTACTTGTGAGGCTTTAACCATCGAAGAGAATATGGCGTTGGCATATCAGCGTGGCAGGTCTCGTGGACTGCTTGGGGCGTTAAATGCTGGCAATCGTGCCTTATTTCGTGAAAAACTGTCTGTGCTAAAACTGGGCTTAGAAAATCGATTGACCGACCGCATTGGACTATTGTCTGGTGGGCAACGCCAAGCGGTCAGTTTGTTGATGGCTAGTTTGCAACCATCTAAGATTCTATTGCTTGATGAACATACTGCTGCTCTTGACCCAAAAACAGCCGCTTTTGTGCTTGATTTGACCGACCAAATTGTCCAAGAAAACCATCTGACCACCATGATGGTAACGCATTCGATGCAGCAGGCATTGACGCACGGCACTCGCACCGTGATGCTGCATCAAGGGCAGGTGGTGCTTGATGTGTCAGGCGATGACAGGCGAGGCATGAGCGTGCAGGATTTGCTGGCGATGTTTGAAAAAACTCGTGGCGAAACTGTGGCGGACGATGGACTGCTTCTTGGTTAAAAGATTTTTGGTCAAAATGAACAAAACTTAAATTGACAAATGAGCATAAATTTGTACAATAGTCCAAATAAGCGTGGAACCAAATTGCCACGCTTTTTTATTTCAACAATGTTAGCAATAAAATCAAATAGAGATGATATTATGAGTAATTGTGAAGGCTGTGAAAGCCAAGTGGCAAGACTGCTGGTCACTTGCCAAGACCAATCTGGTATCGTGCAGGCGGTTTCTGGATTTTTGTATGAACAAGGGGCGAACATCATCAGTCTAGACCAGCACACCACAGAAGCGTATGGTGGCAAATATTTCATGCGTGTGGAGTTTCATCTGAATCAGCTTAATGCCAAAAAACAGTCGTTGTCAGAGGGTTTTGAGCGTGTTGCCCAAGCATTTGCGATGGATTGGCGACTTAGCTATAATGATGAACCAAAAAAAGTGGGTATTTTGGTTTCCAAAGAAGACCATGCCTTGCTTGAACTGTTGTGGCGATACAGTCATGGAGCCTTGCCTTGTGTGATTACCAAAGTGATTTCAAACCATTTGGCACTCAAAGAAGCCACCGAACGCTTTGGCATCGAATTTGTCCATATTCCTGTGCCAAAAGATGAAGCAGGCAAAGAGGCTGCCTATGCTCAAATCAGCCAAGAGATGGTAGGCAATGATTTGCTGGTATTGGCTCGTTATATGCAGATTTTAAGCCCAACTTTTGTTGATGAATGGCAGGGCAAAGTGATTAACATTCATCATTCATTCTTGCCTGCTTTTGTGGGGGCAAATCCTTATAAGCAAGCCTTTGAAAAAGGGGTGAAGCTCATCGGAGCGACCGCTCATTATGTGACCAGCGAGCTTGATGAAGGTCCTATCATTGAGCAGGGTGTGGAGCGTGTCAGCCATGCGTATAGCGTGAGCGATTTAAGAGAGCTTGGACGAGACATTGAGCGAGATGTACTGGCTCGTGCGGTCAAATGGCATTTAGAAGACCGCATCATCATTGATGGTGTCAAGACAGTGGTGTTTGATTGACGCTCGCCCCATCGTCCAAAAACAAAAATCCGCATTGATGAAATGCGGATTTTTTTGTGATTAGGCTGACTGCTTAGGGAGCATATTCTGCCAACTCTGGGTTGATTTCAGCTTGTGATACGCCAATGCTGTAATTGCACAATGCTGCCAATGCCACACCCATGATGACATCAATGACGCTTTGGTCGGTGTAGCCAGCCGTTTTGAATGCTACCAACTCTTCATCAGAGACTTTGCCTTTTTTGTCGATGATTTGCATTGTAAACTGAGCAAGAGCTTGGTATTTTTCGTTGCTATCAATATTGGTGCGGTTGCGTAGTGCTTGCAAAACATCGTTTGGCATTTTTAGGCGTAGTGTGCCGATTTTGGTGTGACCTGCTACACAGAAGTTGCAACCGTTATGAGCAGCGGCAGTGATTTGCACGACTTCAATTTCTTCGGCGGTCAATGAGTTTTTGCCGTTTAGCTTGCTTACTTCTTGATAAAATTCAAGCGCTTGTGGCGAGTTTGCCAATACGCCGATTAGATTTGGGATAAAGCCGTTGGCTTTTTGAACCGCTTCAATGCGAGCTGTTGCTTCGCTTGGTGCTGATTCGATGGTATGGACGGGTAAACGAGCCATGATGATTTCCTTAATAATAAACCTAGGCAAAGCTGCCATGATAAATGAGTAATTGCTATATGGGTATGATGTGAAAAATTACAAGGGATTTTAAAAAATTTAAAATTTAATAATAAAATCAATAACTTATAAAAAATATCAATCCAGACAATCCTTCATTGATTGAAAAATAATTCATCATCTATCATATAAATGCCAAGAATGCAAATCAAACATTGATGATTTTATGAAATGATGATTTGCCATCAAACAAAAAATATCAACAATCAGGTAACGACATGAATTTTGAAAAATACACTCGAAAATTGCAAGGCTTGCTACAATCAGCTCAGCAAATCAGTCTTGCCAAACAGCATACCAGCATTGCTCCTGTGCATCTATTGACCGCACTTCGTCAAGACGAAACTGCTGGTCAAATGCTGACATTGGCTGGGGCGAATCTAGCCAAGATTGATGAGCTTGCTCATGAGTTATTGGCACGCCAAGCGGTCATCAGCACGCCCACAGGACAAGTATCCATTAGTCCTGATGCCGCCAAAGTGCTACAACGCACCGAAGAATATGCCAGTAAAGCAGGCGATGACTATGTGGCGATGGAATGGCTGATACTGGCATTATTTGGCGATACAGACATCAAAAAAATCTTTGCCAATGCAGGTGTTAGCGAGCAAAGTCTAATCCAAACCATTACAACGATTCGTGGAGACCAAACCGTGCAAAATCAAAATACCGAAGAAAACCGCCAAGCCTTAGATAAATACACCATCAACCTGACTGAGCGAGCGTTGGCAGGTAAACTTGACCCTGTTATTGGGCGAGATGATGAAATTCGCCGTACCATTCAGGTATTATCTCGTCGCACCAAAAACAATCCTGTACTGATTGGCGAGGCAGGCGTGGGCAAGACAGCGATTGTTGAAGGGCTTGCCAGCCGTATCGTCAATGGCGAAGTGCCAGAAAGCCTAAGAAACAAGACGGTATTGTCATTGGATATGGGGTCTTTGATTGCTGGGGCGAAATATCATGGCGAGTTTGAAGAACGCCTCAAATCTGTTCTCAATGAACTTGCCAAACAAGATGGCAATGTGATTTTGTTCATTGATGAGCTGCACACCATGGTTGGTGCTGGCAAAACCAGCGGAGCGATGGATGCAGGCAATATGTTAAAGCCTGCCCTAGCTCGTGGCGAACTTCGCTGTGTGGGAGCAACCACGCTGGACGAATACCGCCAATACATCGAAAAAGACCCAGCACTAGAACGCCGTTTTCAAAAAGTACAAGTCGATGAACCCAGTGTCGAGGATACCATTGCCATCTTGCGAGGACTAAAAGAACGCTATGAGCTACATCATGGTGTCAAAATCCTAGACAGTGCCATCATCGCTGCTGCCAAGATGAGTCATCGATACATCACCGACCGACAGTTGCCTGACAAAGCCATTGATTTGATTGACGAAGCGGCATCTCGCATCAAGATGGAGCTGGACAGCAAGCCTGAGAGTTTGGATAAACTTGACCGCCGTATCATTCAGCTAAAAATGCAGCTTGAAACCATTAAAAAAGAAGAAGATGCAGGGTCAAAAGCTCAGGTTGAACATCTGCAAGCCCAAATTGATGAGCTAAGCCGAGAATACACCGAATTGGAGGAGATTTGGAAATCTGAAAAAGCATTGGTTGAAGGCACTAAGCACGCCCAAATCGAGCTTGATAAAGCACGCATTGCCTTAGAAAAAGCCCAACGAGAGGGGGATTTTGCCGAAGCAGGTCGTCTGCAATATGGCGTGATTCCAGAGCTTGAAAAGAAAATTGCCGATGAGCAGCATGATGAGGCAGATACACCCAAGCTTTTGCGTAATAAAGTGACGGACAATGAGATTGCCGAAGTGGTGTCTGCCGCCACAGGCATTCCTGTTGCCAAGATGATGCAAGGCGAGCGTGAAAAATTACTGTCTATGGAGCGTATCTTGCACGAGCGAGTCATCAGCCAAAATGAGGCGGTGACTGCGGTTGCCAATGCGGTGCGTCGCAGTCGTTCTGGCTTATCCGACCCAAACAAGCCAAGTGGCTCGTTCCTATTCTTAGGGCCTACGGGTGTGGGCAAGACCGAATTAACCAAAGCATTGACGAGCTTTTTGTTCGATGATGAAGATGCGTTGGTGCGGATTGACATGAGTGAATTTATGGAAAAACACAGCGTCAGCCGTCTGGTGGGTGCACCTCCTGGCTATGTTGGCTATGAGGAGGGTGGTGTTTTGACAGAAGCGGTGCGTCGCAAGCCTTATAGCGTTGTGCTGTTTGATGAGGTAGAAAAGGCACACCCTGATGTGTTTAATATCTTGCTACAAGTCTTGGACGATGGTCGATTGACCGATAGTCAGGGTCGTGTGGTAAACTTTAAAAATACCGTCATCATCATGACTTCCAACTTGGGCAGTCAAGCCATTCAGGAGATGGTTGATGAGCCGTATGATGCCATCAAGGCAGAAGTGATGCAGGCGGTGTCATCGCATTTTAGACCAGAGTTCATCAATCGCATCGATGAATTGGTTGTATTTCACGCTTTGGGTCGTCAGCAGATGACGGGCATTGCAGGCATACAGCTTGACCGCTTGCGTGGCAGACTTGCTGATAGAGATTTGTCACTAAACATCAGCGATGAGGCGATGAATCAGTTGGTACAGATTGGCTATGACCCTGTATTTGGTGCAAGACCGCTCAAACGAGCCATTCAGCAGGAACTGGAAAATCCACTGGCTCAAAAGCTGTTGGCAGGCGAGTTTGTGGCAGGCGACACCATTTTGGTGGAATATCAAAACGGTCAGTTTGTGTTTACCAAGCCACGCTATCAATAAAATCTTTTTGCCAATGAATAAAACGACCAGTTTTTTGCTGGTCGTTTTTGTTTGCAGGCATGGATATTTGATGGCATGAATTGCTCATCACTGTGGTCAAACGTTGTTGGCATTTGATGTTGTTCATGCAAGTTGTATTTTGATGATTGTGCAAGCTCATCTTGCCTTGAAAAATAAAACCAATAAAAAATAATCACAGACTGTGGTTAATGCGGCTAAATTTTTTGTGGCAGTTGATGACAGGCATTCATGTGTCATTGCTTTATTGATAAAAGCATTGTCGATTTGTCATGCGTGATAAAAGCATGGATAGAAACCCATCAATGCCATCTAAGATATGAAGAGCGTTTGCTTTGGATTGATGGTTTTCTTTTGGGTAAATCCGCCAAAACTTGACGGGCAAAGATTTATTTTTTTGAGAAATTTTGCTATGATTGCAACTTTGATGATTTATGAAGATAAAAAAGGCAATCTTTTATGACAGCACCGATGGACACCCAAAAAGAGTTGGTCTTGTATGATACTTTGACCGCAAAAAAACACCCCTTTGTGCCAATGCAGGCGGGCAAAGTGGGCATGTATGTGTGTGGCATGACGGTGTATGATTATTGCCATATGGGTCATGCTCGTGTGATGGTTGGTTTTGATGTGATTGTCCGCTGGCTAAGACAGTTGGGCTATGAGGTCAATTATGTGCGAAACATCACAGACATTGACGATAAAATCATCAAACGAGCAGGCGAGAATGGTGAAACCATTGGCGAGCTGACCACAAGATTTATCGATGCAATGCACGAAGATGAGCAGGCGTTGGGCTGTGCTGTGCCAGACCAAGAACCAAAAGCAACAGACCACATCGATGACATGCAAGCCATCATTGATAAACTCATCAAAAAAAATCTTGCCTATCAAGGAGAGGGTGGTGATGTGTACTATGCGGTGGATAAGTTTGCCGATTATGGCAAGCTGTCTAAGCGAAAATTGGCTGACATGCAAGCTGGTGCTTCTGAGCGAGTGAATGAAGCTGATGATAAGCACAATCCATTTGATTTTGTTCTTTGGAAATCAGCCAAGCCGTCCGAACCACATTGGCAGTCGCCTTGGGGTCTGGGTCGTCCTGGCTGGCATATTGAATGCTCAGCGATGAGCACTTGCTGTCTTGGAGAGACTTTTGACATTCATGGCGGTGGGCATGATTTGCAATTTCCACACCATGAAAATGAGATTGCCCAAAGTGAGGGCGTGAGTGGCAAGACTTATGCCAATAATTGGCTGCACATGGGATTCATCAACATTGATGGCGAAAAGATGAGTAAATCTTTGGGGAATTTTTTTACGATTCGTGATGTGTTGGCAAAATTCCACCCAGAAACGGTGCGTTTTTTCTTATTATCCAGCCATTATCGCAGTCCTGTCAATTTCTCTGATGCTGCCCTAAAAGAAAGCCATACCGCTTTAAGCCGCATTTATCAATCACTAAAAGCTGCTGAAAGTATTGCTCCGATTCACTCATCAAGTGAGGCTTGGGCAAGCGAGGCTGGGCGAGAATTTACCCAAGCGATGAATGATGATTTTAATACCGCCAAAGCGGTCAGTGTCTTGTTTGGGTTGAGTGGCGAGATTAACCGTGCGATTAAGGCGGGCGATGAAGCACAAGTACAGGCATTTGCCAGCACTCTAAAAACTCTGGCAGGCGTGCTAAACATTGCCCAACATAATCCATCGGCATTCTTGCAAGCCAAGATTGGCGATGTGGAAGATGGCTTATCTGATGACATGATTGAACAAAAAATCCTTGAACGCAAAGACGCCAAAGCCAATAAGGATTTTGCCAAAGCTGACCAAATTCGTGAAGAATTAAAAGCATTGGGCATTGAGCTAGAAGATGGTCGTGCTGGTACAACTTGGCGACGCATCTAAGCGATGTACAAAAAAACCACCCAGCTGTTATTGGGTGGTTTTTTGTTTGCCTAAAAACGCTTAGTTTAGGCTTTCTAGACGGATACGCACCACAGGTTCGATGACTGCATCTAGGCTTTCGATTTTGCTGATGGCGTTATTCATCTGTTTTTCGATGACAGGCTGAATCAGGATAATCACAGGAACTTCTCCTGTTTGCTTATGGTCATCGTGCTGTAAGATGGCATCGATGTTGATGCCATTATCGCTAAGAATGCGAGTGACATCAGCCAGCACGCCCAGTTCATCTTTGACAGTCAGGCGTAGATAGTAACCAGAGGTCATTTCATCACTGGTTAGGATTGGGGTATCAAGGAGTTTTTGGGGCGAAAATGCCAAGTGTGGCACGCTGCCATGCTGATTGCAATCCATGCCACGCACCAAATCCATCACATCAGCCATCACCGCAGAGGCGGTTGCACCAGCACCAGCACCATCGCCATAATACAATGATTGTCCTAATGGGTGAGCGTCAATCATCACGGCATTTTTTACGCCATTGACATTGGCAAGCAAGGTTTCTTCTGGAATGAGCGTTGGGTGTACACGCAGCTCAATGCCAGTTTCACGGCGAATGGCAAAGCCTAGATGTTTGATGGTGTAGCCCAGCTCTTTGGCATAGACCACATCTTGCAGGTGGATTTTGGTGATGCCTTCGCAGTACACTTTATCAAACTGAATGGGCAAACCAAATGCAATCGATGCCAACAAGGATAGCTTATGGGCAGCATCAATGCCCTCAACATCAAAAGTAGGGTCTGCTTCGGCATAGCCTAAGGCCTGAGCTTCGGCAAGCACTTCATCGAATTTGCGATTTTTTAGTTGCATTTCGCTCATGATGAAGTTGCCCGTGCCATTGATGATGCCAGCCAGCCAGTCCACTTTGTTGGCGGCTAAGGCTTCACGGACGATTTTGATGATGGGAATACCACCTGCGACTGACGCTTCATAACGCACTTGTACGCCGTGTTCTTCTGCCAAAGCAAAGATTTCGTTGCCGTGTTTGGCAAGCAAGGCTTTATTGGCGGTGACAATGTGTTTTTTGTGGCGAATGGCGTGCATGATGACTTCTTTGGCAACATCAGTACCGCCAATAACCTCAATGACAATGTCCACATCGTCCGATTCTGCAATCGCCATCAAGTCAGCACTTTGTTGAATGGTGCTGTCAATGTCATCACGCTGGCGACGAGTACCAGCGTGAGTTACTTTGATTTGACGACCACTACGACGAGTCAGTTCGTCCAAATTATCCTTAATAAGTGTCAGTACACCTGTACCGACTGTGCCTAGACCAAGTACGGCCAGATTGATTGGTTTGTTCACAATAAGCCCCATTGTTTTAGGATTGTGTTTTATTGATTGATATTGAATTGGTTAAGTTATCACAACTTATGACCAAGTGCTACTAATTTTTGATGATTTACCAAAAATATCCTAAATTTTGGTCAATCATCAAATGATTTGGTGTGGTTGATTAAAGTGTTTAATTAGCGATTTTGAATGGCTAATTGAATCAATTCATCAGCAGGGATATATCCACCGATTTGTTGCCCTGATTCGGTGAAGACGGCAGGTGTGCCTGATACACCCAGTTGTAAGCCAATGCTCATGTGTTTGCGAACAGGATTGTCACAGCTGGCAGGTGGAGGTGTTTTGCCATGCTTGGCTTCGCCAAGTGTAGTCAGGCGGTCGGCTGCACACCAGATGTGCTGAGTCATTGGTACGGTTGCCTCGTTGCGTGGCCATGCCAAATAGCGTACTTCGACACCACCTGCATTGATTTGTTCAAGCTCGCCGTGCAGTTTTTGGCAGTAGTGGCAAGTCGGGTCGGTAAATACATAGATGGCAGCTTTGGTCTCGCCTTTGGCTGGACTGATAATCATCTCGTCCGTTGGGATTTGAGATAGGGTGGATTTGGCGATGGTTGGTATGATGTCTGCTGTGATGTCAGCTGGTTTTTCATCGCCAATTTTAATGATTTGACCTTGAATTAAATATGAACCTGTCTTATCGGTAAACATGGCAGGGGCGTTGTCAAAACTGACCCAGTACACCTCTGGCATGGCGGTTGGTAGGGCGGTTTTTACGGTCAAGTCGTTGATGTTCGATGCTTTTAGGCTGGCTTGCAAGGCATCAACGACCGCTTGGTTGTTTTCGGCGGGTTGAGCTGTGGTTTGAGCCTGTTTGTCGGACGAGCCAGCTTGGGTAGTTTGCTTATTGCAGGCTGTCAAGGCAAAGGCGGACAAAAGCATGGCAGCACAAAATTTAAAAGATGTTTTCATTGAATCACAATCGAGGTTAAAAAATGATGCGTTATTATGCCAAAATAGACCAAATTTTGCAAAATAAATTGCCTTATTTGTCAAATTTATGATACAATACAGCGTTATTTCATATCAGGCTTTTGTTATCCTGACAAAGGCAACCATTGAGGAAATAACCTATGCTACGCATTGCCTATGATGCTTTGACATTCGATGATGTTCTACTGCTTCCTGCCTATTCCGAAGTCCTTCCCAAAGAAACCAGTCTTACCACTCGCCTCACTACTGACATCAATCTAAATTTACCCATCATTTCAGCCGCCATGGATACCGTGACTGAATCTAAGATGGCGATTGCGATGGCTCAGCTTGGTGGTATGGGCGTCATTCACAAGAACATGGACATCGCTCATCAAGCACGCCGTGTTCGCCATGTCAAAAAATTTGAAGCAGGCACGGTTGCCGACCCCATCACGGTTACACCTGACATTACTGTTGGCGAGCTGCTTCGCATTACCCAAGAACACAAAATCAGCGGTGTGCCTGTCGTTGAAAAAGGCACAAATAAAGTTGTGGGCATTGTTACTCATCGTGATTTGCGTTTTGAAACCAATTTGAATCAGCCTGTCGCCAATGTAATGACCCCAAAAGACAAGCTGGTCACGGTCAAAGAGGGCGAAACCCAAGAACGCATCAAAGAGCTGCTCCATGCTCATCGCATCGAAAAAGTGGTGGTGATTGATGATGATTATCGCCTAAAAGGTCTGATTACGGTCAATGATTTTACCAAAGCTGAAAATAACCCCAATGCCGCCAAAGACAGCAAAGGTCGTTTGCGTGTGGGTGCGGCAGTTGGCACGGGTGCAGATACAGAGGCTCGTGTTGAGGCGTTGATTGCTGCTGATGTTGATGTGATTATCGTAGATACAGCTCATGGGCATTCTAAGGGCGTGATTGACCGTGTGGCGTGGATTAAGAAAAACTACCCAAATATTCAAGTCATTGGCGGTAATATTGCCACAGGTGATGCGGCACTTGCTTTAATGGACGCTGGTGCTAACGCTGTCAAAGTGGGTATTGGACCTGGTTCTATTTGCACCACTCGCATCATTGCAGGTATTGGTGTGCCACAAATTAGTGCCATTGACGATGTAGCCACCGCCCTAAAAGACCGTATCCCATTGATTGCTGATGGCGGTATTCGCTTCTCTGGCGACATGGCAAAAGCCATTGCCGCAGGTGCATCGTGTATCATGGTGGGCGGTCTGCTTGCAGGTACCGAAGAAGCCCCAGGCGAAGTGGAGCTATTCCAAGGTCGTTATTATAAGGCGTATCGTGGCATGGGTTCATTGGGTGCCATGAGTGGTCAAAATGGCTCATCGGACCGTTATTTCCAAGATGCCAAAGAAGGTGTTGAAAAATTAGTACCAGAAGGCATTGAAGGTCGTGTGCCTTATAAAGGCCCTGTGGCTGGTATTGTTAATCAGTTGGCAGGCGGTCTAAAATCATCAATGGGCTACACAGGCTGTCGTACCATCGAAGAGATGCGTAAGAACACCACCTTTGTCAAAGTAACATCAGCAGGCATGAAAGAATCTCATGTTCATGATGTGCAAATCACCAAAGAAGCACCAAACTATCGCCAACATTGATTTGGTGTGATGATTGACATTGTCGTCGTTATACAAAAGCCAAGCCATTTTGCTTGGCTTTTTTGTGGCTAAAATAAAGTGCATGGCTTGCTTGTGATGGACATAAAAAAATCGCCAGCTTTTGCCAGCGATTTTAAAAACTAGGATGATGGGTTAGTTGCTTAGCGGCGACTGCATCAAAGATTCTAGCCCTTTGGGTTTGATTTGGGAGAGGTGTTTGGTGATGGTGCTGATGGGCAGACCTTGTTTTTCAAGGCGTTTTGGGATAATTTGACTGCCTTTTTGACCGTTTAATTCAAACATCATGAACAAAAATTCGTCCGTTTCGTCCCAGCTGGTGACGCTATCCCAGCCAATCACACCAGACTGAGCGGTACTACGCATTTGCATACCACGCATTTGTGGCGAGTTGATGACGGAAGTGGGGGCAGGCATTGCCATGACTAAGCCGTGCGACTGCACGCCCAATGAGAGATGGTCGAGCTCTTTGGGCATTTGTGTGCTAGCGACTTGTTTTTCATATTCTTTTTTCATGTACCATTTTAGCCCCGCAGTGCGAGCCAATAGATACAAACCAACCAACACCAGCATGACCCAAAAAATGATGGTTGAGTAGCCGCTAACCAACGCCAAGCCAGCAATCGCTGCAATGACCACAGCTGCCATAATCGCCCATTCTTTGGTTTTGATGGATTTGATGGAAAAATGGCTGGCACTTTTTTCAAATAATGCCATTTGGGCGGCTTTAAACTCACTTTCGCTCATGTTCAAGGCGATGGGTTTGAGGGTGTAAGGATATAATGCGGTTGATTTGCTCATAGATAATCCGTATTCATCGGCATAAAAATCCCTTTATATTACCTATTTTGCCAACAAAAATAAACCAAAACTTGTCTTTTTGTGCAAATTTTTCCAAATTCGCCAACAATACAAGATGAAAAGCAGGACTTTTGTCAAAAAATCATTAAAAGTGGCTGAAATTTTGGCTAAAATTTGCTATGATAAGCATATTTTATTCTGTTTTAGACTGTTATTTTAGGATTTAAGATTTATGCTAGACCCAAAATTATTGCGTGGTGATTTACAAGAGCTTGCCAGCAAACTTGCCACTCGTGGCTATGATTTGGACATTGCTTTTTGGCAATCGGTGGAGGAAGAGCGTAAATCCATTCAGGTGGCGACCGAAGCATTGCAAGCCAAGAAGAATGCCGGTGCAAAACAAGTGGGCGAACTAAAACGACAAGGTTTGGATACGACCGAGTTGATGGCTCAAATGCAAGCCGTCAGCGAAGAGATGAAAGCTGCCGAAAATACCTTGCGTGAACTACAAAACACCATCAATCAAGCCGCCTTGCAAATTCCTAATTTACCTGCGGACGGCGTGCCTGTGGGCGAAGATGAAAACGACAATGTGGAAGTGCTAAAATGGGGCGAGCCACGAGTGTTTGACTTTGCCATCAAAGACCACACCGATTTGGGCGAGGACTTAGGGCTACTTGATTTTGAGTTGGCAACCAAATTGACAGGGTCACGATTTAGCGTACTTCGTGGACAGCTTGCCAAGCTAAACCGTGCCTTAGTGCAGTTCATGCTAGATACCCACACTAAGGCTGGCTACACCGAAATGTATGTGCCGTATATTGTCAATAGCGAGAGTTTGCAAGGCACAGGACAGCTGCCTAAATTTGAAGAAGACTTGTTTCGCTTGCGTGAAAAGGATTATTATCTGATTTCAACTTCTGAAATTCCTTTAACAAATACCGTCAGAGATGTGATTTTAAGTGGCGATGAACTGCCTATTAAACTTACCGCCCACACTCCTTGTTTTAGAAGTGAGGCGGGCTCGGCAGGACGAGACACCAGAGGCTTAATTCGCCAGCACCAGTTTGAAAAGGTGGAAATGGTGCAAATCGTCAAGGCTGACACTTCTATGGACGCACTAGAAGAGATGACCTTGCAGGCACAGAGTATTTTACAAGCGTTAGAGTTGCCTTATCGTGTGGTGCAGCTATGCACGGGCGACATGGGATTTAGTGCCACCAAGACTTATGACATTGAAGTATGGCTACCATCGCAAAACACCTATCGTGAGATTTCTAGCTGTTCTAACTGTGGCGATTTTCAGGCACGCCGTATGCAAGCACGCCTCAAAGATGGTAAAAAAAGTGAGCTTGTGCATACCCTAAACGGTTCTGGCTTGGCAGTGGGTCGTACCTTGCTTGCCATCATGGAAAATCATCAAAATGCCGATGGCACAATCAATATTCCAGCCGTATTGCAGCCATATATGGGCGGATTAACCGTCATCACTCATCAATAATTTTTTTATAAATACTAAAATAGGTAGCACTTATGCCAACTCCATTAAACCAAAGACACAACGCCAATGCCATTCGTATTCTTGCGATGGACGCTGTTCAGCAAGCCAACTCAGGACACCCTGGTGCTCCAATGGGCATGGCGGATATTGCCGAAGTGTTGTGGCGTGAATTTTTGAGCCATAACCCAAAAAATGCCAAATGGGCAAACCGAGACCGCTTTGTGCTATCAAATGGTCATGGCTCCATGTTGCTTTATGCACTACTGCATCTGACCGGCTATGATTTGAGCATTGACGACCTAAAATCTTTCCGCCAGCTACATTCAAAGACCGCAGGACACCCTGAGTATGGCTATGCTGATGGCGTTGAGACCACGACAGGTCCTTTGGGTCAAGGCATTGCCAATGCGGTGGGCTTTGCTTTGGCAGAAAAAACTTTGGCGGCACAATTTAACAAACCAGACAATGCCATCATCGACCACCATACCTATGTATTTTTGGGTGATGGCTGTTTGATGGAGGGTGTGTCGCACGAGGCGTGCTCACTGGCAGGCACTTTGGGATTGGGCAAACTCATCGCTTATTATGATGATAATGGTATCTCTATTGATGGCGAGGTTGAGGGTTGGTTTAGTGATGATACCGCCAAGCGTTTTGAGGCGTATGGCTGGCAGGTGCTTCATGTGGATGGACATGACCAAGACGCCATTCGTCAAGCAACCATCTTGGCAAAACAAGAAACAAATAAGCCAACGCTCATCATCTGCAAGACCATCATTGGCTTGGGTTCGCCCAACAAGCAAGGCAAAGAAGATTGTCATGGTGCACCACTTGGTCATGATGAGATTGCTTTGGTACGCCAGACTTTGGGCTGGGCGGACAGCACGCCATTTGCCATCTCTGATGAGATTTATCAGGCGTGGGACGCAACCAAACAAGGAGCAAAGCGTGAACAGGCTTGGAATGAGCAATTTGCCAAGTACAAGGCAAGCTATCCTGATTTGGCTGATGAATTGGAGCGTCGTTTGTCAGGTCGTTTGCCAGCAGATTTTGATGCGATTGCTGATGAATTTATTAAGGCGTGTCATGACAAGGGCGAGAGTATCGCCACTCGTAAAGCCAGCCAAAACGCCATCGCAGCCTTAGTGCCACATTTGCCAGAAGTCTTGGGTGGCAGTGCTGACTTGGCTGGTTCAAACTTGACACTATGGAAAGATGCCAAAGGCGTGCAAGAGCATGCTGACGGCAACTATGTGCATTATGGCGTGCGTGAATTTGGCATGACAGCGATTGCCAATGGCGTGGCATTGCACGGTGGATTCATTCCTTATACTGCTACTTTCTTGATGTTCATGGAATACGCCAGAAATGCAGTGCGTATGTCTGCTTTGATGAAACAGCAAGTCATCAATGTTTATACGCATGACAGCATTGGGCTTGGCGAAGATGGACCTACGCATCAGCCTGTGGAGCAGGTGGCAAGTTTGCGTTATACGCCAAATCACTACACTTGGCGTCCATGCGACACCGTAGAGACAGCGGTGGCGTGGAAAATTGCCCTAAAAACCAATCATGCACCAACTTCATTGATTTTGTCTCGTCAAAATTTGCCGTTCCAGCAGCGTGACGAGAGCCAAATTGCCAATATTGCCAAAGGTGGCTATGTACTTGCCAAAGAAAAAGGCGAGCTTAAAGCCATCATTATTGCCACAGGGTCAGAAGTGGAGTTGGCGATGGGGGCTTATGAAATGCTTGATGGCGTGCGTGTGGTGTCGATGCCATGTGCTGAGTTGTTTGTTCAGCAAGATGGCGACTATCGTGAAAGTGTTTTGCCAAGTGGCGTGCGTGCCAGAGTGGCGGTCGAGGCTGGCATCAGTGATTATTGGTATAAATTTGTCGGACTTGATGGCAAAGTCATTGGCATGACTTCGTTTGGCGAATCTGCTCCTGCCAAAGATTTGTTTAAACACTTTGGCTTTACGGTGGATAAAGTGGTTGCTGCCGTTCAAGAACTGATTTAATTAAGCCTCATATACCATACAAAAAAACAGCACATCAATGATGGGCTGTTTTTATTTTATCCATGTGTGTTTTGCTATCCAAAGATTGCAGTATGAGATTGACGATGTGTGATGTTCATTTATTATTTTAATTTATAACCATTCATCAAAATTCTCAATTTTCCATCATAACCTCTTTGTTTTATAATGGTAATTTTATTTTTGAATACAGTTATGACAAATACAATCAAATCCCGTGCGGCAGTAGCATTTGCCCCCAATGAACCCTTGAAAATCGTAGAAATTGATGTAGAACGCCCCAAAAAAGGCGAAGTTTTGGTCAAAATCACCCACACAGGCGTGTGCCACACCGATGCCTTTACCCTATCAGGGGCTGACCCAGAAGGCTTGTTCCCTGTGGTCTTGGGACACGAAGGGGCAGGCGTGGTGGTGGAAGTGGGCGAGGGCGTAACTTCTGTGGTGGTGGGCGACCACGTCATTCCACTTTATACGGCAGAATGTGGCGAGTGCGAATTTTGTCAATCTAACAAAAGCAATCTGTGCGTATCGGTGCGAGCAACGCAAGGGCAAGGCGTAATGCCAGACGGCACGAGCCGTTTTTCGTACGAGGGCAAGCCGATTTATCACTATATGGGCTGTTCCACTTTTAGCGAATACACGGTGGTGGCGGAGGTGTCGCTTGCCAAAATCAACCCCAAAGCCAATCCACAGGAAGTTTGCTTGCTTGGCTGTGGCGTTACCACAGGCATAGGGGCGGTGCATAATACCGCCAAAGTGCAGGCAGGTGACTCGGTGGCGGTGTTTGGCTTGGGCGGTATTGGTTTGGCGGTGATTCAAGGGGCAAAACAGGCGAACGCTGGGCGGATTTTTGCCATTGATACCAACCCTGAAAAATTTGCGTTGGCAAAAGAGTTTGGGGCGACCGATTGCCTAAACCCCAAAGATTTTGACAAGCCCATTCAGCAAATCTTAATTGAAATGACCAAATGGGGCATAGACCACACTTTTGAATGTATCGGCAATGTGGAGGTAATGCGTGCAGCATTGGAGTCGGCTCATCGTGGTTGGGGGCAGTCGGTGATTATTGGCGTGGCAGGGGCAGGACAAGAGATTAGCACTCGCCCATTTCAGCTTGTAACAGGGCGTACTTGGAAAGGCACGGCATTTGGCGGTGTCAAAGGTCGCTCGCAATTACCGCAAATGGTGGAAGATGCAATGGCTGGCAAAATTCGCCTGTCGCCTTTTGTTACGCATACAATGCCCCTTGATAAAATCAATGACGCTTTTGATTTAATGCACGAAGGCAAGTCTATTAGAAGTGTGATTCATTATTGATTTTTAAAATAAAAACTCCGTTTGAATGGGAAATTTGGGCGGTGTTTTGATTTGTGCATTCTTAAAAAATGCTATAATAACTTGATTTTTTTAAGAAAGGAAACAACAATGCCCCAGCACATTCCCCAATACACCATTGATGCCTTTACCGATACCGTTTTTAAAGGCAATCCTGCGGCGGTATGTCTGCTTGATGAATGGCTTGATGATACGGTGTTATTAAACATCGCCAAAGAAAACAACCTATCTGAAACCGCCTTTGTTGTGCCTAAAAATGATGCATTTGAACTGCGTTGGTTTACCCCAAAAGTGGAAGTCAGCCTGTGTGGACACGCCACGCTTGCTACTGCGTTTGCCCTGCATTTAGCATTAACAGATTGCCCTGACACTTTAAAATTTCACACCAGACAAAGCGGTGTTTTGACCGTACAAAAAAGCGGCAATCAGCTGTTAATGGATTTCCCTGTTTTTGCCCTACAAAAAATAGACGACATCGCCCCCATTGCTAATATTTTGGGCGTTGTGCCAAACGAAGTCTATCTAGGACGAGATTTAATGTGCGTATTTGATGATGAAAACATCGTCAAAAATTATCAGCCCAACGACAGCCAAATCGCCCAGTTGCAAGGAGCATTGTGCCACTTTACCGCCCCAAGCACCTCGCCACACTTTGACTGCGTGTCTCGCTCATTCGCCCCAAAATTGGGCATATCCGAAGACCCTGTATGCGGTTCGGCACATTGTCATATTTTCCCCTATTGGGCGGACAAATTAGGTAAAAATGAATTGGTTGGTTTGCAGGCAAGCGAACGCACAGGCGTACTGTACGGCAAAATACAAGGCGAGCGAATGCTATTGGGCGGACAGGCAGTCTTGTTTGCCAAATCAGAAATTTATATTTAAAATCAGTTAATTATATTTGAGTAAAAGGCAATGCAACACCTACAAACCCACCGCATTTTCAACGGCGAACAACAAATCTGGCAACATTTTTCAGGCAGCCTAAATTGTGAAATGAAATTTGCCATTTATCTACCCGACACCGCCAAAAACCAAAAATTGCCTGTACTCTACTGGCTATCAGGCTTAACCTGCACCGAGCAAAATTTCATCACCAAATCAGGCTATCAACGCTATGCCGATGAGCATAATGTCATCGTTGTCGCCCCTGACACATCGCCACGAGGCGAAGGCGTGGCGGACGATACGGCTTATGATTTGGGGCAGGGGGCAGGATTTTATCTGAACGCCACACAGGGTGAGTGGGCAAAACATTATCAAATGTACGATTATATTGCCAAAGAATTGCCGACTTTGATTAACCAGCATTTTCCCATCAATGGCAAACAATCCATTTTTGGGCATTCAATGGGCGGACACGGTGCTTTGACCATTGCCTTTAAAAATTTGGAGCATTATCAAAGCGTTTCGGCATTTTCGCCCATCACTGCACCGACACAAGTTGCTTGGGGACAAAAGGCATTTACCGCTTATTTGGGCGATGGCAAACAGGCGTGGGCGGATTATGACAGCGTGGCGTTATTAGAAAAACATCATCTTGCGATTAAACAAAAAAATCTACCCATTTTGATTGAACAGGGCGATAAAGATGAGTTTTTGCACACGCAATTAAAGCCAGAATTATTTTGTCAAATGGCAGATAAATTGGGCATCAATTATCAATATGATTTACAGGCAGGCTTTGACCATTCTTATTATTTTATTGCCAGTTTTATTGAAAAGCACATTGCTTTTCACGCGAAGTATTTAAAATGATTGAAAATGGGGATTTTCTCAGGCAGCCTGAACCCCCCCCAACTATCATTTTGACTGATACCTGTTTATCAAAATTCTTGATTTTTAATAATAAATCATTGGCATTATAATAGTTGCCATTTCAACCATTTAGGAACCCCAAATGACCTATCCTGTCAAATCCTATGCCGCTTTTTCGGCAACCACACCCCTTACTCCACACAGTTTTGAACGCAGAGAACTCCGTGAAGACGATGTTTTGATTGATATTTTGTACTGTGGCGTCTGCCACTCTGACTTGCATATGGCACGCAATGATTGGGGTTGGACACAACATTATCCGCTTGTACCGGGACACGAAATCATCGGTCGTGTGAGCAAGCTCGGCAAAAACGCCAACAAATTTAAAATCGGCGATTTGGTCGGTGTCGGCTGTATGGTGGACTCTTGCCGTGAATGCAGTCCTTGTTAGCACGGTTTGGAGCAGTACTGCGAAGTGGGCAACATCGGCACTTATGGCGGTATTGACCGCTTTGACGGCACACCAACACAAGGCGGTTACAGCACAGGTGTGGTGGTGAGCAAGGATTTTGTGTTAAAAGTCTCTGAAAAATTGGACACCAAAGCGGTTGCCCCTCTTTTGTGTGCAGGCATTACCACTTATTCGCCCCTGCGTCATTGGAATGTCAAAGCCGGCTCAAAAGTCGCTGTTGTCGGGCTTGGGGGACTGGGGCATATGGCGGTTAAACTTGCCAAAGCGATGGGAGCAGAAGTTACGCTTTTTACTCGCTCACTGGGCAAAGCTAATGATGCTTACCGTTTGGGGGCGAGCCGTGTGGTGCTTTCTACCGATGACAATCAGATGAAAGAAGTCGCCAACACCTTTGATTTGATTATTGACACCGTGCCATACACCCACGATTTAAAACCGTATATGCCAACTTTGACACTGGACGGCACGCTGGTGCTGGTGGGGCTGGTGGGAGAACTTAAAGAAACCATCAACACCGTGCCGATGATTATCGGTCGCCGCAGTATTTCTGCCTCTGTGATTGGCGGTATTGCCGAAACGCAAGAAATGCTGGACTTTTGTGCCGAGCATAATATTGTGCCAGATGTGGAAATGATAAAGATGCAAGACATCAATACTGCTTATGAGCGTATGCAAAAGAGTGATGTGAAATATCGCTTTGTGATTGATATGGGGAGTTTGAGGGGGTAATTTGGGGATAAGGGAAACATTGTTTTTGGGTTTGATGATTTTGTTGATGACTTTATTGAAGATATAGGGCATTTATCAAAAAAGTTTAATTACATAAAACTATTAGATCGCCCCAAAATTTGGAGAAAAAATCTTGTAGTTGAAAGATATATTGAGAATTTGTCTTTAAATGATATTATTTGTAATCCCGACTTCTTATTGGTTAATTACCAAGAAAAGAGAAATGCTAATTTACTTATCTCTTTGATTACAGGTAGTATTAATGATATTAAAGGTGTTGCATTAGATGAACCAAAAGATTTATTAGAAAATATCAAGAAGAAAATTGTCTTGTTTGATGGTCAGCAAACTAAATTTATTCATCATCCAACAAATGAGTTTATGACAAAAATACAAGGCTTGTCAGGAACGGGAAAAACTGAATTATTATTACATAAATTAATTGAATTTTATACTGAAGATAAAGAGTCTAGAATTCTATTTACTTGCCACAATAAAATTCTAGCTAAAAATTTGCAAGATAGAATCCCAAAATTTTTTAATTTTATGAAAGTGGAAGAACAAATTGAATGGAATAAAAGATTATGGTGTATGCATGCTTGGGGCTCAAGAAATGCACCACATACTGGTACACTTAGCTATATTTGTAATTTTTACAATATACCATTCCAAACCTTTTCACAAGTTGTTTCATTTGATATTGCTTGTAAGAATGCAGTTAATGAGATTAATAATAATCGGGATAATGTTAATAAGGATAAACCTTTTGATTACATCATTATTGATGAAAGTCAGGACTTTCCTGATAGTTTTTTTGAATTGTGCAAATTAGTGGCTGGGAAAAAAATTTATATTGCTGGAGATATTTTTCAAAGTATTTTCGATGATCCTAAAAAAGATGAAATAGATGCGGATTTTTTATTGAATAGATGCTATAGAACAGATCCTAGAACGCTTATGTTTAGTCATGGTTTGGGGATGAATTTATTTGAAGATGGAAAGTAATTAAGATGGCTTGATGAAAAACAATGGTACGAATGCGGTTATATTGTTCAAGATATGGAAAATGAGTATATTTTAACGCGAGAGCCTGTAAGAAGATTTGAGGATGTTGAAGATGAGAATTTAGGTGTAAAGATTGAAACAGTAACGCTTAATAATGATGTTGATAGCATAATTAAGATTATTGAAAATTTAAAAAGTAAATATGAAACAATATCACCAGATGATATTGCTATTATTATACTGCCAGAAAAACATATGGCAAATAATCTCTATGATTTGGTAAAAAATAGAATCAAAAATATATGAAAAATTTAATGGTTGGGGTTGTAATATAGCTTATGAAACAAAAGAGATTATAAAAGATCAAGTTTTTATTACAAATACCAACAATATCAAAGGTCTAGAATATCCATTTGTAATTGTTGTGTGCAATAATATTTCCAATAGTTATCTTATTAGAAATAGTCTTTATATGTCTCTTACTCGTTCATTTTTAGAATCTTATCTTGTTTCATACGACAATGATTTAGAAAAGATTAATAATCTGAAAAATAGTTTAAACTATATTAATAGCGAGAGAAAGATGAGATGTCCTATCCCTAGCAAAGAACATCAACAAGAAATACAAATAAAATTGAAAAATTATTATCAAGATTTTAATGCTATGGAGTATGCTTATGATCTATCAATGAATTTTCCAGAAAAATTTCAAAGTGTATCTTTTGGTTTAATGAAAGATCAAATTGATAATAATGGAAAAATTACTAAAGAAGACCTTGATGGGTATTTTAATGATTTAAAAAAGGTTATGAAATAATTTGGAGTATTTATGATAAACATCCAATCAAATATTGAGGATTGGTTTTATGCAAAAAACCTTAGATTTGCAATTAGAGATAAACTAGATATTTTATCAATTGTATTTTCATGTGTTGAGTATATTATCAGTCATTATGACACAAACCATAATATAAATGAGAATGGAAATGTTCTGTGTATTAAAGAATTTTCAGATTTTATAAGAATCTTCATAAAAGAAAACAGTAAGATTTATTCCATTTGCATGCCTTTTAAGGTAAAGAAAGATAAAAATCAAGATAATAAACTCGAAGTTCTTTACCAAAATAAAAATCTCAATATAATTATTAATAATCAGATTCTTTCATTATTAAAATCACTTTTCAAAAAAGAAGATCCTATTTTTTTGAAAAGAGAAATCTTAAATATGTATGAGGAAATTTATATAGCTTTGACAGATTTTTCTATAGATACTTATAATGTCTATGATATATATGAATTAATCAATTATGTTCTAGTTTTTGAATATGGTTATATTAGATATGACTATGATATAAAGAATGAAAATTGTAAAGTCCACCCTTTGCATCATTTTGATTTATCTTATTGTAACTATGCAACATATAAGTTTGGATTAAATAAAAATATATCTTTAGATAAATTCATAGATATTTTTGATTCAGAAACAGATCAACTATATATTAATTTATAGTTAAGGTTTGATATTATTTGTTTCTATCTTGTTTAAATTGTAATTGAGATTTTAATCATAGCATTATCATAACCCCACCTTTACCCCTCAATTTTCCAAAATAACCAAAACCATTTAGGACAACCAAATCCTAATGGTTTGATTTATTCATTCCGCAATGAAACCTTCATTGAAAAAACTTCTAAAATTCACCCTAGCCACTTTGGGTATATTCACCCTTATCGCAGTGATTTTGCCTGTTAAATCAACCACTCCCAAACCCCCTCCGCCACACCTGCGGACTTACCCCAAACCGCTCCTTAAACTTCTCTCGCAAATGACTGGCACTACCAAAGCCTGATTTTTGGGCAATTCTCTCAATGCTCTCATCAGAGCTTTCTAATAATTCTTGCACCACAGACAGCCGTTTGGCGGTCAGCCACTGGGTCAAGGTCATATTGGTGGCATTTTTAAAATAGCGATTAAAACTTCTTTTGGATAAATGCACTTTATCAGCCAAATCGTCCAATGTATGTGTTTTATCCAAATTATCGCTTAAAAATTGCAGTAATTCATTGATTTTACTATCTTTGGTGTGATTGACGATACTAAGCTGGCTAAACTGTGCCTGACCGCCTTCACGGTGTGGTGCAGAGACAAACAGTCGTGCCAAATCATTGGCAACACTTGCCCCATAAAGCGTACGGATAAAATACAGACAGCAGTCCATACCTGCATACGCCCCTGCGGAGGTCAAAATATTGCCATCATCAAGATAGAGTTTGTTGTTATCAAGCTTGATGTGGGGAAATTGTTGTTTAAAGGTATGTTCGCCTGCCCAATGGGTAACGACTGTTTTATCCGTCAAAATATCAGCAAAGGCAAGACCAAAAGTCCCATAGCATAAGGCAATGATTTTTTTGCCATTTTGATGGGCGGTTTGTAATTTTTGGGTAAAGGCACGGCTTGGTTTGTCGCCCACCCAACCTGCAAGGACGATGATATCGGCATTGTCCATTAAATCCAAATTGCCGTGTGGCGTGATTGTTGCCCCCAATTCTGTACGAATGGCTTTGCCATTATCGCTCACGACTTGAAAATCAAAGAGCTTTTTGCCCTGATAGGGTGCTTGAAAGACGCTAAACGGAATATTAAATACAAAATCATTACAGCCATTTTGGGCGTAGAGGGTGAGGATTGGGGGTGTATTGTGGAAAGTCATTGTTTTTTATTTAAAATTTCAAGAATTTTTTGATGGCGAATGCCTTTATCAAAATCTCGCAATTCTGTATTTTCTTTGATAATATTGCCTTGTTTGTCAATTTTAATCCATTCGCCATTTAATTTAGCGTCCGTTGTTTCACTATCTTTAAAATCGCTGATAAAATCAAAAATCATCGGAATGACAAGCTCGCCTTGATTATTGATTGCTCCCCACTTATTACCAACTCTTACGCTGGCAACGCCATTAAAAAATTTGGTTGTTTCATCATACTTAAAAGGAATTACTAATTTTCCTGTTTTATCAATAAATCCGTTTTTATTATTCATCACAACAACCGCCAAGCCCTCCCGAAAGTCTGACGCATTATCATATTGAAAATCAATGATAATTTGACCTATTTTATCCATAAAGCCAATTTTGGCATTTTGCTTAACAACCACAAATCCTTCTTTAAATTCACCAATCACTTCTATGTTATTAGGAATGTGAATGGCAATATCGCCTTGATAATTGATAAAAAAAGTTTTTCCATCTTTTTCAACCTTAGCCAAACCATCGCTAAATAAATTCGCATCATCATAAATTAAAGGAATGACAAGATTGCCAGACAAATCCACAAATCCTGATTTGTTGCCTTTTTCAGCACGTGAAAATCCTTCATAAGGACAAGAAATATAATCAAGTTTATGTTTATTTGGTGGTCGTTTGCAGGTATCGGCGTGGCTATTTTGTGAGAATAAAAAAGGTGGTAACATTGCTAAAAAATAGGAGAGTTTTTTAAGAAATGGAAATTTCATTTTGTTTCCTTGTGAAAAATATGGATTTATTATACCACCTTTCCCACCAAAATAAAATGGCAAAATCCTTGCGTTGATTGGCAATATTGCCTATTTTAGCATAAGGCAAAAACGCTTAAAATACGCACATCTTTGATTGTTTGGAATAAAAATGCTTAAAAAACTAACCCTAACCGCCCTTGCTTTATCAATGAGCGTTTCGGCTTTTGCCATTGACAGCTACTAGCATATCCGTAACGCCACCGCCAAGATTGAATATGCTGGGCAGACCTTTTTGGTTGATCCATTTTTTGCCAAAAAAGGCTCTATGGCAGGCTTTGAAGGCACATTTAACAGCCATTTACGCTCGCCTTTGGTGGAATTGCCAATGCCTGTGAGTGAGATTATCAAAGGCGTGGATGCCGTGATTGTTACCCACACCCACGAAGACCATTGGGACGAAACTGCCCAAAAAGCCATTCCAAAGCATTTGCCGATTTTTACCCAAAATGAA
Source organism: Moraxella nasicaprae (assembly GCF_025643275.1). NCBI lineage: Bacteria > Pseudomonadati > Pseudomonadota > Gammaproteobacteria > Moraxellales > Moraxellaceae > Moraxella > Moraxella nasicaprae. The sequence goes on from NZ_CP089977.1 coordinate 1,568,504, forward strand.
GACGATGCCAAACTGATTCGCTCACAAGGCTTTCAAAATGTACAAGTATTGCACGAAAAATTAACCTTTAATGGCGTAGAACTTCACAAAACAGGCGGCAGCCACGGCACGGAAGCGATGTACGCCAATCCAACCTTTGCCAAAATTTTGGGCGAGGCGATGGGTGTGGTCATCAAAAAAGACGGACACAAAACCGCCTATATCGTGGGCGATACGGTGTGGACGGCAGATGTGAATAAGGCTTTGCACAAATATCAGCCTGAATTTGTGGTAATGAACACAGGCTATGCTCGCATTAACGGCATTGCCGACAGCATTATTATGGGGACGGCAGATGTATTAAAGGCAAGCCAAATCGCCCCAAACGCCAAGCTCATCACCGTGCATATGGACACCACCAATCATAATGGAGTGAGTCGTGAAGATATGCGTAAATTTGTGATTGGCGAGAAACTTACCGATAAAGTCATCATTCCTGCTTACGGTCAAGTGATTGAATTAAAATAACTTTTAACCAAAACGGAGAAGATTATGAAAACCGCTCTTTTAATCATTGATGTACAAAACGAATACTTTACCTCAGCAGACGGCAAATTTGACCAATTTAATGTGGACAAAATCGCCCAAGAGATTGCCGATTATGCCCAAAAAGCAAGCGATAACGGACAGCTTGTCATCGGCGTTCAGCACCTGATGGCAGAGGATTATCCGTTATTTGCCAAAGGCTCGGCAGGGGCAGAGCTTCACTCGTCAATGGCAGGGATTTTGGCGGACAAGCCATTGGTACAAAAAGCCCACGCCGACAGTTTTTTAAACACCAATCTGCTTGAGATTTTAAAACAACACGGCATTGAACAAATTGACATCTGCGGGATTATGACTCAAAACTGCGTAACCCACACCGCACTATCGCCCTTTGCCAAAGATTATAAAATCCGTGTGTTATCCAACCTTTGCACCGCTCCGACTGAGTTAATCCACCAAATCGCCTTAGGGGCATTGGCAGATAGAGAGTGGATTGAGGTGGTCTAAATTTGATAACCATCAGCACCGTTTGTACATTGCAGGCGGTGTTTTTTATTAAAAAACACCTTTCATAAATTCTTAAAAACTCTATCCTTTCTGTATCATCTCTTTTTGCTTTGCCAGCACCTTATTTAACATCAGCAAAAAGGCGTGTTTCTCCTCATCATCAAGCACCGACAACGCCCCCATATTGATGTTTTGGGCGATGTGGGTGGCGGACGCTTGCAAGGCTTTGGCGTGGTCGGTCAAAAAAATCAAACGGCTTCTGGCATCTTTGGGGTTTTCACGCCGTTCAATCAGCCCGTCTCGCTCCATTCGTGCCAAAGTGTTGGCAATGGTGGCTTGGGCGACATCGGCAATCTCCACCAGTTCATTTTGGCTTAAACCGTCCGTTTCCCAAAGGCTTAACAAAATGGGAAATTGGGCAGGGCTAATCCCCAAAGGCTTTAAACCTTCGTGTAGCAAAATGGCAAATTGGCGGGCAATGTGGTTCATCAAATAGCCAGCAGATTGTAAGCGTTTCATAAAATCTCTTTATTTATCAAATGAGTAACAAAAAATTTTATCAACCTTAAAAATATAGCTTGCTATTTAAAAACATAGCGTGCTATACTGTTTTCAGTTTGATAGCTTTCTATCTATTTTAACAAATATCCCCCACAAGGAAAAGATGATGAACCGTGAAATGTTAAGAAAAATCCATTTAATCGCCAGTCGCACCGCTTTTTTGTGCATTTTTGGCTTTTGGACAAGTACGCTGATAAGCGAGCTGTTTTTGTCGCAAATGGCGGTGGTGGCGGTCAAAAATGCCATTAGTTATGGCGTATTTGTGCTGATTATCGCAATGGCACTGACTGGGGCGACTGGCTTTAAAATGGGCGGTAAAGCCAAACACCCAAACATCGTCGCCAAGAAAAAACGAATGCCGTTTATCGCTGTGAATGGTTTGCTGATTTTGCTGCCTTGTGCCTTTTATTTGTGCCACAAGGCGAATTTGGGGCAATTTGATGGCGTGTTTTATGGCATACAGGCGGTGGAACTTGTGGCAGGGTTTGTCAATTTGGTGCTGATGGGCTTGTCTATGAAAGACGGTATGAACATTAGAAAACCAAAACAATCTTAATTTTATTTTTTTAACCAACGGAGTTTTTTATGAAATCTTTAAAAAAATGTGTTGCCGTGATTGGCACTTTGGCAATGGCAGGGGTGCTTAGTGCCTGTCAAATGGCGGGCAAAAGCCCCCAAAATCCGCCCAATAGTGTGGTGCTGATTAACGCTTTTGAAGTGCCAAAAGGCAAAGAAGCCGAAGCGTTGGCATCTTGGCAAAAATCGGCAGATTTTTTGAAAGCCCAAGACGGCTACATCAGCACCCGTTTGCACCAAAACCTTGACCCCAATGGAAAATTTCATTTGGTAAATGTGGCGGTATGGCGTTCGGCAGAGGATTTTCGGCGAGCAACCGCCAAAATGCGTGAAACAATGCCTGACAATCAGGTAGAAGGCGTGAAATTTACGCCCAGCTTGTTTAGAGTGATTAGAAGTGATTGATTTTTAAAGTAAAACACCGCTTGGAGCAATTCAAGCGGTGTTTTTTTGTTGGTGTGATGAATCAAGGTGTTTGAGTGTTATTTTGTCATTGGGGTAGATAGTTTGATAAATCTATCACTTGACTGCAATAAAATTTAACCAAATCATGGTCATGGCTGACGATGAGTAAGGCACAACCATTGGCACGACATTGCTCGACCAATAAATCCATTGTCTGCTGCTGAGTGATGGGGTCGAGTCGTGAAGTGGACTCATCAGCAAATAGGAGCATGGGATTGAGCAGCAAAGCTCGCACGATGGCGAGGCGTTGCAATTCGCCACCAGAGACGCTGTCCGCCTTGCGGTCTAGCAGGTTGGCATCAAGTTTTAGAGCATTCATCAATGGCATCAGGCGACTTTTATCCACTTGGTGGCGATTCATCACATCATCAAACAAGGTGCGAAGTGGCAAATGTGCTGCAAAGGCGGTCGGTGGGTCTTGGTACAGTTTGAGCAGCTGTTCTCGTTTTGGTTGCTGATGCCAGATGATGTCGCCTGCTTTTGGTGTGATGAGTTTGCATAGCACATCGCCAAGCGTGCTTTTGCCAATACCACTTGCCCCAATGATACCAATAATGTCGCCAGCGTTAATTTGCAAGGATAGATTGTCAAATAACACTCTATCGCCATAAGAGACGGTCAGCTGATGAAGACTGACCAAAGGCGTGCTGGGGGTATGGGTTGCTTGGGAGGTGATTTTGGTGTGCCAGCGACTTGGTGCGGCATCAATGAGTGCTTGGGCGTATTCGGAGGCTGGCTTAGCCAGTAGGGTTTTGGCATCGCCTTGTTCTAATAGCTGACCTTTTTTCATGACCATGATGGTTGCGTTGGGCGTGTTGGATAGGGCGGTTGCCACTTCGATGTCATGCGTGATGGTCAGCAAAGTACCACCGTCCAACACAATCTGACGCAACAGATCAATGACGATTTGGCGGTTGTGATTATCCAGACCCTTAGTCGGCTCGTCAGCGATGAATATTTTGGCACCGCCAGCCATCGCCATGGCAAATGCACCACGCTGTGCCATGCCACCTGACAGTTGGTGCAGATAGTGCTGGTCAAAGTTGCTCAGTCCAAGCGTGTGTAGCAGGCGAGTAGTGTTGTCCTTGGCAAGATGTTTGGGTTGGTGAGCAACCAAATAATGGCTTTCAAACACTTGTCCAAACAAGGCCATCGTTGGGTCTAGGCTACGAGTGGGTTCTTGGGCGAGCATTGCCATCGTGCTACCCCATAGCGTTTGTAATTGTTTGGTGCTGGCGATTTTGTCCAAATAAAAAATCTTACCTTGGGCGTGCAGACCCTCTGGTAATGCTCCCATGATGGCTTGGGCAAGTAGGCTTTTACCAGAGCCTGTCTCTCCCAAGATGGTCAGGGCCTCTCCTTGATGTAGGGTTAGGCTGATGGGTTCGACCAGTGTTTGTCCCAAGTGTGTTTGGACGCAAAGCTGGTCTAGGCAGATGATGGGTGTGGTCATTTGGCTTGTCCTGATAATAATTGAAAGCTAAGCACCAATAGGCAAGTGGCAATGATTGGCTGTATAAAAATCAGCGGTGCTTCATAATAATGAGGAAATAGCTCGGTCATCATCAACCCAAGCTCAGCGGTTGGCGGACGAAGTCCTACATTGATAAAACCAAGCGTTGCCAATGCAAGCACTGCATTACCTGCACCATAAGCGGCAAGCGGCAGTAGCATTGGCAGGATTTTTGGTAGGTAGTGGCGTCTGATGCGATAAAGCAATCCAAAGTCCATCAAGTATGATGCTTCGACTTCTTTACTTTGGCTCAGGCTGAGTGAAATGGCTCGTGCCATCTTAAAAAATTCTACCCACATGACCAAAGCAATGCCCAAATACAACGCCCAAAATGAGTTTGGGGCGATGGCGGCAAATAACAAGATGAATAATAAGCCTGGCAATGCCATCACAATATCGCAAATAAGATTAAACACTTTGTCATACACGCCACCAAGGCTGGCAATGATGCCACATAATAATCCAAAAAACAGCGATACACTCACACTCATCAATGCCATGCCAAATGACAAACGAATGGCGGCAGCGATGCGAGAGAGCATATCTCGCCCAAAATGATCTGTGCCAAACCAATGAGTTTGATTGGGATTTTGTAGTAGGTTATTTAGATTTTGGGTGGCATTATCCATTGGATAATACCAAGGTTGCAAATAGGCAAAACCAACCAGAATAATCAAAATCAGCAGTCCAATACATTGAGTGCCAGACAAAGTGCGAAATCCAAGAAGATGTTTCATTGGTATTACCTATGTTCGATGCGTGGGTCAATCAAGGCGTTCATCATATCCACGCACAGATTGAGTAAAACAAACAGCACACCCATCACCAACGCTGTACCCTGAACAATGGGAATGTCTCTGGCGATGATGGCGTGCACTAAGGCATGCCCAGAACCAGGCCAAGCAAAGAGACTTTCGACAATCACCACGCCCTCAATGAGATAGATGAGCTGCACAGAATAATAGGCGATGATGGGAATGGCGACATTACGAAGCCCATGACGCCAAAAGGTCTGCCAGTTGGATAGACCTTTTAGCTTGGCGTACTGATAATACTCGGTATTGGCGATGGCAACCATGGCGTTGCGAGAGACTCTGACCGACACGACAATCAGACCGATTGCTAAGGTTAAGGCAGGCAAGATAAAGTGTTGCCAAGTGCCATAGCCTGCTGCTGGTAGCCATTTTAATTGTACCGAAAATAGCGTGATTAGCCCAATACCAATGATGAACACTGGCAGGCAGCGAATGATGACGCTTAGCAATAAGCTGATACGATCGCAAGCCCCGTTCGGCTTTTGGGCAAGCCATAGCCCTAGCGGTGGGGCGATGATGATGGCAATGGCAAGTGCCACTAAGGCAAGATTTAAAGTGTAGCCAAACTGATGAGAAATCTCAGTCCAGACCGCCTCACCACTGACCAAAGAATTACCTAGATTTAGTTGAAACAAATCAACAAACCAGTCAAGATAAGCCTGCCACCAAGAACCATCTAAGCCAAGCTCATGGCGTACCAGCTCGGCAGCAGCAGCGTTGGTTTGGTCATAGCCGTAGCGACTGGCGGCGATACGATACGCCATGTCGCCAGGTAGGCTGTAAGTCAGCACAAAGGTAAGCGTACCTACCGACCAAATGACCAAACCTAGCTGAATCAGGCGTTTGAGCAACATTTGTCCCATTGGGTATCACCATGATAATTCATTGAGTCGAAAACTACGCTCAAAAGCGTCTAATTGTAAACCGCTTAGTTTGTTATTGGCAGCGGCGTTTTGTTGATAGTACACCACAGGCGTGATGGGTTGTTCATCGTAGATGATTTGGGCGATTTGTTTTTGTAGCTCGCTGGTATTGCTTGCACCATCATTGATTTGATTTAGGGCATCATTAAGCGTTTGGTTGTGCCAATTCATCACACCCCAGTCGCTGCCATTAGGAGCAAAGTCCTCCATCAATGCACCCAACGGGTCGGGAATTAGACCGTAATTGCGAGCATAGAGTGCCATTTGTAGCGTGCCATTTTGGTGCGATGCTGGAATGTCTGAGAAGTTACCAATCGCCACCTCAACATCAATGCCCAGCTTGGCAAATTGAGCTTGTAAGGCGGTGGCAACAATCGGTAATTCTGGACGGTCAGAGAATGTTTTTAGGGTGAATGCGATAGTTTTACCGTCTTTACCAAGCAGTTTGCCGTTGCTATCTTTTTGATAACCTAACTTTGCCAATTCTTGTTGCAAAGCATCATAATCTGGCGTGCTATTTGGTGCATTGATTTGCCAATCAGTAAAAATCGGTGGCAAAATTTGATTTGCCATACCGCCATCGATTTTTAGCACTTGTTCGCTGATGCCTTGACGGTCGATGGCACGACTAAGGATTTGGCGGAACTTGACATCATCAAAAGGCGGCAATTTGGCATTAACCTTATATTGAATGGTGCGAGCGATGGATTTGCTGACAATGTTCAAATTTTGGTCAGCTTGCAGGCGTGACAGACTGGCAGCATCTAGGTTAAACACCAGATAGTCAGGTTTGCTTTGTGCCAGCAATGCACGAGACTCGCTGCGACTATTGGCAAGATAGGTGATGTGTTTGATGCTGGCTTTTTTGCCCCAGTAATTGTCAAACGCCTCTTGCTCAATCTTTTGAGGCGGTTCGATTTTGGTGACTTGATAAGCTCCTGTGCCAATCACTTTGACAACCTCTTCTTTATCATTATACGAGCTGGGTGCCAAGATGATGGCGGTAGCGTGTGCCAAAAATGCAGGAAAAGATAGGTTGGGCTTGGATAGGGTAAATTTGACTTGCTTATCGTCAATTGCTTGAATTTGATGGATATAAGCCTGCTGCAATGCAGAAGGTTTTTTTAGGGCGATGGTAAGGCTTTTGACCACCGCATCAGCCGTCAAGGGACTGCCATCATGAAACAGCACGCCATCACGCAATTTGACCGTCCATTCGGTCATTGTCGGGTTGCTTTGCCATTGGGTTGCCAGTCCTGCCGTCAGTTTGGCATCATCATCTGCATCAACCAATGTTTCAGCGATGTTTAGTCGTTGAAACACAAAACCAGAAGTGCTAGGGTCGTTATTGGTGATTTCCCAAGGGGTAACAATCGTCAATCCCTGCGATGATGTCGGGGTGTCGTTATTGGTCGTGGCAGACGAAGCGTCTGATTTTGGTCGGTTGAGCAATGTTACAAACAGACCGATAATGGCAATGATGACCACCAAAGGGGCAAATTTTTTCATAAAAGACAACCTTTTGTTTGGTAATTTTATAATATTATAACCAATTTTTTGGCAATGATTCATTTATTTTTTTGATATATGATAATATTATTTATTTTTTTAAATATACGAACCATCATTTTTGACATCACATTGTCCATTGTGACTGATGTTATGTTGGACAATGGGCGATGTTGATTGGGAAAATTAAATCCTAGTATTAAGCTAGGAATTGGCTATTTTTGTCAATATTTGCTATAATGCTGGGTAATTTTATCCATTGATTATAGAAGCCAAACTTATGACAAGCCAAATCAAAAAACCCGAACTTTTATGCCCTGCTGGTACCTTTAAAAATATGCAATACGCCTTTGCTTATGGGGCGGATGCTGTTTATGCTGGGCAAGCCAGATATTCTTTGCGTGTACGAAACAACGATTTTGACGAAGAGAATTTACGAAAAGGCATTGAATACGCCCATTCGCTTGGCAAGCAGTTTTATGTCGTGGTGAATATTCAAGCCCACAACGCCAAATTAAAAACCTTTATTGAAGACATTCGTCCTGTCATTGAAATGAAGCCCGATGCCCTGATTATGTCGGACGCTGGCATGATTATGATGGTGCGAGAGCATTTTCCAGAGCAGGTCATTCATTTATCCGTACAGGCGAACGCTGTAAACTGGGCAACGGTGAAATTTTGGAAACAAATGGGCGTGTCTCGTGTCATTGTTAGCCGTGAATTATCCTTAAAAGAAATTGAGCAGATTATTGCCGAAGTGCCTGATATGGAAATTGAAGTGTTTGTCCATGGGGCTTTGTGTATGGCGTATTCGGGGCGTTGTTTGTTATCGGGTTATATTAATAAACGAGACGCCAATCAAGGCACTTGTACCAATGCTTGCCGTTGGTCGTACAACACTTATAAAGCGGTAGAAAATGAAACAGGCGATATTGTCCCTGTAATGCAAAATAATAATCAAAACACAATTTCTAATGCCGAAATTTTTATTCCAAATCAAAATGAAAATAGCATTGCCAATGTTAATTTAAATCAGCCAACTGTCAATTTAAATGGCGATGTGATAATGGGCGATGATTATGTCCAAAAGCCGTCCGATGAAGTGGTGCTGATTGAAGAACAAGGTCGTAAGGGAGAACTTATGGCAATGTATGAAGATGAGCACGGCACTTATATTATGAATTCAAAAGATTTAAGGGCGGTGGAATTAGTCCCAGATTTAACAAAAATGGGCGTGCATTCCTTAAAAATTGAAGGACGCACCAAATCGCATTATTATGTCGCTCGCACCGCCCAAGTCTATCGCCGTGCCATTGATGACGCTTATGACGGCAAGCCATTTGACACAAGCTTGATTACCGCTTTGGACGGTCTTGCCAATCGTGGCTATACCGAAGGCTTTTTAAGACGGCATATTCATTCGGATTATCAAAATTATGAATACGGCTCATCAAAAACCGACCATCAGCAATTTGTGGCGGAAGTGGCGGAAATTAGCGATGACAAATTAACTTTGACCGTCAAAAATAAATTAAGCGTGGGCGATGAAATTGAAATTATGACCCCACAAGGCAATTTGATTTATACCCTTGATAAACTTTGGGACAAAAAAGGCAATGAAATAGAATCGGCACTCGGTTCTGGTTGGATTTGCCAAATTAATAATCCTTTTAAAGAAATGGACAAAGAAGTGTTAAAATTTGCCCTTGTGATGAAAAAGGTAGATGAGCCGATTTTTACTTGATGTATGAATAAAAGAAAAATTGCGGTACTTATTGATATCACTCAGATTGGTCACCGCCACATCCCCAGTATTTTAAAACAGGCTTGCCAATTTGGTGAGCCTATTACCGTTCGTGCCTATGGCGTATGGACGGCTGAAAATATCATTCCTTGGCACAAAGTCGCACAAGAATATGACATCGAACTGATTGATAACAGCATTGCAACCGACAAAGACACAACAGTGTTAACGCTAACCATCGATGCTTTGGAAGATTATTACAACCAAGTTGATGGATTCATTTTATGCATTCATCACCCAAAATACATACCGCTAATTGAATTTTTAAATAAAAAGCAAATTTTTCATCAAGTGGTTTGTGCTGAAAATAATATGGAAGCTCTTTCGGTTGCTACCAAAAATATCAAAAACATAGAAACAGATCTGGATAAAAAACCGATTGTAGATTACAATGTGTTATCACAAGCCATTGAGCAGTCTGCTGATGTATTAGGCTGGGCAGATGTAGACAAAATTATTAAAGTTTTAAAATTATCCATTCCTCATATTCGCCAAAAACAGATTGTAATAAGCTGCCAATCTTGTGCGGATTTTGAAGTGCACAAAACCAAGCAAAATGTTTGGATTCGAAAACAACACTCCCCCAAATCTATTGTTTATGACATTAATGCGATTATCCATATTCTGCAATGCATTAAATTACTTATAAAAATGGGTGAAATGCTATGGCTTGAAAATATAGCCACTCTACTAAGTTACTACCAATGCGTCCATCCACAAAATTATTCTTGCGAAAGCTATTTGGAATTATTATTGGAGTTGCCATTCTTAACGAAGCGAATTTCTGACGGCAAGATTATTTTTGAATACAAGAAATCAGCGAATTACCAGCAAACTTTTTCTGAGCTATTTTTAGCTGGGCAAACGGTACAGGTCTTGGAAATTGTGGATTTAAATAAGTTACCTAAAATCTCAGGTCTTAGAACCTTAGATGGCACCCATGGAAAGTGGCTAAGAGGGTTTGTACGGCAATTTATCATTCCTAGTACACAAAGAGCATCTTACGATATTTTATACCGAGCTTTGACTGAATACCCAGATATTGACAGTGCAGATTTTGGACATAGAAGATGGCTTGGTGTCTTTCAAAGTAGTCATTTATTTGATGTCGTTGAAAAAGAACAAATTTGGATTGGCTTGACAGATGATTAACACAGCCTCACAATACACGCCAAAATATAACAAAATCCATCACAAATCTATCAAATAAGAATAACCCTAAAAACACTTTTTTGTTATACTTGCCAAAAACTTCTTTGAGGATAAACCCATGAATCTTAAAAAATTCTCCACCCTAACGCTATGCATCATTCTAGCCCAAAGCCCTTTGGCTGCTACCGCCTTTACTCATGCACCTGCCCATAGCACCACCTCAGGGCTAAATTACCGCATTATCCAAGACAGTCATGGTAACAAACCCACACTCAATGACGAAGTAGAAATTCGTTTTACTTCTTATAACAGTAAAGGCGAGGTTTTGGAGGGTACATTAAACGGTGTGCCTGTGATTTTGCCCGTCAGCGAAATGTTCACAGGATTAAAAGAAAGCCTGCTTTTAATGCCTGCGGGTGCGACTTATGAATTTGACATTCCTGCTCATTTAGGCTACCAAGAAGAAGGCAAAAGCGGTAGGCAGGCCGCTAAATACCGCATTGAGCTGTTGCGTATCAATCCTTAATAGCCAACAAGCACATTGCGTCATTGTATTGGTTGTATTAATAATGGATACCTTAGAGCAGTTATTCACTCTAGAAAAACAAAACCCCAATGATGATACCTTATTATCACAAATCGCTTTTTATTATCTTTCCAACCCTGATGGCGATAAAGAGTTGGAATATTTTAAAAAGGCTTACCAAATCAATCCAAGCATTAAAAACACTCATAATTATGCCTTTTGGGCGTATTATGAATATGGGGAAGACACATTGGCTTTGAGTTTGTTTCAAGAATTGATAGATAAAAATCCTAAATCGTTTTATCCTTATATGGCGTATGCCAATCTTCTATTTAAGCCATCAGATTATAGCGATACTGCCAATCTGGATAAACTTAGAAATCATTTGGATTTGATAATTGAGCTGTACGAAAAGGCTTTGCAAAAATTTAACCATACCACCAAAAACCATCAATTGGCGTGGATTTATAATAATTTAGCTAATTTTTATTTGGTTAATAATAATTTTGAAAAAGCCAAAAATTATTATCAAATCGCCCTAACAAAACTCAACAATTATCTTAATGATATAAACAATAAACAAATAAAAGAAGCGTGTTGTTTTGTTTTAAAAAATCAATTAAAATTATACATCATTCTTGATGATTTGGAGAATGCCAAAAAGAATTTGGCGTTAATTCAACAATATGAAATTCTTGATAATTTAGACATTGCTTATTTATATACTTTGATAGGCGATTTTAAAACTGCTTACCAAACTCTGAATGGAGAATTTAATTTTCATTTTACTTGGGATTGGCTTTGTTATGCCATTTGGCAAACAGACAAAAAAGTTTGGAAAAATTATCTTAATGCATTGGTTGAAGAAAAGAAATCCATTATCAAAGAATATCAAGATGATTTGGAAAATTGCCAAGATGATGAAAAAGCCGATATTCAAGAAACCATTCAATCTCATCAAGAAGATTTGATTCAAATTAATAACTATTTTGATACACCGCCTACTCCAAAATTATCCGCCAAAGAACAATGTTTGGTAGATTTGCATTATTTCTACAAATGCTGGCTGTTTGGTTGCGAGCATTGTGGCAATTTAGCAGATGACAGTTAATTATGTAATTATGCTATAATAATTGAAATTTCCCCTTTTGGAGTAAAAAATGACCGCCCAAACCCGCATTAACGAAATCCAAGCCGTCTATAAAGAATGGCTTGCCCTCCACGAACGCCTAGAAACCGCCAAACAAGACTTAGCAAAAAGTGCCGAGCTGATGGGCAAATTGGAAGATTTTTATTTTGATGGCGAATGGCGTGAGCTGTACGAGAAGATTGAAAATGGCGAACAGTTTGATTTGACCACCGATGGCGAGTACAGCGTGATGAGCGAAGACACCATCTGGAACGCCATTCATGACCACGACAGTACGCTGTGGGATTTTATGCGGTTTTGCGTCAAGCACTTGGACAAAGCTGGCGAATAATGGCACTAAAAATCACCACCGAATGCATCAACTGCGATATTTGTGAGCCTGAATGTCCCAATGATGCCATTAGCTACGACCAAAAAGGGCAAAAAACCTATGTCATCAACCCAGACCTTTGTACCGAGTGTGTGGGTTTTTATGACGAGCCAACTTGCGATAAGGTTTGCCCCATTGATTGTATCATCAAGGACGAGACACGAATAGAAAGCCCTGATGACTTGCTTGCCAAATATAAGAAAATTTGGAATAAATAAAGCACCATCATTGATTGCCCATACGCTGGCAAGCACACCCCTGATGAGACTCATTGGGGGATTTTTTGTGCGTGAATGGTCCCAAATAGCAATAATTCTTGTTTATTTTTATAAATGCTAGAAATTATCATTTACATGCTTGAAAAATTTTGTTAAAATATTTCTCGTACCTTGCAGAATGTTCCCACTGTAAAGTTTCTTTGAAATTGATGAGGGGTTTATGGCAAGGTTTGTTTGTTATTTGCTAATTTTCCAAAACTGTTCAAAAACAGAGGTAATTATGAAAGGCTGTAAACAACTGCCATTGACTGCGGCTGTGCTTGGTGCATTATTCACCAGTGCTGCATTTGCTCAAACCACCGACACACAGACCGTGGATTTGGGTACGGAAGTGATTAGAATTGACCGTTTGGGTGCTAAGGTTAAGACCAATGTGGTTACGCTACAAGAAAAGGAAGAAAGCACAGCAACAGATTTGCGTGAACTGCTAAAAGATGAGCCAGCCATTGATTTTAGTGGTGGTAATGGCACTTCTCAGTATATCGCCATTCGTGGTATGGGTCAAAACTCAATCGATGTCAAAGTTGATAATGCTTATAGCGATACTCAAATTCTTTACCATCAAGGTCGCCATCAATTAGATCCTGCATTGGTTAAAATTGTCGAAGTGCAAAAAGGTGCTGGCGGTGCATCAGCAGGTATTGGTGCAACCAACGGTGCAATCATTGCTAAGACTGTTGATGCTCACGATCTGCTAAAAGGTTCGGACAAGAATTATGGAGTAAAAGTTGGTGCTGGTTATAGTAGCAACAAAGAAGTTTCAGGCTCTATCAGTGCGTTTGGTAAGACAGATAATTTTGACTTGTTGATTTCTGGCAACTATGTTGACCAAGATAATTATGAGGCAGGCAAAGGTGTTGAGCAAATCACCAGTGCAGCAGATGGTACTCGTGAATACATCAGCCCTGTTGATGGTAGTAAAACTGTACCATACAGTGCTTTGGAAAAAGTGAGCTACCTTGCTAAGGCAGGCGTGAACTTGGGCAACCATCGTTTTGTACTCAGCCACTTTAAGACCAATAACAAAGGTACTCGTAACATTCGTGAAGAGTTTAATGTTTTTGATGGTCAAGACCCACAATATCGTGAATTATCACTAGAAAATACCAATTTGGAATATTCAGCCAAAGATTTGGGCAAATTTGTTAGTGCGATTGATGCTAATGTGTACTTGATGAAAAATACTCGTGAGTCTGCAGATGATGCCAAGAGTGGTTATGCAGGTCGTTTCGCTGGTGATAACAAAACCTCCATTGAGACCAAAGGGGCGAACATCAACTTTGATAGCGAGCCTGTTGATGGCGTACTACTAAAAACTGGTGTCAATTATCGTCATCAAGAAGCATTCCCAAATAAACTAGAAGCAGGCTTGGTTAATCAAGAAAAAACTGACTTGGGTGTCTATGCCGAAGCGATTGGCGAGGTGGGTAATTTCACTTTGACAACTGGTGTCCGTTATGACCACTTCAAAATCACAGCAATGGACGGCAAGGAAGTGTCTGGCAGTTCTGTCAGCCCAAGTGTTGGCGTGATTTGGGAACCTGTTGCTGGTCTAAGCTTTAATGCAGTGCATAACCATGCCACTCGCAGTCCACGCCTATATGATGCCTTGACAGCACATGGTCGCCGTGCGGTAGTGTCTGTGGCGGATAATGCTACGGCTGAGCGTGCCAAGAATACTGAGATTGGCTTTAACTACAACAAAGGCGGTTTCTCGCTAAATGGTAGCTACTTCTGGCAACGCATTGACAATCTACTAAACAGTGCTCCAAATGGCAGACATGCTGAACTAAATGTCAATCAAAACCTAATCGGTAATGTTGGTCATGCTAAAAATAAAGGCTATGAAATCAATGCTGCCTATCGTGCTAATGGTGTAACCGTTCGTGCAGGCGTGGCAGAAAGCAAGCCTGAATATTATAGCGATCGCCCATTTAACAACCGTGAATATGGCAATCGAATCGGTCGCACCTATACCGCAGGTCTTGCCTATCGTTTTGCTCCTGTAAACCTAGAAGTAGGTGCAAACTATCGCCGTGTGGATAAGGTTACAGGCGAAAGTGCTTGGATGGAACATAAAGTCTCAAATCCTCGAGCTCGTGGCGACAACGATTTGAATCTAGTTAAATACGGCTATGATGTGGTTGATTTGTACGCCAACTATAAACCGTTGAACAATGATAAGCTAAACATTAACTTGGCTGTCAATAATGTGGCAGACAAATATTATATCCCACATACCGCTACTTCTGGTTTACCAGCAGCTGGTCGTGAATATCGTGTGGGTGTAAACTTCACTTACTAATCACGATATTAATGTTAAGAAAAACGCTCAGAATGATTCTGGGCGTTTTTTTTTGATTTTATCTTGCATGGATGATTGATTGGGTAGGGCTGACACTCAAAGATGATGCCAGTCAGCCAGCAGCGTGAATAAAAAGCAATGCAGACTCATAAAAAAAGACAGGCATACATACACCTGTCTTATTACTAAGCGAATTTAATCAGTGATTTTGAAACCAGGCGTTGGCACTTTTTTTGGCGGATTCGATTTCGCTAGATGATAGGTTAAGAGCAAGCTGGCTAACTTTGGCTTTGGCACGATGACGCACAGCATCATCAAGCATGCCATCACGAGTTGATAAATCATACCATTTATAAGCATCGACCAGTCGCTGCTGCTGCTCATCAATCATTGCCAATGCGTAGCTGGCACGGTTGTCGCCCAAATTGGCGGCTTTTTCTAGCCATGCACGACCCTGATTCATGTTGGCAGGCACGCCCTCGCCACGCAAGTACATGATGCCCAGATTAAGCTGAGCAGGGGCAATATTGCGTTCGGCAGCACGAGTGTACCAATAGATGGCTTTGTTGGCGTCTTTGGCAACACCTTGTCCTTTTTGTAGGCGTTTTGCTAGGAAAAATTGGGCGTGATGGTCGCCGTTTGATGCCTGATTGGTCAAAGTATTGATGTCCATCATATCAAAGTGAGCACCAGATTGGTGGCTTTGAGCGTGGGCAGTACCGATACCAAGCAAGCTGGTTAATAAAAAATATTTAAAAAATTTCATTTAATTTTTCCATATTAACAAAATTGCCAAACAATCACAAAAGGGTAACATCAGATGCCAAAAAACTCAATGGCAAAACCGTATCGCAAGCGTTACAAAATGTTAGCAAGAGCATCAATCATCTTTGGCGATACGATACACGGCCACATCCGCCAGCAGATTTGGTGAATATTTGACCAATCGTCCCATGAGCGAGCGAGGGTTGGTTGGATTGTCATTATCAAAGATGGCAATGGTGTCCAAAATGCGAATGTTGTTTTCATCGCACAGTCGTTCGAAATCTTTGAAAGTGCATAGATGAATATTTGGGGTGTTGTACCACTGATGAGGCAGGGTTTCACTCATTGGCATGATGCCTTTTAAGCCCAAATAAACACGGTTTTGCCAGTAGGCAAAATTTGGAAAAGTAACAATGCCTTCTTTGGCAACCCTAAGCATATCTAGCAGTAGCGTCTTAGGGTTTTTGACCGCTTGCAAGGCACGAGCCATCACAACAGTATCAAAACTGCCATCTGCAAAACGAGATAAGCCATCGTTTAGGTCTTGTTCGATGATGTTTAAGCCTTTGCCAATGGCTTCGTCAATCTTGCGTTCGTCAATCTCCAAGCCATATCCTGTGATGTTTAGGGTATTTTGTAGATGGGCAAGCAAAGTGCCATCACCACAGCCCAAATCCAGCACACGAGAGTTGGGGGTAATCCATTTTTCGACGAGCTGATGGTCAATATTATTCATAGATGATCCTTATTGGGCAATGGGGCTTGTAAAAAACCTTTGACCGCATTGACATAGCGAGGAATATCAAACAAAAACGAATCATGTCCATGTGGTGCGTCCACATTGACAAAACTGACAGGTTTTTGGTTGGCAATCAAGGCATCAACGATTTCAATGGAGCGTTCGGGACTAAATCGCCAATCGGTCGTGAAAGAGACGATGAGAAATTGGCATTGCGTGCGTTCAAGGGCGATTTTTAGAGCGGTTGCATCATCAAGACCATCATCGGCATAATCTCGTGATGGGTCAAAATAGTCAAGTGCCTTGGTCATCAAAAGATAAGTATTGGCATCAAAATTTTTGCTAAATCGTTCGCCTTGATAGCGTAGATAGCTTTCGACCTGAAATTCAACATCGTAGCCGTACATGAATTTGCCTGATTTTAAGTCTCGTCCAAATTTCTCTTTCATCGCCTCTTCGGTGATGTAGGTGATGTGTCCGACCATGCGAGCCAAAATCAAGCCCCGTCTAGGATAAGTGCCGTGCTGCAAGTACCAACCATCGTGAAAATCTGGGTCGGATAAAATCGATTGACGAGCCACTTCATTAAAAGCGATGTTTTGGGCAGATAATTTGGGTGTGCTGGCGATGATGACGGCTCGTGATAGGCGGTCTGGATAATCTACCGACCATTGCAACGCCTGCATACCGCCCATGGAGCCACCCACGATGGCGTGCCATTTTTTGATGCCCAGACGGTCAGAGAGCATCACTTGGGTATTGACCCAGTCTTTGATGGTGATGAGTGGAAAGTCCGCCCCCCAAATTTTGCCTGTATCAGGATTGATGCTGGTTGGGCCTGTTGAGCCGTGACATGAGCCGATATTATTTAGACAAACCACAAAAAATCGACTGGTGTCAATCGCTTTACCATTGCCAATCAAAGCGTCCCACCAACCTGCTTTGGTGTCGTCTGCTGAGTGATAGCCAGCAGCATGATGAGAGCCAGATAGGGCATGACAAATCAAAATGGCGTTGGATTTGTCTGCATTGAGTGTTCCGTAGGTTTCGATAACCAGCTCAAAAGATGGCAAGACTCGCTCGCATTCTAAGCGTAGTGGTGTCTGAAAATGTAAAGTCTGTGGCGTAACAATGCCCACCGATGATGGGTCTAAATGTGGTGCTGACACAGCATTCCCCTAGTGTGTTATTTTGGCGACCAGTAAAAGTTTGGCTTGGGTTGATTAAAGATGGTCAGGGCTGATGAATTTATCCAAAATTTGCCTGTTTTATCAGATGGATATTGTAGAGCGAAATGCCTTGATTATCAATGGTTTTGGTAATTTTTTTGGCGTCATCTGATGGATGTTCATCAAAGTTTTGGCAAAATGGTGGTGTATTTGCTGGATTTGGGTTGGTTGTTTGATGATATGTTTAGATAAATCAAGAAGTCAGTCAAATTTATCAGATTTTTATACAAAAAAATGCTAAACTAGATGAATTAAAACCATGATGACTGGTTGTCATATCACGAATTAAACAACCAACCGACTAACTGTTTGAAAACATTATGACCAAAAAAACTGCGATTTTATTGATTAATTTAGGCACGCCTGATGCACCCACACCACAAGCGGTCAAAGCCTACCTCAAAGAGTTTTTGAGCGATCAGCGAGTGATTGAAATTCCCAAGCTGATTTGGCAGGTGATTTTACGCTTATTTGTACTAACCACCAGACCCAAGCGAGTGGCTCATGCTTACCAGAGTGTGTGGACAGACGATGGTTCACCGTTGCTGGCGATTTTAAAAGCCCAAGCCCGCTCTTTGCAGGCACATTTGAGCACTCAGGGCGTTGATGTGCCTGTGTATCCTGCCACGACTTATGGCAATCCTTCCATCAAAAATGTCCTGACAGAACTGACCGCTCAGGGCTATGATAATTTTGTTTGCCTGCCACTGTATCCGCAGTATTCAGCGACTTCGACAGCAGCGGCATTTGATAAGATTGCCAAATTTGCGATGGCAAGTCGCAATATGCCGCAGATTCATTTTATCAAAGAGTATCATGACGACCCAATGTACATTGATGCTTTGGCTCAAAGTATTGAGCGTTATTGGCAGGAGCATGGACGAGCAGATAGATTGCTATTTAGCTTTCATGGCATTCCAAAACCATATGCAGATAAAGGCGACCCTTATCCAGAACAATGTCGTACGACAGCGGTGCTGGTGGCGGATAAGCTGGGCTTGATGGCTCATGAATGGGCGATTAGTTTTCAGTCTCGTTTTGGGGCACAAGAATGGCTAAAACCTTACACCGATGAGCTGCTGACCGAATGGGGGCAGGCTGGCGTGTCAGTACAAGTGGCAAGCCCTGCGTTTTCGGCTGATTGCTTGGAGACGCTTGAAGAATTGGCGGTTGAAAACCGAGACAATTTCTTGGAGGCTGGGGGCAAATCTTATGCTTATATTCCTGCATTAAATACCGATGAACTGCATATTGAATTGATGGCAAAACTGATTAAACCGCATTTGTTGTAATATTCACGTCATTCAGACACCGTTTGAGCAGTTTAAACGGTGTTTTTGTTTTTTAAAATGGGAAAAATAATTTTTCAGGTAGCCTGAAAAAACATATTTTCCATTTATAAAAACAAACTTCCAAAAAATCGCTATTCTATTATCAATTTTAAAATTTTATATTACGCTCATCGTCATCCATTCAATGAGCGTAATATGATGAAAACAATCCTAAAATCAACAGCCCTTGCGTTGGCGTTATCTTTATCTTTTGGCAATGTGGCAGCCGCCAAAACGCCCAATCAATCCATCATCAGCCAGCCAGCAAAAGATACCATCAGCCAAATCAAAACCCAAGACGGCTTAAATTTACATTTACAAAAAGACATTCCAAATACCAAGCCCAAAGCGGTGGTGGTGATTTCACACGGTTTGGCAAGCCATTCTGGGGTGTTTGGCGAGTTTGCCAAAACGATGAACCAAAACGACATTGCCGTCTATCGCTTTGACCATCGTGGACACGGCAAATCAGACGGACGAGACAGCATTCACATCAACAGCTATTTTGAAATGGTGGAAGATTTGCGGTTGGTGGTGCAAAAAGCCAAAGCCGAAAATCCCAATACGCCTGTTTTTGTGCTTGGACACAGTATGGGCGGACACATTTCGGCACTCTACGGCACCAAATATCCGCACGATGTGAACGGCTTTATTTTGGCGGCGGCGGTTTTGCGGTATAACCAGATGAATTTTGGGCATTTGCCACGACCTGAAGCCCCAGACAGCTTTGTCAATGGCTTTGAAGTCGCCCACAAAACGCTCAATTTGCCGATTCCTGATATGGGGGCAGGACTGTCGCTCCCGAACGACCCGTTAATGCTGGAAAAATTCTCGGTGTCTTTCCCCAACAGTTTTAAAGACGGCATCAAATATTTAAAAGACAATGACGATAAATTTGTCGCCCCTGTTTTGCTGGTTAGTGGTGATGCGGATTTGTATGTCGTGCCAAAAGATGCCATTGATTTTTATAATGAAACCAATTCGGTGGATAAAAGTTTGCGACTTTATCCCAATATTGGACATATGTTAATGCTGGATAATAATGGCAAAATGATTAGCCAAGATATTGTGAATTGGATTGGCGAGCGAGTGAAATAAATTGGCTAAAAGAAAACACCGTTTAATTTAAAATTAAGCGGTGTTTTTTATTGAAATTTTGCAAAATTAATTTTCAGACAGCCTTAAACATTCCCCCACTTGCCAGCCGATACGCCAAATCCGCCAAGTCATTTTCGCTTTTTGTATCGCTGTTTTCAAAATAACTTTGGGTCAAACGGCACAGTCCAGCACACAAAAATTCTATTGCATACGCTCGCTCGCTCTCACTTAAATGAGCCAAACTCTGACGACAAGACGACAAGCCGTCATACATCAGGCGGTAAAAAATCTGCATTAAACCATTACTCATCAGCATTTTGATTAACTCTTGATTGGCAAACACATATTTGGCATAGCCTGTACAGATTTCACGCAAATCCACCCAATCGTCATCAACAGGCTGATTGGCAAACGGGGCGTTTTGTAGCACATACAAAAGCAGGTTTTCTTTACTTTCAAACAGCTTATAAAAAGTTTGTCGTGATACGCCTGATTGTTCGCAAATCTCACTGATAGAAATATCGGCATAGGCTTTGTTTTTTAACAAAATTTGCATTGTTTCTAGCAGGGTCTGCTTGGATTTTAGGGCGGTGGGGTTGGTGCCTTGATACATTTTTTGTCTCAATTTAAAAAATAAGATTGACATTGTAAATCTTTTTTACAAAAATGGCAAATGGTATTGGGGATTTTTAAAGCAGAAAAGCTAAACACCGTTTAAAGTTGATTTTAAACGGTGTTTTTATCACAAAATCCATTATTTTTGATACGCCAAATACAGCGTTTTATTATCCGCCAAAATGCGATTTTCTTTTAACTTAAATTCAGCAAAATCCAAATTAAAATTCAAATTTTTATTTTCAAAAGCGGTATTTTGTGGACTTAATTCTAAAACAGGGGCGACAATTAAATGAATTTCATCAAGCAAGCCTTGATAGGCAAATGCCCCATTGATTAAACCGCCCCCAGCCAAAACAAGTCTTTGAATATTAAAATATTGGGCTAATTTCTCCAATGCCAAAGTCAAATCCAATTCTTTTTCGCCCACAATCAAATAGGACACGCCAATTTTTCGTAAATGAGCAAGATAGGCTTTGTCCGCTTGTTCGCTGACAAGGCTGATAATATGCCCTTTGGGGCGATTGCCATAGGGCAACACATTGTCTTTCCATAATACTTTGCCAAAGGGGTCAGCACTAATCGCAAAATGCGTGGCGTTGTGATTGGCAATAAAATCGCCTGAAAAATCATCATATTCGCTTGGTAAAACCACATCGCCGTCCGTGCAAGACTGCATTGTTACTCGTCCAGCCAGCCACGCATCTGCATTAAGTGATTGATAAATTTCATCATAATATTGAAAAAGTGTCGCAAAAATAGGGGCATTACCAAACTCGCCCGCAATTTTACCATTTAAAGAAGTGAGCATATGAGCCATTACATAAGGTTTCATTTTTTCGCCTAGTTGATTAGAAAATCTTATTTTATCAAATATTTAGTTTAAGAAATAGTCTTGTATTTTGTCAAAATTTGTGAGTAACAAAAAATCCTTGACATTGTAAATCTTTTCGCCTAAAATAGCAAAACATTGACATTGTCAATTTTTTAATGATTTGGAGCAAATTTATGACAATCAACAAAATTTTAGTACTGGGTGCAACAGGTTTACAAGGCTTTACCGCCACAAAAGAACTTATCAAACAAGGTTTTGCCGTGCGTGGTTTGACTTCATCAGGCAACAACCCCAAAGCTGATGAGCTTGCCAAATTGGGCGTAGAAATGGTGCAGGGCAATTTGTTTGATGCAGACAGCCTGTATCAGGCGATGAATGGCGTGGACGGCGTGCTGTACATTCCTGTCATTCCCAGCATTGATTTAATCCCTGAAATTCAAATCGCCTACAATGTGGTGCAATCTGCCGAGCGTGCTGGTGTGCAATATCTGATTCACACATCAGTGGCACGGGCGGGCAATCACAGTGAATACCACACTTGGGGTAAGGGAATGGACAGCACAATGCGGTCGTATTGGCTTGCCAAAGCAACGGCAAATGAATGGATTAAGGCAAGCGATATTCCCCATTGGACGATTTTAAAACCTGCTTATATGATGGAGGTGTTTTTAGCCCCCAAAGTCGCTGGAATGCACCCCTTATTAAGCGAGGGCAAAATCGTCTCGGCAACCCAAACCGACACCAAGATTGATATGATGAATGTAGAAGACCAAGCCAAACTCATCGCCAAAGCCTTTGCTGACTTTGCTTTGTTTGATAAACAAGAGATTGATTTGGCAGGCGATAGCGTCTCCTTTGGCGAAGTGGCGGATATTTTAAGCGAAATCACAGGCAAAAAAGTAGAAGCCGTTTATCAAACAGGCGATGAACTGCTCGCAAATGAGGTGTACAAAAATGCCTTACAAAAAGCCTTTAGAAACTTTGACCCCGCACTCATCGTCAAAGCCAATTTGGACAGCCAAGAATGGAACAACACCGATGGCTATCAGGTGGATATTGAGCAAGCCAATGCCTTTGGCGTGAAATTGTCGTCATTTCGAGAATGGGCAGAGCGACATAAAGATGAATTTGTGATTGGCTGATTTTTAACACCGTTTGAGCAATTCAAGCGGTGTTTTTGTTTTTAAAATGGGCAAAATAACCTTTTCAGGCAGCCTGAAAACCTATCCCCCAAGCCCCTGTAAAATCGGACATTCTGGCATATCATCGCCACGACAGGCATCACGCCACGCCCCAAGAGCAGTTTTCATTTCTTCCAATTCCTTGATTTTATTTGATAAAAATTCAATGTGCGTATTTGCCAACGCTTTGACTTCACAGCTTTTGCGGTGTGGATTATCTTGCAGTGCCAAAAGCTCGCCAATTTGGGCAAGCGAAAAGCCCACGCCCCTTGCTTTGGCGATGAATTTTAGGCGGATTAGTGTCTCATTATCATAAATGCGATAGCCTGATGATGTGCGTGAAGTGTTTGATAACAAACCCAACTTTTCATAATCACGGATTTGCTTGATGGATAGCCCTGTGGCTTTGGACGCTTGACCGATGTTCATTGTTGCTCCTTGTTTTGGCGTTTGTAAAAAATTGTCAATCCGCAAAAATAATCCTTGACCCTAACGCAAGGTTAGGTTTTATGATACGCTCATCAAAACAAAAAAGCAATGTTTTTAGTGGTTTAAAAACGGTTTTTGTTTTGATAATCAACCTTTAATTTGGAGAATTGTTATGAACGACATCATCAAAAACCCAAACGCCCACTGCGGTTGCCAATCTTGCACAGGGCAAAATTGCAATCCAAAATGCAACTGCCAAAATGGCGAGCTGTGCATTTGTCAAAACTGCACTTGTGGCGATTGTGATTGCAAGTAATTGATTAACTAAAAACATTGGGCGGACTTATGTTTGTCCAATGTTTGCCAAATCCCATTTTGATAATCAACCTTTAATTTGGAGAATTGTTATGAACGACATCATCAAAAACCCAAACGCCCACTGCGGTTGCCAATCTTGCACAGGGCAAAATTGCAATCCAAAATGCAACTGCCAAAATGGCGAGCCGTGCATTTGTCAAAACTGCACTTGTGGCGATTGTGATTGCAAGTAATTGATTAACTAAAAACATTGGGCGGACTTATGTTTGTCCAATGTTTGCCAAATCCCATTTTGACAAGGAGAATCCAATGACATTCATCAAAAACCGTGCCGTACATCTTGTCGCTGCCGCTGTTGTTTTGGCAACTTTAACCGCTTGTGCCGACGGCAAAAACGAAGTACCGACGCACTCGATGGTGGGCGACAATAACTACACCCAAAGCACTCACGACACCACAAACAACCACGCCAATATGAACCACTCTGCTATGGCGATGGACACTCAAAATGCTCCGCCCCATACCCAAGCCTATCTTGCAATGATGAACAAGATGGGCGATGAGATGAGCAAAGCGGGCAATCTTGCCGATGCTGATACCGCTTTTGCCAAAGGTATGATTCCGCACCATATCGGAGCAGTGGAAATGGCAAAAGTACAGCTTGAATATGGTAAAGATGAAACAATGCGAAAGCTTGCCCAAGCGATTATTGATGGACAACAAGCCGAAATTGACTTGATGAATGGCTGGCTGAATGGCAAAGACACGACCACCCAAAACGCCAACGCCCCACACGCCAAAGCCTATGCCTTGGACAATTCACACAGCGAAATGATGACGGCAATTTATGAGACCGACCCTGATGTCGCCTTTGCCAAAGCGATGATTCCCCACCACAAGGGAGCGGTTAATATGGCAAAAGTGCAATTAGAATACGGCAAAGATAAAGCAATGCAGGATTTGGCAAAGCAAATCATCAATGCCCAAGAGCCTGAAATTAAGCTGATGGAAGATTGGCTTAAAGGGCAAGGACGATGAACATTTGACTTAAATACGCCATTACCGCCTTTTTGGTGGTGATGGTGTCAGAAATCGCCAAACGAAGCGATAAATTGGATTCGCTCATCTCATCACTCCCAATAATGACAATGCTGGTTCTATTTTGGTTGTTTGTAGAAAATGCGTCCATTCAAAAAATTGGCAATCACGCTTATTATACTTTTTGGTATGTGCTGGGTAGTTTGCCGTTTTTTGTGATTTTTCCTTACCTTTTGCCCAAACTGGGTTTTGGCTTGGCGATGGGGGTGTCGGTTTTGGCAACGCTTGTGTTTTTTGGCGTGTATGCGTGGGGGCTTGGTAAGGTGGGGATTGTGCTGATTTAACAAAACACCGTTTGAGTTTGTTTTAAAAACAAAACAAGCGGTGTTTTTTATGAGAAATAATTTTCAGGCTGCCTGAAAAATATTCCGCTATTCTTTTTCTTTAATACCTTGAATAATCTGACACTTATCAACCGTTTTATTTTCACAACCCACAAATTGCATTAAAAAAGTTTTAACTTGTTGCAATTGTGTGATTTGTTCGTCCAAATATGCCAAATGTTGCTCGGCAAGTGCATTGACTTCATTGCATTGTTTGGTAGGCGTTTGTTGTAATTGCAACAGTGTTTTGATGTTATTTAAAGAAAAACCGATATTGCGACAGGCTTTGATAAAGCGTAATTGAGCAAGTGTTTGTTCGTCAAATACACGATAGCCATTTTGTTGGTGCGTGGGGCTGATTAAACCTTGTTTTTCATAATAACGAATGGTTTCCAAATGTACGCCTGTTTGTTCACTGGCTTGTTTTATTTTAAAAAATTTTGACATTTTGGCTTGACTCTGTAATGACTACGGAGTTTATAGTATAGCAAATTTCATCTTAAAACAGGAGCAAAAAAATGGCGTGCCAAAATTGTTGTGGTTCAAATCAGCCCATTCATCAATCGCCCAAGTACAAAAAAGCCTTGTGGATTGTCTTGATATTAAATTTATCAATGTTTTTTGTGGAAATTGTGATGGGGGTGAAATCGGGTTCAACTTCGCTGTTGTCGGACAGTTTGGATTTCTTGGGCGACAGTGCCAATTATTTAATAAGTTTGATTGTTTTGCCAATGGCGTTAAGTTACCGAGCCAAAGCATCTATGGTTAAGGGGCTAACGATGGGCGGTTTTGGTTTATTTATTTTAATGACGACCATTTATCGTGTGTTTTATGGGGAAATGCCCAGTTATTCTGAAATGAGCATTGTGGGATTTTTGGCGTTATGGGTCAATGTGTCGGCATTGTTGATATTATTAAAATTTCGTGATGGCGACAGCAATGTCCGCAGTGTGTGGGTGTGTTCCCGAAACGATGCGATTGGTAATGTGGCGGTAATTTTGGCGGGTATGGCAGTTTATTTTTTTCAATCAAAATATCCTGATTTAATTGTGGCGTTTGTTTTGGCATTTTTGGCATTACAAGCCAGTCAAGAAATCATCAAAAGGGCTTGGGCGGAATTAAAAGTCAGCTAATTTAAAACACCGTTTGGATTGATGTTCAAGCGGTGTTTTTATTTTAAAAACTTTCAGACAGCCTGAAAATAACATTTCTTTACAAAAAAAACTTGCATACAGTCTGAAAATTGACTATAATAGTTTCAAGGTCAATTTTCGGACTATTTTTATGACAACTTTTAACCATTCCCCCAATCTGTTGGAACAAATTGGCGATGTTTGCACGCAGGTCAATTTAAGTTATGCAGTTTTTGCCAAAAATCATCAGATGAACGCCAATGAACTTGCCATATTTTATACACTCTGGACGCAAGAACAAGCCACGCAAAAATACATTGCCGACAAATATCATCTTGCCAAACAAACCATTAACAGCTTGTGCAAACGCCTTGAAACGGACGGTTTCATCGCAAGCGATGTCAAAGAAAATAACAAACGAGAAAAAGTCATTTCTTTGACCGATAAAGGCAAAGCGTTTGCCCGCCCGATTATCGCCCCTTTATTAAGGCAGGAAGGGCAAGTGATTGATGAATTTGGCATTGAACGACTTGTATTTTTGCTCAATGAAATGAATGCGTTGCAAAAAATGCTGGCACAGCGTTTGGAAAATTAATTTTTAACTTTTTATTTTGGAGATTTTTATGCATTGGTCTGTTTTTTTGGCGATTGC
Organism: Moraxella nasicaprae; assembly: GCF_025643275.1. NCBI lineage: Bacteria > Pseudomonadati > Pseudomonadota > Gammaproteobacteria > Moraxellales > Moraxellaceae > Moraxella > Moraxella nasicaprae. Next base: position 1,595,229 of record NZ_CP089977.1, read on the forward strand.
CATTGTTTGCGAAGTATTTGGCTCTACGATGCTAAAATTATCACAAGGGTTTAGTAAGCCTTTGCCGAGTATTGGTTTTGTGCTGGGTTTTGGCTTGGCGTTTTATTTGCTGTCATTGGCGTTAAAAAGCATTCCTTTGGGAATGGCGTATGCGATTTGGTCTGGCGTGGGCTTGGTTTTGACGGCGATTGTGGGCGTGGTGGTGTTTGGCGAAAAGGTCGATTTTTGGGGAATTGCGAGCATTGGCTTGATTTTGGCAGGTGTGATAATGATGAATACGCTGTCCAAAATGGGTGGGCATTAAAAAAAACACCGCTTGGGGGAAAATTCAAGCGATAAAAATAAAGTCCTATCAACGTTATTAAGAGCGGACAGGACTTTTATGATCTTTATAATTTCTAGTATTAAGGGGTTGAAATAACAGCTTTAGGTGTGTTTTCTTTGGTGAAAATAAGCGGTAATAAGCAACATAGCATAAAGTATTGCCCCCATCAGCCATAACAGACCATCCCAATAAGCGACGCTATAACTATAAATAAAGGCAAATAAAAGGGGACCAATGATCCCGGTAATATTGGTTAGGCTCACCAGAGTACCTTGTAATTTCCCTTGCGCATTATCATCGACAGATTTTGATAAATAACCTTGTAATGCGGGTTGCCCCATACCTCCTGCCGCTAAGCAAATTAATGCTGGTAAGATGACCCAAACGTGGCCTATCCACGCTAATAATAAACAGCCCATCATATCAATAGACATACTGATCATAATGGTGGTTTTTTCGCCCCATTTTTGTGCCAATTTCCCAGCGACAATCGCCTGAAAGAAAATATGTAATACACCCAGAACCGCCAAAGACATACCGATAGAAGTTGTGTTCCAATCAAAACGATATTGTGTAAACAGCACCCAGATGGTGGCAGGAATTTGCCCGATAAGCTGGATAATAAAATAGGTTGCTAACCAAAAGTAGAGGCTTTTCTTAAAAAAAACAGTGACTGTATTTGAGGCAGTTTGGTTTTCAGGTGTCCTATTGGCAACAAGCGCTTCTCTTTTTTGTGTTTCTCGGAAAAAGAGCAAAGAGAGTATTAATAATATCGAGTGTGAAATAGCGGCAAAAATAAATGGCATATGAGCACTGATATCACCTAATAATCCCCCTAGCATTGGGCCGATAATAAGGCCAACACCAAAAGCACCACCTAAGAAACCAAAATAGCGAGTTCGATTTTTAGCGGGAGTCACATCACTCATCGCTGATGCACATACGGCACCTGTTGCGCCTGTGATCCCCGCAATGATGCGCCCAATATAGAGCATCCAAAGTGTGGTTGAGAATGCCATTAAAAGATAGTCGAGTGCCGCGCCTAAAAGGGAAAACAGCAAGATGGGTTTTCTGCCGTATTTATCAGACAGTCGTCCTAGAATAGGAGCAAAAATAACCTGCATGGTAGCATAGAGCGCTAATAGCACACCGTAATGGGTTGCCAGTGAATTTTCACTGACAAATTCATTTAATAGAGTAGGGAGTACTGGCATGATAAGCCCGATACCAATGGCATCTAATACGGTGATCAGCAGTATAATAATAATTGATTTATTCATTGAGATCCTAAAAATCTATCAGTGATAGAGTGGGTGTAATATATCTCTATCAGTGATAGATTGTCAAGGCTATTTTATTTTGAGGTAGGTAATGGCAAAGCTAGATAAAGAACAAGTTATTGATAATGCGTTGATTTTACTTAATGAAGTTGGTATTGAAGGATTAACAACGCGTAAGCTGGCGCAAAAAATAGGTGTGGAACAACCCACATTGTATTGGCATGTAAAAAATAAACGCGCTTTGTTAGATGCATTAGCAGAAACTATTTTGCAAAAGCACCATCATCATGTTTTGCCATTGCCGAATGAAACATGGCAGGACTTTTTGCGAAATAACGCGAAAAGCTTCCGCCAAGCCTTATTAATGTATCGTGATGGTGGCAAAATTCATGCGGGAACACGCCCCTCTGAAAGTCAATTTGAGACATCAGAACAGCAACTACAGTTTTTGTGTGATGCTGGGTTTAGTCTATCTCAAGCCGTGTATGCATTAAGCTCTATTGCGCATTTTACATTAGGCTCCGTACTGGAAACTCAAGAGCATCAAGAAAGCCAAAAAGAGCGTGAAAAAGTAGAGACGGATACTGTTGCCTATCCGCCATTATTAACCCAAGCCGTTGCAATTATGGATAGTGATAATGGTGATGCTGCATTTTTGTTTGTCCTTGATGTGATGATCTCTGGACTTGAAACAGTATTAAAGAGCGCTAAATAAATCTAAATTCGCTGACGCCCTTTTTGGCTAATTAGTTGCCCTTGTATGTCAGCGATACCAATGTGAGCAATACAACCTGCATTAAATTGTAAATAGTCATCTTCGATGCCATCAGAGAAAATTACGCCATTCTCTGGCATCAAAGATCCTAATTGCAGTGGTGAGTCAGGCTCAATAGTGCCAAAAGTCAGTGCAACACCTGTTGTTCTACTTGGAAATGGCTCTCTTACACTAAATTGTAGCTTTCGATCACTCCAGCTAAAGCCTTGTAATAGAGGGTGCGAAGCTTCTCCTGTAATTGCCATCGCACCAGCAAGAATAGATTGAAACCACCCCGTTGATCCCAATCCTGTTGATACAATAATGCCTGATGAAGATTGCACTTCTTCAGCGCCATTCCATTGCAAAATATACTGTGCGGAAGTGTGGCTTTTAGGGCCAATAAATAAGTCATTAACCGCTAATAAGGATTGACCATCATTGGTTGTTGCTTGTGCAAAAGTGACCGTTTTAAATGGCATTTTTTTATTAATGGGTTTAAAAACGGTTTTTGTTTTGATAATCAACCTTTAATTTGGAGAATTGTTATGAACGACATCATCAAAAACCCAAACGCCCACTGCGGTTGCCAATCTTGCACAGGGCAAAATTGCAATCCAAAATGCAACTGCCAAAATGGCGAGCCGTGCATTTGTCAAAACTGCACTTGTGGCGATTGTGATTGCAAGTAATTGATTAGCTAAAAACATTGGGCGGACTTATGTTTGCCCAATGTTTGCCAAATCCCATTTTGATAAGGAAAACTGTAATGAAAATGTTTAAAAACCGTGCCGTACAATTATCTGCCCTTGCCCTTATTTTGGCGACTTTGACCGCTTGTGGTAATGCCAAAAACGATATACCAACGCATTCTAATGCAGGCGATAGCAACTACACCCAAAGCACTCACGACACCACAAACAACCACGCCAATATGAACCACTCTGCTATGGCAATGGACACTCAAAATGCTCCGCCCCATACCCAAGCCTATCTTGCAATGATGAACAAGATGGGCGATGAGATGAGCAAAGCGGGCAATCTTGCCGATGCTGATACCGCTTTTGCCAAAGGTATGATTCCGCACCATATCGGAGCAGTGGAAATGGCAAAAGTACAGCTTGAATATGGTAAAGATGAAACAATGCGAAAGCTTGCCCAAGCGATTATTGATGGACAACAAGCCGAAATTGACTTGATGAATGGCTGGCTGAATGGCAAAGACACGACCACCCAAAACGCCAACGCCCCACACGCCAAAGCCTATGCCTTGGACAATTCACACAGCGAAATGATGACGGCAATTTATGAGACCGACCCTGATGTCGCCTTTGCCAAAGCGATGATTCCCCACCACAAGGGAGCGGTTAATATGGCAAAAGTGCAATTAGAATACGGCAAAGATAAAGCAATGCAGGATTTGGCAAAGCAAATCATCAATGCCCAAGAGCCTGAAATTAAGCTGATGCAAGACTGGCTAAAACAGTAGGGGCAATAAGGCAAAAGCACCGTTTTTAAAATAAAAGCGGTGTTTTTTATTGGCAAAATGATTTTCAGGCTGCCTGAAAAAAATATTCCCCACAAATATATTTTAAACAATTTAATTTTAAGCTAAAATAGTCGCACTTTTTCCAAACGAGTTTGCCCAATGTACGAACAATTACGCCTATCCAACCAAATCTGCTTTCCGCTTTATGCCATTGCCAAAGAAATCGTCCGCAAATATTCGCCCTTTTTGGACGAATTGGATTTGACCTATCCGCAATACTTGGTAATGCTGGTGCTGTGGGAATTTGGCGAGCAAAGCGTGGGCGAGATTGGCGACAAATTGCACCTTGATAGCGGTACTTTAACCCCACTTTTAAAACGCTTACAAAGCAAAGACTTAATCGCCCGAACAAGAAGTCAAACAGATGAACGCACCGTCATCATCACGCTGACCAATCAAGGGCGAGCGTTGGAACATCAGGCGGTCAATATCCCCAATCAAGTGGCGGATTGCTTAAATTTAACGGCTGATGAAGTGGCGGTCTTACAAAAAATTGCCATTCAGTTAAAGTAAAATGGCGTTTCCATTTTTGAAAATCAGCTTTCCAAAAATGAACATTGCACACAATTTAATTTTAAACTATAATAATTTCATCAATCAATCATCAAGCGGAGTAATCCAAAATGTTAGACTTTGAAACCACGGTTCGCACCCGTCAATCCATTCGCAAATTTTTGCCCACGCCAATGACCGAAAGCCAAATTCAAGCCATTTTGGCGGACGCTCAACACGCCCCGTCCGCGTGCAATACCCAGCCTTGGCTGGTACATATTGCGTCTGGCGAAACTTTGGAGCGTTTAAAGGCTCGTTTTCAAAAGACTTTTAACGCAGGTCGCAACGATGCCGATTTTGAGTTTAACCAAGAAAAATACAAGGGCGATTACGAACCGCGTTGGCGTAACCAATACAGCCACGTTTTCACCACTTGCTACGGCATTGCCCGCGAAGACAAAGCGGGTCGCCAAGTGGTCTATGACGACAACATCATCGGCTACGGGGCTCCGCATATGGCGTTTTTGTTTATGCCCGCGATTGACGGACACGATGTCAATATCGCCAGCGATGTCGGTATGTATTCGCAAACTTTTTTGCTGTCCTTGACGGCTCGTGGCTTTGGTGGCATTCCCCAGCTTGCCCTTGCGATGTTTGCCAATGATGTGCGTGAAGAATTGGGCATTTCGGACGATTACAAATTGTTGCACGGCATTGCCTTTGGCTATCCTGACTGGGACGCAATGCAAAACAAACACCATTTGGGGCGTGTGCCTGTGGCGGAGAGTGCCAAGTTACATTGGTAATAAGTGCATTGGTAATTTTATTTTAAAGAGAAAAATATGAACATTCAAAAACCAACCGTGCTTGTGCTGGGTGCGACAGGCACAATCGGCAAACAAGTCGTCAGAGAATTAGAAGCAAACGGAACGGTCAATGTCCGCATTCCTTCCCGCAATTTGGATACAGTCGCCAAACTGAAAAGTGAAGGTAAAGATGCGGTCTATCTGGATTTGGACAAACCGCAGACTTTCGCCCTTGCTTTGGCAGGTGTGGAGCGGGTGTTTCTGTTAACAGGCTATACGGTGGCAATGCTCGCCCAAAGCAAAACTTTGGTAGATGCCGCCAAAAAAGCAGGGGTTAAGCACATCGTCCATATCGGTATTTTTGCCGAATGGGATTGCACCAGCACGCATTTTACTTGGCATCAACTGATTGAAACCTACATTGAAGCCAGTGGCATTGCTTGGACACACATTCACCCCAATATGTTTATGGAAGCCATTACAGGGCTTTATATGCCAAAAAATTTGAGCTACACCACTTATTTTGATGACCGCCGAATTGGACTGGTCGCATCAAGCGATATTGCGGCAGTCAGTGCCAAAGTATTGATTGACGGACAAGACAAGCACGCAGGGCAAAATTATTGGTTAAGTGTAGAAAGTTATAATGGCAAAGAAATTGTGGCAATGATGAATGAAATCACAGGGTTAAATATCACATTGGAACACAAAAACCTTGATGATTTTCGTGCGATGATTGATGTGCCTGATTTTCCGATTGAAAGCCAGTACGCCCGTGCCAATATAGAATTTGTTACGCAAGTGCTGGATAACCGTTTGGGAAGTATCGGGGCAATTCGCAATGACATTCCTTATGTGCTTGGTCGTCCTGCCAAAACCTTGCGTGAACATTTGCTAGAACACAAAGATGCGATTATCCAATCGGCAACACAATCATAATTTTTAAAAGGCTTAACAATGAGCAATTTATTTACCCCTTTGACGCTAAATAATGGCGTAACAATCAAAAACCGCCTTGTGGTTGCCCCGATGACCCATTTGGGTTCCAATCCTGACGGCACGCTGGGCGAGCAAGAACGCACCTTTATTTCAAATCGTGGCGAAAATATGGGAATGTTTATCACGGCGGCGACTTTGGTGGCGGACAGTGGTAAGGCGTTTTTTGGTCAGCCGTCTGCCCTTGATGAGACGCATTTGGCAAGCCTAACAGAGACAGCAAAAATCCTTACAAATCAAGGCACAAAAGCCATTTTGCAAATTCATCACGGTGGCATTCACGCCATTAAAGATTTAAACGGCAAAGACAAAATTTCAGCCAGCCCACACGATGAAAGTGGCACACGAGAAGCAAGCGTAGCAGAAATTCACGAGTTAATTCAAGCATTTGCCAACGCAACCGATTTGGCAATCCGTGCAGGCTTTGACGGGGTAGAAATTCACGGGGCGAACGCCTATCTCATTCAACAATTTTTCTCACGCGAATTTAATCATCGCACCGATGAATGGGGCGGCAACCTTGAAAATCGCTTGCGTTTTCCTTTGGCGATTGTTGATGCGGTGTGTGCGGTGCGTGAAAAACACGGCAAATCCGACTTTATCATTGGCTATCGTTTTTCGCCCGAAGAGGCTGGCGACAAGGGTCTGACAATGGCAGATACCTTTGATTTAATTGATAATTTGGTGGATAAACCGCTCCAATATTTGCACATTTCGCTGTGGGATTTTTATAACAAAGCACGGCGTGGGGCAGATGAAACCAAAACCCGCATTGAGCAAATTCACGCTCGCATTGGCGGAAAATTGCCTTTGATTGGCGTGGGTAATTTGCTGACAGGCGAAGCGATTGAACAGGCGTTTGCCACAGGATTTTGTGAGTTGTTGGCACTTGGCAAGGCGGTAATGTTAAACCCAAACATCGCCACTTTGCTCCAAGAACAACGCTATGGCGACATTGAAAGTGAATTTGACCCTGAGCGCGCCGACCATTACGGCTATCCTGATTTGCTTTGGCAATATAATTGCGATGGCGGAAATTGGTTGCCCCCTGTCAAAGGCAAACCGCATACGCCTTTGAATGTGTGATAAATCATAAAATGCCGTTTGGGTTTTTAATTCAAGCGGTGTTTTTTACTTTTTGCTGCCCGCTATGCTTTTCAGGCAGCTTTGTAAAATCCCTATTATCATTTTTAATAATAAGCACTTATCAAAATAATCCATTTTTTATCATATCATCAATCTGTTACACTATTGGCGTATGAAATGAAGATATTAGGATAAACGATGTCCCACACCATTAAAACCCCCACACTTTCCGCCCTAAACCTTGCCCCAATGCGTCAAGGACAAACCGCCAAAGATGCCATTGACGCTATGGTGCGATTGGCTCAACATTTAGAAATACTTGATTTTAAACGATTTTGGATTGCCGAACACCACAATATGCCCCATTTGGCAAGTTCTGCCACACAAATTCTCATCGCCCACACGCTTTCACAAACACAAAAAATCCGTGTTGGTAGCGGTGGCGTAATGCTCCCCAACCACAGCCCTTTGCAAGTTGCCGAACAGTACGGCACGCTTAAAACCTTGTATGGCGACAGGGTGGATTTGGGGCTTGGGCGAGCCCCTGGCACCGACCCAATGACCGCCCTTGCCCTACGGAGAGGCAGGCGAGATGTGTCTGATGAATTTGCCAGCGACATCAGTGAACTGCAACGCTACTTTGGCGATGACAGCGTACAAGGGCAAGTCAAAGCCTATCCTGCGATGGGTTTAAATATGCCTTTGTATATTTTGGGGTCAAGCGTTGAGAGTGCGTATTTGGCAGGGCGACTTGGCTTGCCTTATGCCTTTGCTGCCCATTTTGCCCCTAGAATGCTGGATATGGCGGTAGAGATTTATCGCCAAGAATTTAAACCGTCTGCTGTGTTAGATGCCCCTTATATGATGGTCTGTGTCAATGCGGTGGTGGCGGATACAGACGATGAAGCCCACTTTTTGCAAACAAGCCTTCAACAGCTCTTTTGGGATTTGGTGCGTGGCACCTCTCGTGGCGTGTGTCCGCCTGTGCCTGATATGGACGCTTTGTGGTCGCCTAGCGAAAAACAGGCGGCAATGGCAATGCTGGCTGGCTCATTTGTGGGCGATAAGGCAAGTGTTAAACAACAACTAACCCATTTTCAAAATAAACTCAATGTTGATGAGCTGATTTTAACCAATTATATTTTTGATGAAGACAAACAGCATTATGCTTATCAGTTGTTTAAAGAAATGGTTGATGAGTTGTAAGTGAAATAAAACACCGCTTGTCAGCATGGATACAATCCAAACCGTCAAATCGGATTCATAAAAAAACCGCCCCAGCGATGGAGCGGTTTTTTGTGGTTTTAAATTAACCTAGTAGGCTTAATACCTGATTTAGTGTGGCACTTGGACGCATTGCTTGACTTGCTTTATCGAAGTCTGGTGCATAGTAACCACCGATGTCAGTTGCTACGCCTTGTGCTTGGTTTAGTTCTTCAACGATGGTGGTCTCGTTGTCGCTCAGAGCTTGTGCCACAGGGGCAAACTTGGCAGCAATCTGGCTGTCTTTGGTTTGCTTGGCAAGTTCTTGAGCCCAGTACAATGCCAAATAGAAATGACTACCACGGTTGTCCAGTTCGCCTACTTTGCGGCGTGGCGATTTGTCTGCCAGTAGTAGTTGCTCGGTGGCAATGTCTAATGTCTCTGCCAGCACTTGTGCTTTGGTGTTGCCTGTGGTTTGGGCAAGGTGTTCAAATGATACTGCCAATGCCAAAAACTCGCCCAAGCTGTCCCAACGCAAGTGGTTTTCTTCGTTGAATTGCTGTACATGTTTAGGTGCAGAACCGCCAGCACCAGTCTCAAACATACCGCCACCATTCATCAATGGTACGATGGATAGCATTTTGGCAGAAGTGCCAAGCTCCAAGATTGGGAATAGGTCGGTCAGATAATCACGCAACACATTGCCTGTAACAGAGATGGTGTTTTCACCAGCTTTTAGGCGTTGTAGCGAGAATTTGGTTGCTTCCACTGGCGATAGTACACGCAAATCCAAACCGCTGATGTCCATCTCGCCCAAGTATTGCTTGACTTTGGCAATCAAACTGGCGTCATGTGGGCGTTTCTCATCTAGCCAGAACACGGCTGGGGTGTTGCTTAGTCTGGCACGATTGACCGCCAATTTGACCCAGTCTTTGATTGGAGCGTCTTTGGTTTGGCACATACGCCAGATGTCGCCAGCTTCGACAGCGTGGCTAGTGATGAGCTGACCTGCTTGGTTGAACACTTCAACTTTACCATCGGCTTTGATTTCAAAAGTCTTGTCGTGCGAACCGTACTCTTCTGCTTTTTGAGCCATCAAGCCGACATTAGGTACGCTACCCATGGTGGTTGGGTCAAATGCACCATGTTCACGACAAAAATCAATCACTGCCTGATAAATGCCAGCGTAGCTACTGTCAGGAATGACCGCTTTGGTGTCTTGGGCATTGCCATTTTTGTCCCACATGCGACCAGAGTTACGAATCATGGCTGGCATAGAAGCATCGACAATCACATCGCTTGGTACATGTAGGTTGGTGATGCCTTTATCGCTATCAACCATCGCCATATCAGGACCGTTGGCATAAGCGTCATTGATGGCTTGCTCAACGCCAGCACGAGTGTCGGCATCAAGTTTGTCAAGATTAGATAGTAGGTTGCCAAAACCGTTATTCACATCAATACCAGCAGCGGCAAGTTTGTCGCCATATTGTTCAAACACAGGAGCAAAGAACGCCTTGACCGCATGACCAAAGATGATAGGGTCAGAGACTTTCATCATCGTGGCTTTCATGTGTAGTGAGAACAACACGCCTTTGTCTTTGGCATCTTGGATTTGTTCTTTTAGGAAAGCAACCAGAGCTTTTTTACTCATGACGGTGGTGTCGATGATTTCGCCTGCTTTTAGGGCAACTGGACTGCGAAGTTCTGACTTGTTGCCTGCTTTGTCTGTAAAGATGATAGAAACAGTGTCTGCATCAGCGGTGGTGTATGACTGCTCATTGTGGAAAAAGTCGCCGTGCGTCATTGTGGCAACATGAGATTTGCTGTCGGCTGTCCATGTACCCATGCTGTGTGGATATTTTTTGGCGAAGTTTTTCACGGCATTAGGGGCACGGCGGTCAGAGTTGCCTTCACGCAATACAGGATTGACCGCTGAACCTTTGATTTTGTCATAGCGACTTTGAATGCTGCGTTCTTCGTCTGTTTGTGGGTTGGTTGGGTAGTCAGGCAGGGCATAGCCTTTGGCTTGCAATTCTTTGATGGCTGCCAAAAGTTGTGGCACAGAAGCACTGATGTTAGGTAGTTTGATGATGTTGGCTTCTGGCTTGGTAACCAGTTGGGCAAGCTGGGCAAGAGCATCAGGAATGCGTTGTTCTTCGTTTAGGTATTCAGGGAATTGAGACAGGATACGACCCGCCAAAGAAATATCGCTGGTAACAAACTCGATGTCAGCAGTCTGACCAAATGCACGAATGATTGGCAACAAAGAATAGGTTGCTAATGCTGGTGCTTCGTCTGTATGGGTATAGACAATGGTAGATTTGCTCATAAAAACTCCTTATTGGTTTGTTTATAACTGTTTATAAATCATGATAAACTTGTGTATTATGCCACATTTTCCGTGTTTTGCCTACTCAATCAAAGGAATTGTCGGATAATTTATCATAAAAAATCATCAAATCATCATAAGAGATAATATTTACTATCCAATCCTTGATTTGTCTTGATGGGTGGTCGTCATCTGATGGGTGTTGAGCGATTGGTTGATTGCCAATTTTCATTGATTTGACCACACCAATCAATGCACTACGCCAAAAATCAAAACTCAAATCATTTATGGCAATGCCTATGGCTTTATCATAAATAGATAAAATACCCAATGAAAAATCAACCATGTCCATCAAAAATCCAAAGAAAATCTGTGTTATAATGCCACAAAAATCAACCCATGATGATAAACACGATGAAAGTATTAGGTTTGGAAACTTCCTGTGATGAGACAGGGCTTGCGATTTATGACAGCACGATGAATGACGGCAAGGGTGGCGTACTTGCCCAAGTGTTGTATAGCCAGATTGAGCTGCATGCCACTTATGGTGGTGTCGTGCCAGAGCTTGCCAGTAGAGATCATATCCGAAAACTTGTCCCACTATTAGATGAGCTGTTTGCCAAAGCACAGATTGATAAATCTGCCATTGATGCTGTTGCTTATACCAAAGGTCCAGGCTTGATTGGGGCATTGATGACGGGAGCGTTATTTGGTCGCACACTTGCCTATGCGTGGGGCGTACCAGCCATTGGTGTACATCACATGGAAGGACATCTGCTGGCTCCGATGATGACAGGCGATGAGGTGGCTTTTCCTTTTGTTTGTTTGCTGGTTTCTGGTGGGCATACGATGCTGGTGCGTGCTGATGGTGTCGGTCGGTACACGGTGCTGGGCGAGTCGATTGATGATGCAGCAGGCGAGTGTTTTGACAAAACTGCCAAGATGCTAGGCTTGCCTTATCCAGGAGGGCCTAATGTCGCCAAACTGGCAATGACGGGCAATCCTAAGGCTTATCAATTACCTCGACCAATGCTGGGCAAGGGATTGGATTTTTCGTTCAGCGGCATGAAGACGGCGGTGCATAATCTCATCAAAGACACGCCAAATGCAGACAATGATGAGAAAGTGCGAGCGGATATTGCAGCAAGTTTTGAGTACGCAATGGTGGATACTTTGGTCAAAAAATGCACCAAAGCCCTCACGCAAACCAACCTAAAACGCCTTGTCATTGCAGGAGGTGTGTCTGCCAATTTGCGTCTAAGAAGCACTCTTGAAACCGCCCTTGCCAAGATGGGGGCGAGTGTCTATTATGCTCCGCCAGAATTATGCACGGATAATGGTGCGATGATTGCTTATGCAGGTTTTTGCCGACTTCATGCAGGGCAGGGCGATGATTTGTCGGTGGCGTGTGTGCCTAGATGGGATATGCAGACATTACCTGTGGCAGAATTTGACTGATTTTTTAAAATCTTGACAGCCTAAAACCTAGTTATTGCAATGCCTGATGTGATATATTGAATTATTTTCAACTCTTTTGAAAAATATATCAATTTTACTCAAACACAATTTATGGTTTAATAAGTCATCTTTTCAAGGCAAGCAAACAAGGTGTTACCATGACCGCAGCATTTCAATGTCAAGTTCATACCCTAGATTTTGATGAAAATTATGAGCCAGCCAAAAGCACTCGTTTGACGACCAACTTTGCTAATTTGGCTCGTGGCGAAAACCGTAAGCAAAATTTGCAAAACACCATCAAAATGATTAACAATCGTTTTAATGATTTGGCGAATTGGGACAATCCAAATGCTGACCGCTATTCGGTCAAATTGGAAATCGTCTCTATTGATATTGATGTGGCGGGCGAGGGCGAATACTTCTCTGGTCTTGAATGGTTAAAAACATATATTATTGATAACAAAACGGGCAAGAAAATTGACGGTATTATCGGTAATAGTTTTTCATCATTTGTCCGTGATTATGATTTTAGTGTTTTGCTACTAGATTATAATAAAGATAAGCCAGAATTTACTGTGCCAAAAGGCTATGGCGATTTGCATGGTAAACTGTATAAATACTTGCTTGATTCACCAGAATATAAAGCTAGGGGTGAAAAACCACCTGTGCTTTGCCTAAGTGTGGCGACCACTCGTACCTATCATCGCACCACAAATATTCACCCAATTTTAGGCGTAGAATATGTACAAAATGACTATTCTTTGACCGATGAATATTTTGCTAAAATGGGCTTAAAAGTGCGTTATTTTATGCCACAAGGTTCGGTTGCTCCATATGCGTTTTATTATGATGAAACCGCAGATTTGCTTAATGATTATACCGCTTTGGAATTGATTGGTACTATTGCTACGATGGAAGCGTTCCAAAAAATTTATCGCCCAGAGATTTATAACGCCAATTCGGTGGCAGGTCAAACTTATAAAGGCAGTTTGACTTATGATGATTATTCACTGACCAAAGTCGATTATGACCGTGTGGAGCGTACAGAGCTTGCCATTAAACAGGGTAAATACACCGAAGAGCATTTTATCAAACCATATAAAGAAATTTTGGAAAATTGGCTTAACAATCAATAACCAGATATTCTTGTAAAATCACAAAATCAGCCGATGATGACGGTCGGCTGATTTAGATTTTTAGTTGTATGTTGATTTTTTATACTAGGACAAAACAATGAGCAAAATTTTACTTCCTACTTCTACTGCTGGTAGTTTACCCAAACCCTCTTGGCTTGCTGAACCTGAAAAATTATGGTCGCCTTGGAAATTTGAGGGCGAAGAGTTGTTGCAAGCAAAACAAGATGCCTTATTGGTATCGCTGGCTGAACAAGTTGCCGCAGGTATTGATATTGTCAGTGATGGCGAACAAACTCGTCAGCATTTTGTCACGACATTTATTGAACATTTAAATGGTGTGGATTTTAACAAAAGAGAAACCGTTCGCATTCGTAACCGTTATGATGCCTCCGTGCCAAGCGTAGTGGGCGATGTCTCTCGTCCCAAGTCTGTTTTTGTGGAAGATGCTAAGTTTTTACGAGCTCACACCGACAAGCTCATCAAATGGGCGTTGCCTGGTCCGATGACCATGATTGATACGTTGTATGATGGTCATTATAAAAGTCGTGAAAAACTGGCGTGGGAATTTGCTAAAATTTTGAATGAAGAAGCCAAAGAATTGGAAGCGGTAGGCGTGGATATTATCCAGTTTGATGAGCCAGCGTTTAATGTGTTTTTTGATGAGTTGAATGATTGGGGCATTGCTGCCTTAGAGCGAGCAGTAGAAGGCTTAAAATGCCAAACCGCAGTACATATCTGCTATGGCTATGGCATTAAGGCAAATACTGATTGGAAACAAACACTTGGCTCTGAATGGAGACAATATGAAGAGAGTTTCCCATTACTGCAAAAATCTAACATTGACATTATTTCATTAGAGTCCCAAAACTCCAAAGTACCGATGGATTTAATTGAGCTACTTCGTGGCAAAAAGGTAATGCTTGGGGCGATTGATGTGGCGACCAATCAAATTGAGACACCTGATGAAGTTGCAGATACCTTGCGTAAAGCTTTACAATTTGTTGAAGCAGAGAATCTATATCCTTGCACCAACTGTGGTATGGCACCATTGTCTCGCACGGTAGCTCGTGGTAAACTAAACGCCCTAAGTCAAGGGGCTGCGATTATTCGTGGTGAGCTTGGCGGTCAATAAGAGATTTATTCCCATGATGCCAATCTATGGTGTGATGGGAATGCCGTTTGACGACTTCATAGGAAGCACAAGCGGTTTTGATATGGTTATTAAAAAGATAAGAAAATAAAAATGGTATCTGTTACAGAGTTTAAAGATGCAATGGCACAGCTTGCCACAGCGGTGCATGTCGTGACCAGTGATGGCGAAAATGGACGATACGGTTTTACTGCCTCTGCGGTGTGTAGTGTTACTGATTCTCCGCCTACACTCCTTGTGTGCATGAATACAAACATTCGCTTTTATGATGAGTTTGTCAAAAATGGTGTGCTGATGGTGAATACCTTGACTGCCCAGCAGTCCGAACTATCTAACGCCTTTGCTTCACCACTCGCCAGTGAAGAACGCTTTGCCAAAGCAGAGTGGACAACTTTGGTGACAGGTTCGCCAATGTTAAAAAATGCTTTAATCAATTTTGATTGTAAAATTAGCGAAATTAAACAAGTGGGTACACATGGTATTTTAATTTGTGAGATTGTTGGTATTCATCAAGGCGATGATGATAAAGCACTTATCTACCATAATCGTGGCTATCATCAAGTCTGATGGCATAAAAAAAACCTGAATTTAGTTCAGGTTTTTTATGCTATTAGCCATCACCAGATTGTGTCATTGAGCAAATTTGCCATAAAACAAAATAAAGCTAGCCACTTAATGAAAACAGATGATGAGATTTTGATGAACAAAAAAATACGCAGCAAGGTGCGTCTTTGTCAAATACGATGATAAATCTTAATGACGAGTGGCTGGCAGGCTGTCTTTGCCCTCGATGCGAACCACTTGACCTTGATTATCAAAATAAATGCTTAGGTATTGAGCTGCATTTTTGATGTTGGCTTTTTTCTGGCGTTTGCCATCTGTGCCAGCGGTGTAGTCGTATAGATAATCCCAGCGATTTGGCGACAATGTATCACGCATGGCAGGACTGCCAAGTAGATACAATACTTGATTGGTGTTCATGCCAATTTGGACTTGATTGGCTTGTTGCACGCTCAGAGGCGTTCCTTGTGGCAAATCAATGGTGTAGACACGAAATAGATTACAGCCGCTTAGCAGTAGAATGCTTGCCAAAGCAGTGCTGGCAAATTTAAGCACGGTAGATGTTTGCATTGTTATTCCTAGGATACTATCGTTTGGTTCATCTTACCGATAAACTGCATAATATGCAAGCATTTTTGATGCTCAGGGTGTGTTTACGACCGATAAATAACCAAAATAAATCATATTGATTTCTTCAATGGTAGTTATTGATGAACTTTATCGTAATGATTTGCAACTATGGGTAGATTTTGGGCGGTAAGATTGTTAAAATGGCGTAATAAATAGAAAAACTGAAATATAGGGGTCGTTATGGCTTTTACTAATAAAGATTTACGCAAAGTTGGCTTAAAAGTTACTTTACCACGCATTAAGATTCTTGAACTATTAGAAAATTCTGAAAATCATCACATGAGTGCCGAAGATGTCTATCGTGCCTTGGCAGAGCAGGGCGAAGATGTTGGCTTGGCGACGGTGTATCGTGTTTTGACGCAGTTTGAGCAAGCAGGTATTGTAGAACGCCATAATTTTGAAAATAATCTTTCGATTTTTGAAATCGTTCAAGATGAGCATCACGACCATTTGGTGTGTGATGTTTGCGGTAAGATTGTCGAGTTTCACAATACCTTGATTGAAGATGAGCAGCGTCGTGTTGCTGAGCAAAATAACTTCAAACTATCTGGTCATTCTTTGGTGTTGTATGGCGTGTGCGACAGTCCAGAGTGCCAAAAAACAGACGAAAAATAAACCAATCCACAAAAAACCCAACTCTTCATCGAGTTGGGTTTTTTATTTTGCTAATACACCAAAAAATCATCTAGTGTAACTGCTCCAACACATCTTTGGCAACCGCTTGGCTGATTTTGCCTTGTGCCAGCAGATGTTTTAGACCATGCTCAAAGCTGCTCATGCCAAATGCCGCTCCCGTGCCAATCATTGATGGGATTTGGTGGGTTTTATGTTCACGAATAAGATTTTTGATGGCTGGCGTGGCAATCATAATCTCATGGATTGCCGTACGCTCTCCTTGTGTGTTTGGCAGTAGTTTTTGGGCGATGACCGCCTGTAAGCACTCAGATAGCATTGTGGCAATCAATGGCTTTTCTTGACTGTCAAATACATCGACCAAGCGGTCAATACTTTTGGCGGCAGAATTGGTGTGTAGCGTTGCCAGCACCAAATGCCCTGTTTCAGCGGCGGTCAGAGCAAGGCGAACGGTCTGAGCATCTCGCAATTCTCCCACCAAAATCACATCAGGGTCTTCTCGTAAAGCGGCTTTGAGTGCTAATTGAAAATCAAGCGTGTCTTTATACACTTCTCGCTGATTGACAAGTGAGCGTTTGGATTGATGAATGAACTCAATAGGGTCTTCAATCGTCAAAATGTGCGATGCTTGATGACGGTTGATGTGGTCAATCATCGCCGCCAGTGTGGTGGATTTGCCCGACCCTGTCGCTCCTGTTACTAAGATAAGCCCTTGTTTTTTCTGACATAATTGAGCAAAAATGGGCGGGGCGTTGAGGGATTCTAGCGTGGGTGGCTGATTGGCAATGCAGCGAAACACCGCTCCAGCCCCCAATCTGTGATGAAAGGCATTAACACGAAATCGTGCCACGCTATCTAGCTCAATAGCAAAGTCTAACTCCATGCGATGACACCATTGGTCATATTGTGCTTGACTCATGATGGATTGTAGCCATGCTCGCACGGTTGCATCGTCAGGCGGTGGTAAGGCAATGGGTGTCATCACGCCATGCAGTCGCATCATCATTGGCTGATGGGCAGATAGGTGCAAATCGGACGCACCTTGTAGGAGGGTTTGGCGAAGCAAATCGGTCAGGCTGGTTGCTGGATTCATCAAATGCGTCCCTGAAAATGGTTTTTATTTGGCGGATTGTGCTAAACTATATCTTGAAAACAGGTTTTTTGTAAAGTGATTTTTTTGGGGGAATGTGATGAATTTTGATGAGCAGATTTTACAGCAAAATTACCAAACTGTCGTCAATCAACTGACAACATACAATGAGCAGTACAACAAAAATACCGCCTTGCTTGCCGTCTCAAAAACCAAGCCTGCCACGATGATTGCCCATCTTGTCGGGTTGGGTCAGCAACATTTTGGCGAAAATTATCTGCAAGAAGCCTTAGAAAAAATGGCGACACTGCAAGAATTACCAATCACTTGGCATTATATTGGTAGCATTCAACGCAATAAAACCAAAGACATCGCCAAGCATTTTGACTGGGTGCATACGCTAGAACGAGAAATCATCGCCACTCGTCTTAATGAACAGCGAGCTGGTCTGCCGCCTTTGAATGTCTTGATTCAGGTGAATATCGATGATGAAGCAAGCAAGTCTGGCTGTCAGCCTGATGAGCTGCCCAAGCTGGTGTCGTATATTTTAACCTGCCCAAATTTGGCGTTACGGGGGCTGATGGTGATTCCCAGCAAAGCTGGTGGTGATGCTTTTGCCAGAACGCAGGCGTTGTTTGAGCAAATCAAACAAAGTCATAATCCACCGCATTGGGATAGTCTAAGCATGGGCATGAGTGGCGATATGCCGCTTGCGGTTGAGCATGGCTCAACGATGGTGCGAGTAGGGACGGCGATTTTTGGTGAGCGACATTATGCTTAATAAGGATTGATTTTCACCTAAGATGGTTGGTCAATGACTTGGAGGGGTAGATTATGATTATCAATATTGACAGACCACAAAAATCCATTCACCCTGTGCTAAATTTGGGGTTTCGTATCTTTTTCTTGGGTTCGGCAATATTTGCCATCATCACGATGCTGCTGTGGCATCTGGTGCTAAATGGTGTGCTAACCTTTCATGGAGCCAACCTAAATCCAGTTTATTGGCATGCTCATGAGATGATTTTTGGCTATGCGTTGGCGGTTATTGCAGGGTTTTTATTGACGGCGGTCAAGGCTTGGACTGGCGTACCGATGCCATCAAACTGGCGATTATTGGCAATTTTTATGCTGTGGGCATTGGCTAGAATCTGTTGGGCATTGTCGCCAGCATTGCCCAGTATGCAGATAGGGGCGATGACTGCTGATGTGCTATTTTGGCTGGCGGTCAGTGCGGTGGTGGTGCGTGCTGTACTCTTGGTTCGACAGACCAGACAGATGGGTATTGTTGCTAAGCTGTTATTACTGCTGGTTTGTCATTGCTTATTTGATGCAGGGGTTTGGCTTGGGCAAAGTCAATGGCAAAGTACAGCATTGTATTTGGCGTTATTCTTGGTCATTGGCGTGGTCTTTACCATTGGGCGAAGAGTGTTGCCATTTTTTATTGAAAAAGGCATTTTTGTCAATCAAGATGGTACGCCAAGCGGTATCGTGGTTAAATTACCCAATTCACTATGGCTAGACCGAGGTTCTTTGCTGGCTTTTTTGGGATTATCGTTGTCAGTTTTGCTACATCTTGATGCGTGGATTGTGAGTATTTTGGCAAGCTTGACTGCCATCATTCATGCCAAGCGATTGATGGGCTGGTATCATCGAGCCATTTGGCAAAAACCGCTACTTTGGTCGCTTTATGTGTCATTTTGGGTGATGGTGTTGTCGTTATTATTGATGGCGATATTGCCATGGCTTGGGCTAAATAGCAGCTTGGGATTGCACGCTTTGGCATTAAGCGGTATTGGCATGACAACCATTGCGATGATGGCTAGGGTGTCGCTTGGACATACAGGGCGTAATATCCATCAACCGCCCAAGCTGTTTGTTTGGCTGTTTGTCTTGATGATATTTTGTCTATTGTTGCGTGTTTTTGTGCCGATGTGGGCAGATGATTATGTGCGTGTGCTTGCCTATTCGCAGGCGTGCTGGGTGATGAGTTTTGCGTTGTTTTTGTGGGCATACACCAAAATGCTCATCAGCCCCAGAATTGATGGTATCATGGGATAGTGCGTCAAGATGATTTTATAGTCAATTCTATTCAAAACCAGACAAAGGTTTTTCGTTCGTGGTGAGCTTGTCGAACCATAACGGAAACCTGCCCCTTCGACAAGCTCAGGGCGAACGGTTTTGCTGTATAGTTTTGATACGAATTAAGTATAAAAATCAATTAACCGCTTGATGATGACAAAATAGGCGTGCAGGATACACACATGACCATAAAAAAGCCGTCAAAATCAGACAGCTTTTTTATTTAATCAACGCTTAGCCTTTAATCGACCAACCATTGACCAATGGATAACGGCGTTCACGACCAAAAGATTTTTTGGTGATTTTTGTGCCAATCGCCCCTTGACGGCGTTTGTATTCTGCCTTATCCACCATGCCTAGCACTTTTTCGACCACCGAAGGTTCAAACCCTACCGCCACAATGGCTTTATAGCCCAAATCTTCTTCGATGTACAAGCGTAAAATATTATCCAGTAGCTCATAATCAGGCAAGCTGTCTTGGTCTTTTTGGTCGGGACGAAGTTCTGCACTTGGTGGACGAGTGATGACTCGCTCTGGAATCACAGGCGTATCTTCTAGGCGATTGCGATAGTTTGCCAAACGGTACACATCAGTTTTGTACACATCTTTAAGAACATCAAAACCGCCAACCATATCGCCATACAGGGTGGCATAGCCAACCGCATTTTCTGATTTATTACCTGTTGAGATGACCATGTGTCCAAACTTGTTGGATAGTGCCATCAAAATCGTGCCTCTGGCTCTGGCTTGTAAATTTTCTTCGGTGACATCAGGCTGGCTATTGGCAAATAACGGAGCCAGTGATGAGCGAAGTCCTGCTACTGCATCATGAATTGGGCAGACAGTGTAAGAGACATTGAGGCGAGCTGCCTGAGCTTCGGCATCTTCTAGACTGATGCTTGAAGTGTATTCATAAGGCATCATCACGGCATAAACACGGTCAGAGCCTAAGGCATCAACGGCAATGCACAAAGACAAGGCACTATCAATACCACCTGATAAGCCTAAAATCACTCCTTTAAAGCCAGAACGATTGACATAATCACGCAACCCAACCACCAACGCTTGATACATTTCTGATTCCTCAGAAAGCATCAATGGTGCTTTGGCTTGACTGCTAAATTGCTTGCTTGGCACATCGTATTGAGCCATCATCAGCTGATTGAGAAATCTTGGGGCTTCATGGGCGATTTGTCCATCAGCCTGAACGATGAGAGAGCCGCCATCAAACACCACATCATCTTGAGCACCCACAGTATTGACATAGACGATGGGCAGCTGATGGGTGCTGGCCTGTTTTTCAAGCAGGGCTTTACGCTGAGCCTGTTTGCCAATTTCAAATGGTGACGCATTGATGACCACCACCAAGTCTGCCCCTTGTTCTTTTAGGGCTTTGATGGGGTGTTCATGCCAGATGTCTTCACAAATAAGCAGACCGATGGTCGCCCCTTTGTAGTCAAACAATACTTGATTGCGACCTTGTTTAAAATAGCGAACTTCATCAAAGATACCATAGTTGGGTAGGCACTGCTTGTGATAAAAGCCTTTTTGAACACCGCCTTGCAAAATGGCGGCTGAGTTAAAAGTACCATGCTGGTCAATGTGCGGATAACCTAAGATGGTAACAATGCCATCAATTTCGGCAAGTTTTGCCATGGCATCTTTGACTCGTTCGCCAAGTGTTGGACGCAATAACAAATCTTCTGGCGGATAACCGACCAAAGATAATTCTGGAAAAACGACAATATCCGCCCCACGATTTTTGGCATCAATGGCTAAGGCGTGCATTTTTTTGACATTGCCTGCAATATCCCCAACCCAAAAGTTGGTCTGAATTAGGGCAAAAGTGATTTTGCCCAAGTGTGTGTCCACGCTGTTTAGTGTGGTTGTGTCGCCTGTTGGCGTTGCTTTGGTTTTTGGCATTGTTGTAATCCTATTATTATACCGATTTAGGTATTATGAGAACATCATGTTCCATACAAAATGATGACACCCAAGTCATTTGTTGGGTGCTGGCAATAAAAATACTATTGACCTTCGATAGTATAGCATAAGCAGGGCGAATTTGTGGTATAGTAATGCCATGTTTCTTAAAAAGGTTGTAAAAAATCCATGTTTGCATTCATCATCAATGTGCTTATCATCTTGGTTGTGATGAAAGTGTTTTTTAAGTTTATGTACCCTAAGCCACCTAAGGCGTTTTTTCCCCAAGAGGGCGACGACACAACACTTCGCACCTGCCATCATTGCGGACATCAACTTGCCACTTATCGAGGCATTTTGGAAAGCGATGCTCAGACTGAGCGGTTTTTTTGTAATGACGAACATCGCTTGGCATATCATGAGCAGCACTCGCCTGACTAAACAAAAAAGACATCTTAATGATTAAGATGTCTTTTTTTTGGATTTAGAGCATGGTGCGAGCATCTCGATTGATTTTTTCAATCAGTGCATGGATTTGGCGTCTTTCTTCGGTCGCTGCCGACATTTGGGCTTGTAATGTTCGCACTTGGTCGTATAATTCTAGGCTGACCAGCACCAAAAACTCTTCATTGCTGGGGTTTTTGTTTTTGATTTCACGGCGTAAATCACGGATTTTTTGGTTAATATAATCTGCACCAGCTTCTAGGTTGGCAACTTCATTGACAGGACAAACCACTCGATGTGGCGTGCCAGCGATGCTGATGTCCACAGGACGATATTCATCGCTAGAACGGCTTGAAGCTGTCGTGGTTTGGGTAGGCTTGTTATTTGAGTGGTTGCGATTGTTTAGGGCATCTTCTAAGTTCATGATATATCCTTGATTAGCAATAAAGAATTATTTTTGATGGTCGATTTGTGACAACCAATCACGAATGATTTCAGCACGAGAAATCGCCAAAGCGTTCTTGTCTTTTAATTCTTGATTTTGTTTCAATAGATTTTGGTTGGCTTCGTATAATTCTTCAACTTGCTTTTGTAGGGCGTTGCGAGACTCTTCAAGCGATTTGTTTTGGATTTGTTGGTTGTGTAGGTCTTGATTGGCTTGATTAAGTTTACTTTGTAGGCCATCAACCAGCTGTGGCGTGGTGTCGTTGGCGATTTTTTGTTTAAGATTGGCAAGCTCTGTTGCGGTAACGGCATATTGTTTTTTCATTGCCAAAATGGTCTGTTCTAGGGCTTGAAGTTGGGCTAACATATACTTTTCCTAATAGATAAGCATTGGTGCGGCATTTGTCTGATGTCATCATGATGAATTTGTCAGCATTGACCGCAAAAGACTATTTAGTACGCTAATCTTATCACGGCTCATCATCTTGTCAAATATTTTTACAAAGTTTTTTGTATCTGTGGTGAATTTATCGCCAAAAAATGCGTGAATGCCCAAATGATTGATGATGTTTTTATCAAAACAAATCCAACTTTTTGTGGTAAAATAGCACGATTTACAATCATGTATCTAACAAGAATGGGTGAGATGTGAGTAGTGATTATTTATCTGGCTGGGACGATTGGCAGTCAGCATTTAGCGATTGGTCAGATGTGTCTATCAGTGAGTTGCACGGTATCATGACGGGTGTGATGACTTTGTGCAACGCCACCGATGTGGACGGCTGGCGAAGTTTGCTTGAAGAACTGAGCTTTGAAGTGCCTAATGATGATGCCCTAGAACTGCTTAGCGAGTATGCCGAAGATGTCAGCTTTGCCCTAAAAGATAAAGATGACGCTTATGGCTACGAACCGCTTGTGCCAGATGATGAGCATGAACTGTATGAACGAGTGCTGGCATTAAAAGACTGGGCTGGTGGATTCATCACAGGCATTGGTGTGTCTGGCATCAGCCTTAGTGCTGACGAGAACGAGCTGATTCGTACCTTGATGGAGATTGCCGCCATTCGATTGGACGATGAAGAGAATCTAGAAGGCGGCGAGGAGCTTTGGCTGGAATTGTTTGAATTTGCTCGCATGGTACCTGTGCATTTGGCGGTCAGAAAACGCAGCAATGTCAAGGAATTACCCATCATCAAAGGTCTATCGCCTGATGCTAAGACCGCCAAAGAATTGGCACAAGAAAAAACTGTGCCAGTCATTGATGCGATGGCAAAAAAACAATAATCACACGCCATGCAAGTCATTTTTTTACAGCCAGATGCTCTGCCTAGCCTGCCAAATCTTGCCTTGACCATTGGTAATTATGATGGTGTGCATCTTGGACATCAGGCGATGCTAGCTAGATTGGTTGATGGTGCTAAAACCCTAAATCTATCATCGGCTGTGATGGTTTTTGAGCCACAGCCACGAGAGTTTTTTTATCCAGATGATGCTCCTGCCAGATTGAGCAGTCTGTCCGAAAAAAGCAAATTGATTGCTAAATTAGGCGTGGATTATTTGTTGGTGGCAAGTTTTGATGAAGTATTTCGCTCATTATCAGCTGACGCATTTGTCCAGATTTTAAAGCAGTTAAATGTCCGCCAGTTGGTTTTGGGCGATGATTTTCGTTTTGGGCAAGGCAGGGTAGGCAATCATCAGTCATTAAGTGAGGCGGGTTTTGCGGTCGAAAATCTGTCCAGCGTCCTTGTCGATGGTTATAGGGTCAGCTCAACTTTGGTGCGTGAAGCATTAGCAAAGGGCGATTTGATGGCTGCCAAGACACTGCTGGGTAGGGATTATGCCATCACAGGACAGGTGGTGCATGGCGATAAAATTGGGCGAACGCTTGATTTTCCAACCGCCAACATCGCCCTAAATCGTCACAAGCCACCATTACACGGTGTGTTTGGGGCGGATATTTTGGCGTTTGATGAACAAGGTACAGCACTTTCTTGGGAAACATTGACAACCAAGCATGGGCAAGGTGTGTCAGGCGTGACGGCTGGCAGTCTGTTTGGGGCGGTCAATATTGGCACTCGTCCTTCGGTCTTGGGAGTTGATTGGCGATTGGAGGTGCACCTGCCACAGTTTGCTGGCGATTTGTACGGAGTGCATTTACAAGTGATTTTCTTGCATTATTTGCATGGCGAACGCCGATATGATGGTCTTAATGCCCTAAAATTGGGCATTCATCAAGATGTACAGCAGCTATTGGATTGGCGAGCCGCCCAATCGACTTGATTGATGAATAAAAAAATCCCATGATATTGGGATTTTTTATTGGCGGATTGCGTGATGAAGTGGTCGTGTTATTGATTTATCTTATCATCAATGATTGTTTAATCATCATGCCAGATGAATGGCGTCATTGCTATGGGACACAGTCATCATTGCATACATTAAACTGACTGGCATTGTTCATGCAGGCGAGCATTAAGCTCATCGACCGTCAGCGACCAAGCGGTGTCTGTGCCACATTCTTCGGTCAAAAAAGCTCGCTGTGCGGTCGTCCAAAATGCTGCCTCTTGTAAAATGGTGCTTGGTGCTAGTTGGTGTTTGGCAATGAATGCCTCAATGGATACTTCGTCATTATCCAGACCCAGCTGAGCAAAGAGTGCTGCCATGCTATAATCTAAATCGTACATCTGTTTTTCCTAAGTCATGCTTATGCCAAGCATATCAAAGTTTGCCCAAATCAGCAATAGTTAGACGATACACTTTGAGGCAAAAAAGTGGCAAGCACCATGCCAAACGCAATCACAAATCGTCAAAATCATGCTTTTGGCGGTTGGTATAAGCCAATCATCGCCTGAGCGATGACCAAGCATACCATCACCAAAAGGTAATGCCACACCCATAAAAATATCCCCAACCATCAGGGCTGGGGATATGTCTGACAAAGTCTGCTTATAGCAAGTGTGCAATCGCATCACGCTCTTCGGTCAGCTCTTTTAGAGTGATGTCGATACGCTCTTGGCTGAATGCATCGATTTCTAGACCCTGAACGATTTTGTATTCGCCATTTTCGGTGGTGACAGGGAAACCAAACACCACACCCTCTGGAATGCCATAAGAACCATCTGATGGTACGCCCATGGTTACCCATTCGCCATTTGAGCCCAATGCCCAATCACGCATGTGGTCGATGGCGGCATTGGCAGCAGAGGCGGCTGATGACAGACCACGAGCCTCAATGATGGCAGCCCCTCGCTTGCCAACGGTTGGTAGGAATACATTGGCATTCCACTCTTGGTCGTTAATCATCTCTTTGACTGATTCGCCATTGATGGTGGCAAAACGATAGTCAGCGTACATGGTTGGGCTGTGGTTGCCCCAAACGGTCAAGTTTTTGATGTCTTTGACGGCTTTGCTAGTTTTCTTAGCCACTTGGGTCAAGGCACGGTTGTGGTCAAGACGAAGCATGGCGGTGAAGTTTTTGGCTGGCAAATCAGGAGCAGACTTCATGGCGATATAAGCGTTGGTGTTGGCTGGGTTGCCTACAACCAAAACTTTCACATCACGGCTTGCCACATCATTTAGGGCTTTGCCTTGAACGGTGAAGATTTTGGCATTTTCTTGAAGTAGGTCAGCACGCTCCATGCCTGGTCCACGAGGACGAGCACCCACCAGTAGGGCGTAGTCAGCGTCTTTGAAAGCGACATTTGGGTCATCTGTGCCAATGACATCAACCAGCAGAGGGAATGCACAGTCATCTAGTTCCATGATGACGCCTTGCAGGGCTTTTTGGGCTGCTTCAACTGGGATTTCCAATAATTGCAAAATGACAGGCTGGTCCTTGCCAAGCATCTCGCCTGATGCGATACGAAATAGTAGGCTGTATCCGATTTGACCTGCGGCACCAGTGACCGCAACACGAACAGGTTGTTTCATCGTCAATCCTTATGTTTTGATAAATAAAAAATGATAAAAAATCTGTTGGATTTTATTTTGGCAAATCTTGTCAAAATCAAAATCGATTCTAGTTTAGCACTTTATATTCACAAAAACAAATGGTTAATGGGCAAAACGCCAAAAAATAAAAATCCAGCGGGTGTGATGCTGGATTTTTTGTGAGATTTAGTAGGGTCTAACAACACCCATACGCTGACTGATGGGGAGGTAATTACCCAGTAATGCCCCATAGATGGTGGCGTTTTCCATCACATGTTTGACATAGGCACGAGTCTCGCCATAGGGAATGGCTTCGACATACTGATCGGCACTGATGTTACCATAAGCAGGTAGCCATTTTTTGGCGGCATTAGGACCGGCATTATAGCCTGCGGTTGCAACGGCAATCTGCCCACCTGCACGATTGGCAAGGTCGTTTAGGAACCAAGTACCATAGCGAATGTTGGTGTCGGCATCGCCCATATTGCCTGTGCTTTCGCCCATACCACGAGCGATTTGGGTAGCAGTACCTGGAATGATTTGCATCAAGCCACTGGCGGCAGCACCCGAGCGAGCGGCTGGCTGAAAGCGACTTTCTTGACGCATGATGCCATACGCCCAGGCAGGGTCAATGCCAACATTGCGACTGTGTCTGATGACGCTGTCGCTGTATGGCATCGGGTGGGATAATGCTCCGTTTCGTAGGTTTGGCGTGTTTTCGATGGCATGAATACTGCGATGATAGTAGCCTTTGTCATGAGCCATCTTGGCGGCGTGTAGCACCAGTTGGGTGTTGCCTGTTTCTTTTGCCATACGCACCGCCCAGTTCCATTCACGATTGATGTGTTCTAGGCTGGCATTATTTTGCATGAGCAAAAATGCACGAGCAAAGTATGGATTTGCCATCACTTGTTGTTCTTGCTGGCTGCTCAGAGCGGGCAGGGTGTTGCCACCAATATCGTTTAAGGTTAGCTTTTGACCCAAGCGGTCTTTGGCAAGCAGACCATAATAGTCAATCTCTTTGGCAAGTGATGTATAAATGGTGCGAGCCTGTCCAGCCTTGCCAGTTTGCTCATAGGCACGAGCCAGCCAGTATTGCCAGATGTTTTCTTGTTGGGTAACAGCACTCATGGTTCCGATGGCGTTAATGACATCTTGCCATTGCCCAAAATGAATGGCGGCTTGGGCATAATCTTCGGATTCTTCGAAGTTAAAGGGTTCGCCTAAGCTGTTTTGGAACCAACTGATTGCATCACGACTAAATCCCTCATCGGTATTGACATTCATTCGCTTGACGGCAATGCTTCGCCATGCATAGCGACGAGCCATGTCAGAAATCAGATGATTTGGGCGGCGATTATCGATGGCGATGTCATGAGTTAGTTGATTGGCAGCCTCCCAATGTGAGCGATGAGCCAGCAAGCTGATGGCATAGACATACAGATATTGGTTGGTTGGGCTAAATGCTTCTGTCTGAAAGCGACTTAAAAACCCCTGAGGATTGTTGCGTACTTCTTGAAGTGTACCATAATTGATGTTTAAGCCCAGCTGATTGGACAAGCTGACAATATCGGCGGTTTTGTCGGTTGCAGGATTTTTGCTGGATAATTGGCGTTTGTCAATTCGCATCATGCGAATGAGCTGCTCGTGCTTATCGGTCTGATTGATGCGTGGGTTGTAGCTCATTTCGCTGGCAAGTTTATCACACAAAGACTGTTTAATCTGCGTATTTAGCCACACATTTGGTTTTTGGTATAAGGCTCTCATGGAATCGGCAGCACTTTGGTTATAGCCCAAAGCGATGGCACAAGCCTCTGAGGCATCGGCATTTTCGATGGAGTTGGCAACAGCTCGGACGCTGGCGTAGTCGCCCTCACGAGCCTTAGTCTCGGCATAGTCAGCAGCCAGTTTTTCGCTCATCACATTGCGTGGATATTGACGCACAAATTCATTGACCGCATCAGGACTTTGGCCAGATAGGTTGTAGTTCATTCGCCAGTAGGTAGGATACATACCAAAGAGTGTGCCTTGCATACTTTGTTCGTATTGACGCATGGTGTTGGGATTGTTTTTTTGGCGTTCGGCTTCCAAAAATTGGTACACGCTGCCATCATTGGCATTGGCAAGCGGCAGGGCGGTTAGGCTGGCAAGAGAGAGTGCCAAAAGGCGATGGGCTGGTTTTAACATCATCAATATACCTTATTTATCAAGAATTCTTGTCATTAGCGGGCGATAGCTTAACAAATTTACTTTACTTGGGTGTATAAAAGTTGTAACTGCTGAATTTTTTAATAATACAATTAAATTGATATTATCAAAATGCGATCAATGTGGTATTATATATCAATCATAATCAGGTTAATATGGATAGGAGAATGATTTGATGAATAAATGGCAATCATACATCTTGGCGATGGCATTGTTGGGTTTTGGTGTCGGTCAATCGCAGGCAGCGATATATTTGGGTCAAGATGCCTCTGGGCATGATTGGACTTTTTTGGAAAAACGCATCGTCAATAAAGGGCTTGGCTACAAGGAGAGTTGGGCATTTATTGAGAGAGGCAATGACAAGCGAAAGGTGCTGTATTCTTTTAATTGCAATCGTGCCAGCGTTGCTCAGCTTGCGGTTGATGACTATAAAGTGGCACGAGGGCGTGCTGACCGCCTGATTCATTCGTGGCGACCTGTCAGACCCAGTTATTATCAGATTGGTCAAGGCACTTTTGAGGCACAGATGTATTATATCGCCTGTTAAGCATCATCAAAACAAACACAAAATCTTGGCTGGGTTTTGTGTTTTTTGATGAGAATTGGTAGGTTGGCTGTGTGAAAATCTCCCATTTGCCAAATTTTATGCTAAAATAGTGCGTTTTAATTTGATTTCTTTGGAATTTGGAAAACCCCGTCATGAAAGTCGCTACGTTTAACCCAAAAGACCATCAAGCCATCAACAAGCCTGTGATGAATGCTGATGACTTGTCTGCCACAAAAACCGTAAAAAAAGTCTATATCGTTACCCAAGGCTGTCAGATGAATGAATATGATTCTGAAAAAATGGGCGATGTGTTGGGGCAATCGCACGGTATGGTCGTTACCAAAGACATCAATGAGGCTGATGTATTGCTGATGAATACTTGTTCCATTCGTGAAAAAGCCCAAGAAAAGGTGTTTAGTGAGCTTGGTCGTTGGCGTAAACTTAAAGAAAAAAACCCAGATTTGATTATTGGCGTAGGAGGTTGTGTTGCCTCCCAAGAGGGCGATAATATCCAAAAACGAGCCCCTTATGTGGACATGGTGTTTGGGCCTCAAACCCTGCACCGCTTGCCTGAGCTGTACGAAAATTCCCAAAAAGCCAAATCGGTCTTTGATGATAAAACCAAAACCAAAAATCGTATTGGCGTGGTTGATGTCTCCTTTCCTAGCATCGAAAAATTTGACTTCTTACCAGAACCAAAGGTAGAGGGCTATAAAGCGTTTGTTTCCATCATGGAAGGCTGTTCCAAATACTGCTCGTTTTGTGTCGTGCCTTATACCCGTGGCGAAGAGCTGTCTCGCCCCTTAGATGATGTGCTTGCTGAGATTGCTTCTTTGGCGGAGCAGGGCGTGCGTGAGATTAACCTTTTGGGACAAAATGTCAATGGCTATCGTGGCGAAAAAGATGATGGTAGTATTTGTCGTTTTAGCGAGCTTTTGCATTATGTTTCACACATTGATGGCATTGAACGCATTCGCTACACCACCAGTCACCCCCTAGAATTTACCGATGACATCATTGAGGCATATAAGACGCTACCAAAATTGGTGTCGCATTTGCACTTGCCTGTACAGTCTGGCTCAAACGCCATCTTGGCGGCAATGAAACGCAATCACACCATTGATGTTTATATCAATCAAATCAATAAGTTAAAGGCGATTCGTCCTGATTTGCATTTATCAAGCGATTTTATCATTGGCTTTCCAGGTGAGAGCGATGCAGACTTTGCTGATACGCTCAATCTTGCCAAAGAACTAGACTTTGACCATTCATACAGTTTTATCTACTCAAAACGCCCTGGTACGCCTGCTTCTGACTTGCCTGATGATGTAAGTTTGGACACCAAAAAAGCCCGTTTGGCAGAATTTCAAGAAGTCATCAAAAAATCCACCTTTGCCAAAACGGAGGCGATGGTCGGTCAGACGGTTAGGGTGCTGGTCGAAGAAAAAGCCGATCGCTATGAGGGGCATTTGCACGGTTCTGCGGACAATACTCGCTCGGTGGTTTTTGCAGGAGGCGAGGAGCTGTTGGGTAAATTTGTTCTGGTCAAGATTACTGCCGCCAAAAGCATGCATTTGGTGCTAGGTGAGCTGGTGTCGGTGCTTGATTGATTATTTTTATTCAAAAAAACTTTTAGTAAAACCGATGGTCAAACTGTCGGTTTTGCTATTTTTGGGATTTGGTGGTAGTATAACAATCATCATCAGCACCCAGATATTCATTTGTGTTTTGATGTCTTGATTTGATGATGTTTTATGTTTGATGATGTGATGTTTTAATGATGTTCAAAGGAATGAGACTGCCTTACTTGTTTCGCCAATCGTCTTTGCAGATTGGCATACATCTGACCAACACCGCTGCTTATGCGGTGGTGTTGGATAATGAGCAAGGCCATCCTTGTGTGCTGGATTATTGTTTGGTTGGGCGAGATAGTGAGCAGTCCGCCATAGCACAGCTGGCACGATTTTTTGACAAATATCAACAAGATAAACCAAGTGTCAATGTTTGTATTTTGCCAGAGGTAGTAGCAAGCAAAGAAATTCGATTACCAATATTAGCCAACGAAGATGAAATTTTGGCTCACATTTTGCTTGACGCTGAACAGTATATCGACATCCCCCTTCATGAGGCGGCGTTTGATTTTTTGGTATTGCCCAATCAGACTGATGGCAATGACCGACATCTAAACATCAAATTATTTACCGCTTACCAATCTGCCGTCGATCAGGCGGTGGCATTTTGTGCCAGTCTTGGGTTTGAGCCAATGACGGTCGAGCCTCAGATACAAAGCCTGCAACGAGCATTGGCATCAATGCTTGAACCACAAAAGCATTTTTTGGTGGTGGACATTGATGAAATGCAATCTTTGATTTATTTTGCTCATCAGCATCATCTTAACCATATCCAAACCTGCCCAATGGGTGCAGGAGTGATGTCATTGTTGAATCATCAAACTGACGATTTGGATAAAGCAGATGAGCGGGTCGGTCACAAAGTGTTTATCGAGCAGTCTTGGCAAGAGCCATCATCGCCGTCATTTGGCATTACTCGGATTGAGTTTGGCGAGCAATATGATGATGTGCAAGCACCTTTCACGCACCAATCTCCTCTTGTGCAGAATTTCAATGGACAGACCGATGAGGCGGTACTGGCACAGCAGCTGACACAAACCATCAAGCGGCTGCAAATCAATCAGGCTGATATGGCTGGTGTGATATTAACAGGGCTAAATGGTAATTTGCCTAATCTTGCCTCAATACTTACCCAAATGCTTGATATGCCAGTTGAATGGGCGACATCAAAGATACAGACAGCCAAAGCCACTGATGGCATGATGCCAGCATTGATGGTGGCGTATGGGCTGGCCTTAAAAAGTGATGATACTGCCATCAATTTTTTGCCTTGGCGAGAAAACAGACGATATCGCCAGCAACGCCAATTCGTGCGGTTGTTATGGTCGGTGGCGATATTTAGTCTGTTGTTGGTGCTGGCGGGCTGGGCGTTCTTATGGTTGCAGATTAGCCATCAGCAGAGTATCAATGATGTC
Organism: Moraxella nasicaprae; assembly: GCF_025643275.1. Lineage (NCBI taxonomy): Bacteria > Pseudomonadati > Pseudomonadota > Gammaproteobacteria > Moraxellales > Moraxellaceae > Moraxella > Moraxella nasicaprae. The sequence goes on from NZ_CP089977.1 coordinate 1,627,334, forward strand.
ATCAAACATCAGATTGATGAACAGGCACAAAAAATCAGCCAAATCGAACAAATCAAATCGTCATTGGGGCAGATTGATGAACAGCTTGGTGCGGTCAATGCCTTGCAAGACGCTAACATCGCTTTGCTTGATGAATGGCAGGAGTTGCCCACCTTATTGGGCGATGGGGTGTATTTGGTGTCGATTGATGGGGCAAAAACGGTGCAGATTGCTGGCGTGGCAAAACAGCTTACTTTGGTCGCAGATTTTGCTAGAAATTTGGAAAATACAGGACGCTATCAATCCGTGATGATTACACAAGTGGCAAATAATGAGCAAGGATTGGTGGATTTTGTCATCAGTGCAGATAGGGCGAATGCCGATGGAGCTAAGCTTGATGACTCAAAATAATCACTCGTCTTTTAGGAGCTTTTGGCAAGAACTTCATACGCTAGATAAGGACAATCTGGGACAGGCGTCGCCCATGGCTAAGGGGCTTGTTGTGCTGATGATGGTCATCATCATTGCGATGATTGCTCATCTTGTTATCATTAATCCTAGTAGGCAAAAACTGATGGCGTTGCAATCAACACAGCAGAGCCTGCTGACAGAGTACCAAGAAAAATATCTGATTGCTCGTAATTTGCCTGCATATCAAGAAAGACAGTTGCAACAAAACAACCGCTTGCAAGGTCAGATTTTGGCATTGCCACGCACCGCTCAGATGAGTTTGTTTGTGGAGCGTATCAATCAAGCGGCACAGGCTCATCAAGTGACGGTGCTAACCACCAGCATTCGCCCGATGCTGCAGCAGACTTATTATACCCAAAGACCTGTGCAAGTAACCACACAAGGCAGTTATCATCAGCTGGGTCGTTGGCTGCATGAATTGATGACAACCATACAGCCGCTTGGTATTGATGACCTTAAATTGACCGCCCAAGATGGTCGTCTAGTCAATATCAGCATCTTACTAAGCACTTATCAAGCACCCAAAGAGATTTCTTTGCCAACCAGTGATGAGGGTCAATAATGAAAATATGGCGATGTGGTTGGCTGTTGGCATTGTGTCTGGTGGCGTGTCAGGACGATGTTAATGATGTGGTCAAAGAGAAGCTAGACCCTATTCATGATTTGCCCAGCGAGCCTGACAGTTTGCCAATCCCAAAAAATCCGCCTGTATTGACAGGGTATCGACAGATGGGTAAAGACCCATTCGTCAATCCCTATCATCACGCAGTAACAACCAACACGCCAGCCCATCAAAACCAGTCATCTGACAAGTCGTCCGATGAAGTGGCGGTGCAGCACCCATCGGCTGATACAATTCGTTTGGAGGCAGATGTCAAACCTTGGGAGAATGTACCAAAAACAGCAGAATCATTGCCAAAATCAGACACCAAATCAAGCCAGTCGCCAGTCATCAAACAACCCAAGCCAGCACCTGCACGCAACAAAGAACCGCTGGAATATCAGTCATTAAGTCAGTTAAGCTATCGTGGCAGAGTGTTGGTCGATGGGCGTTGGGTAGCACTTGTATTCGACCAACATGGCTTGATGTATGAGCTTGTCATTGGTGGATATCTTGGACAAAATCAAGGTAAGCTCATCGCTATTGATGAACAAAAATTGAGCATTTTAGAGCGTGTTGATGGGCAAGAACGCACGGTTTATCTGCCTTTGGCACCTTAGATTTATAATAAGGATAAAGTGATGAAAAAATGGAACAATGGTCTTAGATTGGCTTTGTGCATAGGGCTGATGAGTTCATCATTGGCGGTACGGGCAAATGATTTGTCAGAACAACAGATGCCACAGATGACTTATCAAGGCAAGCCCATCACTTTGGAATTTCAAGAGATTCCTGTGCGAGCCGCCCTTGATGTGCTGGCAAGATTTAGCGGTCAAAATATCGTGGTTGATGACTCAGTATCGGGCAATATTACGCTACGCTTGACGAATGTGCCGTGGGATCAGGTGCTGGACATGATTGCCCAAAGTCAATCGCTTAGTATCATCAATCAAGATGGTATCATGTTCATCAGCTCAAAGACACTCCAATCGACAGGTGCGTTACAAACTCGTCATATCCGCCTAAAATATGCGATGGCAGAAGAGGTGCAGCGTCTGATTGCTGGCGAAAAAACTTATCATAGCCAGCATAAAAAGAACGATGTCGTCAGGGCTTATAATCGCCTTGTGCCAATCAGTAGCAATGTTGAAGACAAAACCATCATTGAAAGTGAGCGATTGGGACTGCTTTCTGAGCAAGGCACAGTCACGGTTGATAAGCGAACCAACACACTCATCATTCAAGATAACAGCAAACGACTTGATGGCATTGTTCAGCTTATCGAACAAATCGATATTCCAATGAAGCAGGTCATGATTGAGGCAAGAATCGTCTCTGCCCACGAGAATTTTGGTCGCCAGCTTGGGGTGAATTTTGGTGTGTCAGGGCAACATGGCAAGTGGCAATACGCCAGCTCAAATCGCTCTTTGTGGGCGATGCAAGGACAGCTTAATCCACAAGAATTAAGCGACCAAGACCGACTTAATGTCAATCTTGGCGTGACAAATGGCGTGGGAAAAATCGCCTTTGGCTTTTTAAACTTACCCAATGCGATATTGGATTTGGAATTGTCAGCCATGCAGGCAAATCAGCACGGAGAAATCATCTCAACCCCTAAGGTCTTGACCGCAGATAAGCAAACCGCACGCATTTCCTCAGGCGTACAGATTCCTTATCAGGAGGCGAGTGCCTCGGGAGCAACCAGCACTAGTTTTAAAGAGGCTTCTTTGGTGCTAGAAGCAACGCCAAACATCACCCCAGATGGTAAAATCGCCTTAAAATTAAACATTAAAAACGGTACACCCATCACCAACTTGGGTAATGTCGCCATTCAAGAAGATGCCATCGAAACCAATGTGCTGGTGTCTGATGGTCAGACTTTGGTGTTGGGCGGTATCTATCGACAAAATCGCAGCAATGGCGTGAATAAAGTGCCATTTTTGGGCGATGTGCCTGTGCTTGGTCGGTTGTTTCGTTCGGACAGTCGCAGTGATGATAAATCCGAACTGCTGATTTTTATCACGCCAACTTTGGTTGATGATGGCATTGATGCTCAAAAAAACTAGCAAGATGAGCCAAAAACTTGTATGATAGGGCAATTTTTAGTATTGAGGCGATGACATGCTTGAAGAAAATTCAGCACTAATCGAAAATGTATTGGTAGAAAAAAACGCCAGTATGCCAGCCAAAAATCTACCCGCCATCTATCTAGTTGGACCGATGGGTGCTGGCAAAACCACGATTGGCAAACTGCTTGCCAAGCATTTGGGGCGTGAGTTCGTTGATTGTGATTGGTATATTGCCAAGCAGACAGGGGCGGATATTCCGTGGATTTTTGAAAAAGAGGGCGAGGCAGGTTTTCGTGAACGAGAAACCAAAGCCATTAGTGAATTGACCGTGTTGCCAAACATCATCATGGCGACAGGTGGTGGTGCGGTGGGTAATGCCCAAAACCGCCAAATGCTCAAACAAGGTCTGGTGATTTATCTGGACGCCAGCGTAGAAACCCAGTTACTTCGCACCAAAAAAGACAAAAATCGCCCCTTGCTCCAATCAGGCAATCCACGCAAAGTGCTAGAAGAGCTGTATCAGATTCGAGACCCTTTGTATCGAGAAGTGGCAGACATCATCATACCTACAGGACGAGCTTATCCTAAGCAGATGATTGGCGATATTTTGGATATTTTAAATGATTATGCCAAAAAATCCTATTTTAGCCAAGAATAGCATGGATACGATGTCTAAGACGAGTTTATCAAACCAAGTAACCATCATATTAAGCGGAGTGTAGTCATGACCGCCAAGCCAGCTTTAATGGTCAAAACCCAAAGCCACGATTATCCGATTTTTATTCAGGCAAGCCCAACAAAAGCCGATTTGGTTAGCCAGATTGTGCCATACATTCGTGGTCATCAGGTGCTGATTGTCAGTAATGACACCATCGCTCCTTTGTATCTGGCAGACATGCAAGCAGGACTGATACAGGCAAATTTTGTCGTACAAACTTGTATTTTGCCAGATGGCGAGGCTTATAAGAACCAACAAAGCATCGACCATATTTATGATGTGCTGTTAGAGCATCATTTTGCCAGAGACTGCACCTTGATTGCTTTGGGGGGCGGTGTGATTGGCGACATGGTGGGTTTTGCAGCAGCCAGCTATATGCGTGGGGTGGATTTTATCCAAGTGCCAACCACCTTGTTGTCGCAGGTGGATTCTAGCGTTGGTGGCAAAACAGGCATCAATCATCGTCGTGGCAAAAATATGATTGGGGCATTTTGGCAGCCCAGATGTGTCTTGGCAGACATGACGACTTTTGCCACTTTGCCTAAGCGAGAATTTGCCGCAGGCATGGCAGAAGTCATCAAATACGCCTTGATTATGGATGCATCGTTTTTGGACTGGCTAGAAGAAAATCATGTTGCCATCAATGCCCAAGATGGCGAAATTTTGGCACAGATGGTACGCCAAAGTTGCCAGTTTAAGGCTCAAATTGTTGCCGAAGATGAGCGAGAGTCGGGCAGACGAGCTTTACTGAATTTTGGACACACTTTTGGTCATGTGATTGAGACGCATCAAGGCTATGGTGTGTGGCTGCATGGTGAAGCGGTGGCGGCTGGCATGGTGCAGGCAGCCATGATGTCACAGCAGTTGGGCTATATTGATGAAGATGATGTGGCTCGCATCAAAAAAGTGCTGGCATTGTTTCATTTGCCCACCCAGCCACCAGCCATCTTGCCTGATGAGGCGTTGGATTTGATGGGGCATGACAAAAAGGTTAAACAAGGACAAATTCGCTTGATTTTGCTCAAAAAAATCGGTCAAGCATTTGTTACCTCAGATTTTCAGATGAATGACTTACAAAAAGTATTATCAGCTTTTACCAATTCAATGGTATAATTTGGCTGAGTAAAAAATCAAAAAGGTTAATTATTATGTCGCAAAGTTTAGCGATGAGTGCTCAATATTTTCGCAGACAAGCCAAATATTGGTTCTTGGCTGCCATCATTATTGCCATCGTTTGGCTGGTTGTGTGGCTGACTTCTGCTGCACCCAGTTTGACAAACAAGGCAGGCGAAGAAGAGCAAGTGGCGGCGGCATTGCCAACTCGCATTGAACATTTTGTGGATTTGGCAAAAGAAGTGCGTCCGATTGATTTTTCGACAATCGTGCGTGATATGCGTAGCTATCCTGCCGAATTTAAGGATAAGCTGTATTATGAAAATATGGGCAATCGTTATACCATTGAATTGATGGATGTGCTTGAAAATGAAGTCATTGTTGATTATTTGGAAGGAGTGGTAGACCGTCAGCAATACGCTTATTTTCGCTATTTAGACAAAGAAAAAAGACCGCACTATGTATTGACCTATGGTAAGTTCCAAACGGTAGAAGAGGCACAACAAAACATCACGACAAATAATTTTGGTCTGCCACAAAGCCTAAAACCAAAGGTGGTCAAAGCGGCTGATTACCTAAAAATCATCGATAACTACATGCGTGCCGAAGGGATTGCCGATTTGGCAACCAATCAGCCACGCCGTATCATTCTTAATGCCACCAACAAAGAGATTCCTGTACAGGCAGCGACTCGTGCTGATGAGGATTTGGTGCGTCGTAGTTATGAAAGTCAGGCAAAAGTGCGTTCACAGCTTGCCAGACAACAAGAATACGCCAAGTATAATGAATTTGGTGGCTATGCCAGTCAGCCAGCTGAAAAGCAGATGGCAGCACCGGCACACTCTACACCAACACCAGCACCTAGTGAGCAAAGCACGCCGCTGACAGAAGCACCAGCGATGGCACCGACAGCCAAGCCAACTTCTGCACCTGTGCAGGATAATACACCAAAGCCTACTAATTTTGCCCCAACGCCAAAACCTGATGCCATGGCACCGACAGCCAAGCCAACGGCAGAGGCACAGAGCGTACCAGCGGAGGCAGGCGAGCAATAATCAGCTATGGCAAATTTGGATGCAAAACAGGTATTAGAAATGTTAAAGGTTGGCAATGAGCGATACATTGCCAACCTAAGTAGCACCAAGCCACTCATGATACCACCGCCAACTTTGGTGCGTGAGCAAAAACCTAATGCCATCATTTTGGGGTGCTCTGATGCTCGTGCGCCTGTGGAGTTGATTTTTGATCAGGGTTTGGGCGATTTATTTGTCATCAGGGTGGCGGGCAATGTGGTTGCTCCTAGTCAGATTGGCTCGGTAGAATTTGCTGCCGAAAAATTTGGCACTCGTTTGGTGGTGGTGCTTGGGCATTCGCATTGTGGTGCAGTGACAGCGTGCATAGAAGCATTGGTTAATCCTGATGCTTATTATTCGCCAAACTTACAATCCATCGTGGATCGCATTCGCCCAAGTGTGCTAAATTTACATGAAATCACCACCGCTGCTGGCGATGATGTGGATATGGACGAGTTGATTGACCGTTCCATTCGTGCCAATGTTAGTATGTCAGTCAGTCAGCTAAAACACGGCTCTCGCATCTTAGAGGACATGGTCAAATCAGGCGATTTGCTCATCATTGGTGCAGAGTATGATGTAGCGACTGGCAAAGTGGATTTTTTTGATTGATTTTTTAAAGAGTTTATGATGAGTATTAAACAACCAGCCAACGCCATTAGTGTTGAGGGCGTCAAAGACATTCCTGTACAATCTGAGGGTTTTGTATATAATCACACGATGTTACGCATCAAAGACCCTGTTAAGTCACTAGAATTTTATACTGGTGTGCTTGGCATGACTTTGTTGAAGCATCGTAGCTTTCCAGAAGCAAAATTTGATTTGTATTTTTTGGCACGCTTGACCGAAGAGGAGCGAAATGCACTACCAGCAGGCGATGAGCTAAAAGATTTTGTGTCTCGTCAGCGTAGTATTTTGGAATTGACACACAATCACGGCACAGAAAATGACGATGATTTTGCGTATCATAATGGCAATAGCGAACCAAGAGGGTTTGGGCATATTTGTTTTGCTGTACCTGATTTACAGCAGGCGGTGGCGTGGTTTGATGCCAATGGTGTGGTGTTTCAAAAACGCCCAGAAGAAGGCAGCATGAAAGACATCGCCTTTATTAAAGACCCTGATGGCTACTGGATTGAGATTATCGAACTAAACAATAATCGCTGAACAAAAAAGCACCAATTTGGTGCTTTTTTAAAAAATGGTGTACCTGACGGGAGTCGAACCCGTGGCCTTCAGCTTCGGAGGCTGACACTCTATCCAACTGAGCTACAGGTACAAAATCAATGATGGGGTAAAATTCTTGCAAATTTTATCAAGTTTTTGATAAAAAAACCACCACCAAAGTAAAAATAATCACTTTTTGTGAAAAACATTGCTAAAATTTTACACAAATGCGTATAAAGGCATGGCATTTTACCCCCTTTTTCCCTTATAATAGTAAGGTAAATAATTTCATCAGTCTAACCCATCAAAGCCTTGCTTGATTGGTTTGGATTTGATTTCCCCAGAGCGATTTGCTCAAGGTTATAAAACGAGATGATGACAATGAAAAAAGTTGCAATGTTATCCGCCAGCTTGTTGGCAATGTTTGCCATGGCGACCAGCCAAGCCCAAGAAGGTGCTAAACCTGCTGAACAAACCGAAGCGACTGCGACAGCTGAACAAGCAACCACAGATGCCAAACCTGCTGATAATGCAGAACAAGCAGAACAAGCCACCGAAGACGGTGAGGCTGCCCAAGCAGCACCAGCACCAAAAAAAGCAGAAGAGCCAATCCCGCAAGACTCTCCGCAAGTTGCTAAATTGGTGGCGATGTATCCAAAACTCATCGCTCGTATCGCCCCCTATGGCAAAGTATGTTTTGATGGCGAAGAGTGCGACATCAATATTACCGTCCTAGCTCCTGCGGTCGAAGGTCAGGCTCGTGATGGTGAAAGCCTGTACAAGGCGATTTGTTCAACTTGCCATGATGCAGGCTTGGTGGGTGCTCCTAAGTTTGGCGACAAAGGTGCTTGGGCACCACGCATTGCCAAAGGTAAAGCTACATTGTACAACAGTGCAACCAATGGCTTTAATGCGATGCCAGCTCGTGGTGGTGCGGACATTTCTGATGAAGAAGTTCAAAATGCTGTGAACTACATCATCGAAAAATCAAGCTAAGTTGATTTAATCGATTGAAACCAAACATACCCAAATCATCGTGTGTGATGGTTTGGGTGTTTTTGTTTTTTTTGTGCCTGACTTGAAATTTGGGTGCTAATCCACATTAAGAAAAGCAACCACACACCTTTTCATTACATCAAAAAATAAAAAAAGAGTAATATAATGACAGACAATGTGCCAGCCCTAAAAATCAGCGGCTTAACCAAAACTTATCACAATGGTTTTACTGCCTTAAAAGGGGTGGATTTAAGCGTGCCACAAGGTGGATTTTTTGCCTTGCTTGGTCCTAATGGTGCAGGCAAATCCACCACGATTGGCATCATCAGTTCTCTGTTTCGCCCCAGCTCTGGTACAGTTCAGATTTTTGGGGTGGATTTGTTTAAAGAGCCAGCCAAAGCCAAGACTTTTTTGGGTGTTGTTCCCCAAGAGTTTAATTTCATGCAGTTTGAAAATGTGCAGGATATTTTGGTAAATCAGGCGGGTTATTTTGGTATCAAAGCAAGCGATGCCAAGCCACGAGCTGAGAAATTGCTTAAAGCATTGGGTTTGTGGGACAAAAAAGATACTAAGGCTCGCATGCTTTCTGGCGGTATGAAACGCCGCTTGATGATTGCTCGTGCCTTGATGCACAAGCCTAAACTGCTGATTTTGGACGAGCCAACCGCAGGTGTGGATATTGAACTTCGCCGTTCGATGTGGGATTTTATGCAGACCATCAACCAAGAAGAAGGCACAACCATTATTTTGACCACACACTATCTAGAAGAGGCGGAGCAACTTTGCAAAAATATCGCCATTTTGGATAAAGGCGAGATTCGCATCAATACCGACATGAAGACCTTGCTGGCTAGCCTTGATGTGGAGAGTTTTGTGCTGGATTTATCCAAGCCCTTAGACAAACCTGTTGTGCTGGATAATGTGCTTAAATACAGTCAGCCAGATGAGCTAAGCCTTGAAATTACGCTCAAAAAAGGCGATAGTCTAAACGATGTCTTTGTTCAGCTGTCCAAACAAGGCGTGCAAATCGCCAGTATGCGAAATAAGACCAATCGCCTAGAAGAGCTGTTCATGAATTTGGTTGAGAATAATTTAAGCGATAAATTATCTGCTTAATCAAGTCATCAATCATCATGATTGCCTGAATAAAAAACTTGTTCATCATACAATAATAATCGATAGAATTTTATGACAAATCTTAGTAAACAGTGGGTTGCTTTTTGCACCATTTTGTTCAAAGAAATCAAACGCATTTTACGCATTTGGCCACAGACTTTATTACCACCTGTCATCACGATGACCTTGTATTTTGTGATTTTTGGTCAGATGATTGGTAGTCGAGTGGGGCAGATGGGCGGTGTGTCCTACATGCAGTTTATCGTGCCAGGTCTGATTATGATGGCGGTCATCACAAACAGCTATTCGAATGTGGTGTCGAGCTTTTTTAGCATGAAATTTCAAGGCAGTATTGAGGAGCTACTGGTATCGCCAGCGTCCAAGCACACCATTTTGCTTGGCTATGTGGCAGGCGGTGTGTTTCGTGGCTTGATGATTGCCTTGATTGTGTCTGTGGTGGCGTTGTTTTTTACCAAGTTGGGCGTGGCACATGTTGCTGTGATGTTATTGACCATTTTGGGGACTTCGGTGTTGTTTTCATTGGGTGGTTTTATCAATGCGATCTTTGCTCGTTCCTTTGATGACATCTCCATCATTCCAAGTTTTGTGCTGACACCGCTGACCTATCTGGGCGGGGTGTTTTATTCGATGGAAAATTTGTCAGGATTTTGGCAGACGCTATCGTTGCTCAACCCCATTGTCTATATGGTGAATGCGTTTCGCTATGGCATTTTGGGCTATTCTGATGTGAATGTTTGGTGGTCTTTGGCAGCGATTTTGGCGTTTTGTGTGATTTTTTATGGCATTTGCCATCGTTTATTGACCGATGGTTCAAAACTTCGTATCTAAATTTGGTGGATTATTAAGGATAACATTATGAGTATTCACGGTGTATTGGGCGAGACAACCAGCTATCCACAGCAGTATGACCCAAGTGTTTTGTTCGCCATCAGTCGCACTTTGGGGCGTGAAGCGGTGTATCAAGAGACGAATATTGATACCGAAGCATTGGCGGTCGGCGTGGATATTTGGCAAGCCTTTGAATTGTCTTGGTTAAATCCCAACGGCATTTCTCAGGTGGCGGTAGCCAGAATTTTGATACCAGCCAATTCGCCTAATATCGTTGAGTCAAAATCACTCAAACTGTACCTAAACAGCCTTAATTTTAGCACCTTTGCCCATCTGGACGAAGTGGCAAGCGTCATTCAAAAAGACCTATCAGACTGCATTGGGGCGATTGTCTCGGTGCAGATTGAGCCACTAAACTCATCAAGATTTGCCATCACAACGGCAATGGGCGAGTGCATTGATTTGGTGCTCAATGATTGTCAGGGTGTAACAATCAGTGATGATATTGACGCATCAATGCTGGCAGATGCCAAAACTGGCGTGAGTAAGACTTATCAATTTCATACCAATCTGCTAAGAAGCAACTGCCCTGTGACCAATCAGCCAGATTGGGGAACTTTGTCAGTATCCATCACGACAGACAAGCTGCTTGATTATGAGAAAATTTTGGCTTATGTGCTGACTTTTCGCAAACACAACGGCTTTCATGAGCAATGTGTAGAGCGGATTTTTGCCGATTTTTTGGTGCATTTTCAGCCTAGCCAAATGGCAGTCTGGGCAAATTATACCAGACGAGGTGGTATCGACATCAACCCAATTCGAGTACTCAACCAGACTTTGCCTGATTTTGGGCGTTTGGTTCGCCAGTAGTCATGCTGTCAAGAATAACAAAAACCCAAAGGCATTTAATGTTTTTGGGTTTTATTGTTTTTGGCGATAAATAAGAGATTACTCATTGATGGGTAGATGGCTGTAATGGGTTGATTTTTGGGCGATTTGGCAAAAAATCCTAAGATTTGATGAAATGATATGGATAAAAAAGATTTGCTTTTTTGAAAAATATGCTAAGATGGTAGTGATTTTATGTCATTAAATTGATTTGACCAGTCAGCTTGTCGTTATGGATAAGTTGTGTCTGGTTTGTTTTTTGTCTGCTTGGCGAATGGTTTGACCGTTGGCAGACTGATTTAGGTTTTAAGGATAATATCATGCAAAATAAAAAGTTCTTTGGACACCCAAGGCAACTTGGCAATCTGTTCCACATTGAGCTATGGGAACGCTTCTCGTATTATGGCATGCAGGCGATTTTGATGTTTTATATGTACTATGCCATCACTGATGGTGGCTTGGGCATGGATAAAGCAGTTGCTGGTGGTGTGATGGGGGCGTATAGCGGTAGTATTTATTTGGCAACCTTAGGTGGTGGCTGGGTGGCTGACCGTGTCTTAGGTCCAGAGCGGACGCTGTTTTATTCAGGCATCATCATCATGATTGGACATATTTTGTTGGCGATTGTACCAGGATTGCAAGGTCTGATTTTGGGTCTTGTTTTTGTTGCTATCGGTAGTGGCGGGGTAAAAGCACCTGTGAGTGCCATGGTGGGTTCTTTGTATGAAAATGATGAAAACAAGCATTTGCGTGATGCTGGCTTTTCGATTTTTTATGTGGCGATTAATATTGGTGCATTCTTTGGCCCGCTATTAACAGGTATTTTGCAAAGTCGTGTTGGCTTTCACTATGGTTTTGCGGCAGCAGCGGTGGGCATGGCGGTTGGTCTGACTCAGTACAGTTTTGGACGCAAAAGTCTGGGGCATAATACCGCACCAAACCCATTGACCGCCAGCGAAAAAAGTAAGGCCATCATGATTGGTCTGGCTGGCATTGCAGTCGTGGCTGGCATCATCAGTGCAGGTTTGGTGACGCTAGAAAACTTCAAAACGGTATTATTTTATACAGTCATTGCGATAGCGGCCATTTATTTTGTTCGTCTGCTAAGTGATAAGCGTATCGACAACACCAAACGTTCTCATATCGTGGCTTATATACCATTATTTGTGTGTATTTGCGTGTTTTGGTCGCTGTTTTTCCAAAACTACACCCTGCTTATTGTGTACTTTGAGTCCACAGTAGACCGTATGCTTGGTTCGTTTGAGTTTCCAGCAGCGTGGCAACCCTCAATGCAGAGCTTTTGGGTGATTGCATTGGCGGGCGTGATGTCGGCATTATGGGCAAAATTGGGCAAAAATGCACCATCAGCCCCTGTTAAATTTGCTTTATCACTCATCATTGCAGGCTTGGCATTCGTCTTTTTTGTGCCTTATGTCACATCTGGTAATCCGATGCCAATCTTGGTGTATATGCTGTCGCTTGGTGTTTTGACGGTGGCAGAATTGATGATTTCTCCGATTTCATTGTCTTTTGCAACCAAGATTGCACCTGATTTTTTTAGAACCCAAATGGTGGCATTAAACTTCTTGGGTCTGTCGATTGGCTTGACTTTGGGCGGTATCTTATTTGGTAATTTCTTTAACGAACAAAATACGCTGGATTATTATTATCTGATGATTAAGATGGGTATCGGTGCAGGTGTGCTGTTTTTAATCATCTCGCCAGTATTGAAAAAAATGCTACAAGGTGCAGAATAATCATCAGCCCAATCAACAAACCGACTGGTTCATCAGTCGGTTTTTTATCATTGGCAGCATCAGATTTATGGAAGGTATTGTTACTAATCTTGTTCGAGTGATGTAATGATGGGGCAATGATGCAAGCCATCGCCCAAACAACTGTCGTGCCAGACTTGCAGGGTGTTTTTCATGGTTTGCAGTTCGTTGATTTTGTCGGTCAATTCAGCGATGTGCAGGGCGGTAAGAGCCTTGACTTCGCAGTTTGTTCGATTGGGATTGCTTTGCAAATCAAGCAATGTACGAATCTGTGCCAGCGAAAACCCAACCGCCCGAGCATGAGCGATGAATTTAAGTCGCTTGATGTCGCCATCATCATAGCAGCGGTAGCCTGAGGCACTGCGAGCTGGGTGGTTGAGCAGTCCGATTTTTTCGTAATCTCGAATCTGTTTGCTGGACAGTCGAGTTAGTTTGGCGGCTTGACTGATGTTCATTGTGGGTTTGTTAAATGACATTAAAATTGCTTGACCTTGACATAAGGTTATGGTTTAGAATACTAAAAAAATAACCCATTGGCAAATTTTTTGCCATTTTTTAAGGAGAGTGTGATGTCAAATCAAACTGAAACAACCAGCCAATCTTGCACTTGTACTTGCAGCTGCTGCCAAGACCATAGCAAATGCGATCCAAATTGCAAATGCTCACAAGGCGAGCCGTGCATTTGTGGCAAATAAGCCTAAGAGAATTTAGAACCACTCAATCTAGGTTGGGTGGTTTTTTGTTGCGATATTGACTGGGCGTGATTTGATAGTAGCTTTTAAAGGCTTTACCAAAATGCGTCTCGGATAAAAAACCAGTGGATAGTGCGATGCTTAGAACAGAATCATTGCTTTGGGCAAGTAGCATTGCTGCTTTTTGCAGGCGGATTTTATGCACAAAAGCGTGTGGTGTCGCCTGCAAATGCTGATGAAACAGCCGAATCAACTGCGAGCGAGACAGATGAGCAAAGTCGCTCATTTGTTCAATTCGCCAATCTTGCTCAGGGTGTTGCATGATGGCGTTGATGAGCGGCTGCAATCTGGGTTCTTGATAGCCTTTGAGCGTGCCAAGCACTTGGGCATTTTTATCGGTCAGATATTGGCGTAGCATCATTGTCAAAAAGACAATGGATAAAGCATTGACGACCGATACGCTGGCAAGTGATGGCTGATTGGCTTCATGTTTTAGCAGGTCGATGAGCGTGCTAAGCGGGCTTTGTTCAATGTGTAAAATCAGCATTTCTGGCAAGCTGTACATCAACTCAGCGTGCCTATCATAATGGAAATGCAAACAAAATAATTCACAATCATGGTCGCTATCGCCGATTTGATTGATGACAAAACCGCCTTGATTGCTAAATTTTTGGGTGTTTGTTGATGGCGGTTGTTCGGTATGGCTATACAGACAATGCGTTGGCGTGCGTGGGAATAGGGCAATATCGCCTTCATTAAGCAGCCAAGTTTCATCGCCGTGCGTCAATTTTGCCATGCCTTTGGTAACGATATGGGCGACAGCTTGGGCATCTTGGGCGGTGTTGTCTAATTGCCAGTTGCCATGTAATTGGCATTTGATGTTTACGCCACCGGTGATTTGGGCGAAATTGAGTAATTTATCTAGAATGTCCATCGTGATTGCATCGTCAGGGATTTGAGATAATTGTACTGTAATTTGGAACGATTTGATAGGATTTACCCAAAAAAATACGCTATTATACTCATATCCTTTTTACTTTTTAGGAGTTTATTATGTCATTTGCAGATTGGAAACACATCAGTCGCCACACCAAACAATCTTTTGGTAAGCTTGGCAAAACTCATCCAAAAATGCTAGAAGCCTATGCCACGCTTGACCAAGCGGCAGCAGCAGAAAGCCTAGATGCCAAAACTCGTGAGCTGATTGCCATCGCAGTTTCTATCACCACTCGCTGTGAAAGCTGTATCGCTGTGCATACCGAAAAAGCATTGGCAGCTGGTGCAACCGAGAGTGAAATCGCTGGTGCGTTGGCAACAGCCATCTCTTTGAATGCAGGTGCAGCTTATGCGTATGCTTTGCGTGCCTTAGAATCTGTGGAAGCTCATCAAGGCTAAGAAGGGGGTAGATGATGAAAAAATCTGTTCTTGCAATAACGGGATTGATTTTGCCAGTTGCGGTGTTGGCGTGCAGTCAGCCAAAATCTGAGGTCACAGCACAAACTTCGGCAGATACCCAAGTGCAACCTGCTACTGCTGAGCACGCCAAGGGTCTTTGGATTGATGTGCGAAGTGCTGAGGAGTATAGCGAAGGTCATCTAAGCAATGCCATCAACATTGCTCATACGCAAATTGGCGAACAAATCGCCTCAGTCGCCCCTAATAAAGACGAGCCGATTCATCTGTATTGCCGTTCTGGTCGTCGTGCCGAAGCTGCTTTGCAGACGCTAAAATCAATGGGTTATACCAATGTTACCAATCATGGTGCTTATGATGATTTGGTGAAGCAAGGTCTAAAATAACCTTTTATGCCTCATTCATCCAAAAAAATCCCAATACAGTTGATGGTATTGGGATTTTTTGTGTCGGTTTAATTAAAACTCATAAGTCAGCGACAAGGCATAGTTACGACCAGGAGCGGTATAACGAGCAAAGCCGTATCCATCTGCATCAACCATGTTATTGACATTGGCGTTGCTAAACATTCTTAGGCTTTCCCAAGGAATGTATTTGACATTGGTCAGATTATAAACACCTGCATTGAGGGTTAATTGTTTATCTTTGCCAAATTTACGGCTGCCATACACATCAACCAAGATGGCGTTTTTGCTACGATTGGCGTGTTTGTAGGTATCGACATATTCAGCATAACCTGTGCGAGTGCGTTCGGTTTTTGTCCAAGCACCGCTTTCATCTTGGGTGTAGCCATCATATGAACAATAATACTCATAACCCACATAAGGGCAATTAACAGTCTTAATGTCATAAGTTGGGGCAACTTCCAGCGTTTTGGTGTCTTTGGCTTTTTTACGCATCAGACCACGCACACGAGTGTGCAACTGCCAATCTTGATTTGGCGACACATAATCTGCCCCTAGGATAAAGCTGCTTGGTGTGGCCGCCAGCGTATTGATTTTAAAAGTGCCATCATGGTCGCTTTCAACAGTCGCACTGTCTTTGGCGATATGATAATCAGCCGTCAGATTGAGCTTGCCATCAAGATTTAGCTTATCAGAAATATCGCTTTTGATGCCCAGTTTAAAGCCATACACTTTGGCTTTGTCCAAATTGGTGGACTGTAAGCAGGTGGCACGACCATTACAACCGCCCGTTTCTCCTTCCCAAAACTTGGTGTGAATGAAGTTCTTGTAATTGGATAGATAGCCAGATGCGGTCAGCGAAGTGTTGGCGGCAGGCTTAAATTCAAATTCAAGTTCTTGGTTGAGCGAGGTTTCTGGTTTTAGGGCGTAATTTGGCACTTCAAGCACGCCTAAACCCTGAAAATTGCGATAAATCTGTGTGCCAGTCGGGGCAAGAAAACCTGTGCCAATCTTATAACGAGTGGTTAGCTTTTCGGGAATGAGCTGATAATTTAGCATACCACTCCAACTGGTGTGGCTAAATTTTGTTTTGTTTAGATGGTCGCCTGCTCGATAAGCATCACAAAATCCACCTAAGGCATTGTTGGTTACGCAGGTCTGATGGATACGAGCATTTTCGTCAGCACCAAAGACATCGTTTTGAAAGTATGGTGTGTATTTAAAGTTATCATAACGAATACCCAGCAAGGCTTGCAAGCGATTACCAAAAGAGATTTGGTCGCTGATGGCAATGTGATGGCTGTTCTTTTTGACATCGACGAACGGGTGGTTTAGATAGTTGAGTGAACCATCTTCTTTTAGGACGCTGGCTGATGTGGTGCGATCAGCCTTGATTGCAGATGCAGTTAAAGACAGACGGTGTTCGCCAGCACGACTCAATTCAAAAGGCGAGCTTTGTAGATTAAGTTGGTATTGGTTGGTTTCGGTTTTGGTAGGGCGATATTCACGATAATCAAAAGTGACCTCATCACCACTCCAAGAGCGGTCATAAATCCAAGTGTCCGCCAAGCCTGTCACATCACTTCTGGTGTAGCCCAAAGTTGCTTCGTGCAGCCAAGCGTTGTCTGGTTGATAGCGGTAATTGATGCCGTAGCTTTCAAGCTCCTCTTTGTCTTTGGCACGGCGTGGATCGACACTGGTGCGACTACCGAAGCTGGCGTTAATATCGGTATTCATGTGCGTGCGTTGTCTTTGATACAGCCCGTGCAATCCCAAGCGATGACGCTCATTAACATGATAATAAAACTTACCAAGCAGGGCATCACGATTAAAAGACATTGGGTTTGGGTACAGCAGTGATTTTAGTCGTCCTGGCATGTCTTCGGCAGAAAAAGTATAACCAACGGACAGTTGGTCGCCATCAAAGCGACGCATGGCGTGGTTTTTGGTTTCATTGCCTTCTTTGTGAGTGTAGGTGAGCAAGGCTTCTACTTGCTCGTTGGCAAAAGCAAGACCTGCACTGATGGATTTTTCACTGTTTTTGCTGGCATAGCCAGTTTTGACATAGCCACCAAAGTTCTCGTGATGATTGATGAGGTCTCTTGGTTCTTTGGTTTGATAAGAGATAGAACCGCCAACTGCACCAGAGCCTGTCAATACGCTATCAGCACCAGCAGCGATACGCACGCCACGCATCATGTCAAGGTCTGGATTAAAACGCCCTTCATACATATAACCATAAGGCGAAAAAATCTCGTTAATCTCAACTTCGGGCAATCCCACGCCATCGATGTTCATCGCCACACGGTTGCCGTCCACACCACGAATGGCAAAGCCTTTATTGCCATAACGACCCACTTCCGCCACATCAACTTCGGTGTGATAACGCACCAAATCGTGAGCGTCTTGGGCATTTTGTTCTGATAATTGTTCTGCGGTTAAGGTGCTTTCGCCAACTTTTTTGTTTAAAGTTTTATTGATGATGATTTTTTGTGTGCCTAAATCGGTTTCTTGAACGCTGGCTGTATCATCAGCGTGAGCATGCAGTGCCATCAATATTGATAGAGTTAGCATTGAATATTTAGCTAAATGTGTGGATTGTGCCATAACGATTCCTTGATAAGTCATCTTTGGTATATTGCTAAAAAGTTACAAAATAGTAAGAATCTTGTTAGATGAGCGGATTATATTATAAAAAATTTTTTATGTAAATAATAATTGCTATCATTTTTGTTTGTTTTCTTATGAGTGTTAGTTTCTTGGTAAAATTGTGATACAATGCCAAATCATTTTTCCAAAATCATCAATCAAGACCAACGCATAATGAACATACAGACACTGTGGCGACATACACCCATCACTTTGATTTTATTGATAATTTTTGTATTATCGGCAGTCATTCAATGGATTTTTGGGGTCAGTATTGACAATCCAAGCAATCGGGATTTGGTGCGTTTTGGGGCAAATTTTTTACCGCTTTCTTTGACCTATGAACCATGGCGACTCATCAGCAGTGGCTTTTTGCACATTGGTATCATTCATCTGTTGTTCAATAGTTTTGCGATGTATTATTTTGGGCAAGCAGGCGAGCTGATTTTTGGTCGATGGCAATTTTTGCTGATATTTTTATGGTCAGTGATTGGTGGTAGTTGTTTGACATTATTGGTGACTTGGTGGCAAATACAGGCAGGCGGGCAAGCGATTGTGAGTGCAGGAGCGTCTGGTGGCATCATGGGGCTTGGTATGGCGATATTGATGGCGGCTTGGCTAAAAACTTGGCAAGCAAGATACATCAGCATCAAACATCTGGCGATGGTGATGGGGCTAAACCTAGTGATGGGATTTGCGGTTGATGGTGTGGATAATGCAGGACATATAGGCGGTCTTTTGGTCGGCGGCTTGCTTGGTGTGGCGTTTGCATTACAACATAAAAAGCACAATGAGCAGCGTGGATTGCCATATTTTTGGGCAGTATCATTGGTGCTGTTGATGGTGTTTACAGGATTTTGGTGGGTGTTGCAAGGCGAGATGATGGTATTGCTATCTTAGTTTATCCATGCAGGTGCTGTGGCTATTGCATTTTTTAATGGGGGTATTAAAAAATTTCAATAACGCTTGGCGTCTTTTTAAAAATAACTTCTGCTATAATGCCTGTCAAGATTTGTCAATCTTTGGATAAAATCTGAACAGATTTATCACATGATTTAGGGCAAGTCATCAGTAATATATTAGCATAACTGCGTCATCAGGGACTAAGAGCCTTTGGCTTGGGATTTCTGGTGGCGTTTTTTATTGGCTTTCTGTGCATAGGGGGTCTTGGTGTGATTACAGAATATTTGGTCGATATTTCTCGGTTGCAGTTTGCTGTTACGGCATTGTTTCATTTTTTATTTGTGCCTTTGACGCTTGGCATGACTTGGCTGTTGGTCATCATGGAGGCGGTTTATCTGACCACAGGTAAGCAGATTTGGAAAGATATGACCCGTTTTTGGGGTAAGTTATTTGGCATCAACTTTGTACTTGGTGTCACAACAGGCATCACGATGGAGTTTCAGTTTGGGACAAACTGGGCGTATTATTCACATTATGTGGGCGATATTTTTGGTGCACCGCTTGCCATTGAGGGATTGATGGCGTTCTTTTTGGAATCAACGATGGTGGGGCTGTTTTTCTTTGGCTGGGATAAGATGTCTCGCTTGCAGCATTTTGTTACGACTGTCTTGATGGCGTTGGGTACAAGTTTGTCAGCCTTGTGGATTTTGGTGGCAAATGGCTGGATGCAAAACCCTGTGGGAGCGGAGTTCAACTACCAAACCATGCGTATGGAGATGGTGAGTTTTGCACAGATTTTCTTTAATCCTGATGCTCAAAATAAATTCGTCCACACAGTATCAGCAGGCTATGTGACAGGTGCATCATTTGTGCTTGGCGTGTCAGCATGGTATCTGCTAAAAAATCGTGATGTGGCGTTTGCCAAACGCAGTTTTCATGTGGCGGCGGCGTTTGGATTTGCAGCGATTTGTAGCACGATTGTTTTGGGTGATGAGTCGGGTTACTCTATCGGACACGCCCAGCAGACCAAATTGGCAGCCATTGAGGCGATGTGGGAAACAGAGCCTGCCCCAGCCAGTTTTAACATTATTGCTGGTATTAACGAACAAGAGCAAAAAAACGACTGGGTGGTGCATATCCCTTATGCGATGGGTATTATCGGTACTCGCTCGCTGGATAAGGAAATTTTGGGCATTCATGACATCAAAAAAATCAATGAAGCTCGTATCAAAAATGGTATGACTGCCGTCAGTCTGCTGGATAAAATGCGTGCAGATAAGGCAGCAGGTATTGAGCCATCAACACAGACGATTGCCCAATTTGAACAAGTCAAAGAGGACTTGGGTTTTGGTTTGTTGCTAAAAAAATACACAGACGATATGAGTCAGGTAACACCGCAAATGATTGCTCAGGCGGTTGATGATAGCATTCCTGGTGTTACGCCAATGTTTTGGACATTTCGTGTGATGGTGGGCATGGGAATGTTGATGCTGACCTTATATGCTTTATGTTTATTCTTTGTGCTAAAAGGCAATTTTGCTCATAAAAAATGGCTTTTAAGATTTGCTCTCATGATGATTCCCGCTCCATGGATTGCCATTGAGGCAGGGTGGTTTGTGGCTGAATATGGTCGTCAGCCATGGACGGTTTATGGGGTGTTACCAACCCATCTGTCGGTATCCAATATTGATGTAAATCAAGTGTTATGGTCTCTGGCGGGTTTTGTGGCATTTTATACGATTTTGTTCATCATTGAGATGACGCTGATGATTAAATATGTGCGTCTAGGCCCAGCCAGTCTTGGCACAGGCAGATATGATGGCGAACAAAAAACCGCACTCATCAATGCAGATGTGAGCAACTAAGGGGCGTTAGATGTTATTTGATTATGAAGTTTTAAAGCTGATTTGGTGGGCTTTGGTCGGAATTTTGTTGGTGGGTTTTGCCATCATGGGTGGGCAGGATATGGGCATTTGCTCGCTGTTGCCATTTGTGGGCAAAGATGACACCGAAAGACGAGTCATCATCAATACCATTGGGGCACATTGGGAAGGTAATCAGGTTTGGTTCATTACCGCAGGTGGGGCGATTTTTGCCGCTTTTCCTTTGATTTATGCCACAGCATTTAGCGGATTTTATTGGGCATTGATGGCGGCATTGTGGGCGATGTTCTTTAAGCCTGTGGGTTTTAAATATCGCAGCATGATAAAAAATGACGCTTGGCGAAATGCGTGGGATTGGCTGCTATTTGTCGGTTCTGTCGTGCCTGCCGTGATTTTTGGTGTGGCATTTGGCAACTTACTGCTTGGTGTGCCGTTTGGGTTTGATGAGTATTTGGTTTCTCGCTATACAGGCAGTTTTTGGGAATTATTAAGTCCGTTTGCTTTATTGTGCGGTTTGGTCAGTTTTTGTATGATTGCCGTGCAGGGCGGTACATTCTTGGCACATCGCACTTTGGACGATATTCAACACAGAGCCATCAAACTAAGTCAGTTGTTTGCCGTATTGTTTGTGGCATTGTTTGTGCTGGCTGGGTTTTGGATAGTCAATCTGGACGGTTATCGTTTGCTGACGGCATTGGACGGTAATGCGATTTTGACACCGCTGGATAAGCAGGTCATGCTGGCAAAGGGTGCTTGGCTGGATAATTATCATGCCACACCACTGTTGTGGATTTTGCCAGTTTTGGGCGTGACTGGGGCGATTTTGACCATGATTTTATTGCAATATCGTCAGACGCTGTTGGCTTTTTTGGCATCAAGTTTGGCGATTTTGGGTACGGTGACGACCGCAGGCGTGGCAATGTTTCCTTTTATGATGCCATCATCTAGCCACCCAAATATGAGTTTGACGCTGTATGATAGTGTATCATCGCACTTAACTTTGATGATTATGTTGTTTGTGGTGGTATTTTTATTGCCTATGGTGGTGACTTATACCAGCTGGGGCTATGCGGTAATGCGTGGTAAAGTGACCAAAGCATACATTCAAGAAAATGAGAAATCACTGTACTAATCATCAAGACATTGGAGAATATGATGTGGTATTTTGCGTGGATATTAGGCTTGGGATTTGCCGTGCTTTTGGCGATTTTGAGTGCGGTTTGGGCGGAGTTTGAAGACGATCGCAATCGTGCTTTTGGTCAAGATGAGCAATCTTAATCATCAATCCTAGAATTGATAAAAACACCCAGACTGATGAGTTTGGGTGTTTTTTTGTAAGAATTGGGCAAGAAAAATAACCAAAAATAATCATTGTTTGGACGATTGTTTTTGATAAAATATGCCATTTGGATAATCAATTAAGAATAATCATCATGAAAAAAACAGCATTGGCTATACTGACCGCCTTAACCATGGCGGGTGGTGTTTATGGTGTGCCAGCACAGGCAACCAGCTTGTCGTCTTTATTTGGACAAAATCCTGCCCAAAAATTTCTGCCTGTCCATCAGGCATTTGGAGTGACTTTGGAGCAGTCTGGCGATGTACTGACTGCACGATTTAAAGTGACGCCAGAGCATTATATTTATAAAGATAAATTATCTCTAAAATTACCTGAGGGCGTATCCGCAGGCGAGTGGCAATTTGACCAAAATGCCAGCTGGGTTGAAGACCCAAGTTTTGGGCGTGTGGCGGTTTTTGAGAAAGATTTTACTGCCAGCATTCGCCTAAATAGCAAACAAAATATCAGCGAGCAGGCATCACTTCGTTGGCAAGGCTGTGCCAAGGCGGGACTGTGTTATCCGCCAGAAAACACCACCGTTGGGCTAAATCTGACCGCTCAATCTGCCAATGCTGCAAGCGACAAAGCCAAAACGGACAAAAAAGCCGTTCAGACAGACAAAGCGGAGAAAGGCACAAAGGCTGATAAAGGTACATCAAGCGATAAAGCAGAAAGCACTGCCACAACCAACCAAGCCAATCAAACCGCTGCACAGGCATCTGGCAAGCAATCATCAAAAGCGGTTGATTTTATCCCTGCCAAGCAAGATGAGCAAGCCGAGCAATCTGCCTCCAAGACAGACAATCAATCAGCCAGCGATGACAAACAGCAGTCATCTGCGGTAGATGCGTCTGAAAATACAAATGCTGATGACGCTTCTACCACCAATCCAAGCGATATAACCAAGCAAACATCAGATGGCACGCCTGTTGCCAATGCGGTTGATATGAATGCGACTGGTGGCTATCCGCTCAATCATGCGTTGCCAGCAATGGAGAGCCATCAGACCAATCCAATCTTGATGGTGGGGTTGTTATTTTTGGCTGGTTTGTTGCTTGCATTCACACCGTGTATCTATCCAATGGTGCCGATTGTTGCCAATATTGTTGCACAAGGCGATAAACAGCAAAGTGCTAAGCGTGGTTTTGCACTATCAGCCGCTTATGGCGTGGGTGTTGCGACCGCTTACGGGGTGCTGGGTGCAGCGATTGCGTGGTTTGGTCAGGCATTGGGTATTGCTGGTTGGTTCCAAAGACCTGCTGTATTGATTGGTGCAGCAGCATTATTTGTGCTATTTGCCCTGATGATGGCAGGCTGGGTGGAGATTCGTTTGCCTGCCAAGATTAGCCACGCCTTGCAGTCAAAATCTCAGGCGGCTGATGATAAGCTGGGCAGTTTGTCGGGCAGTTTTTTAGCAGGTGCTTTATCTGCTTTGGTGGTATCGCCTTGCGTATCAGCACCGATGGCAGGTGCATTGACCGCAGTATCAGTCAGCGGTAATGTGATTTTTGGTTTCTTGGCGTTATTTGCACTAGGGCTTGGCATGTCTGTACCTTTGATGATGATGGGGGCAGCACAGGGCAGATTTATGCCCAAAGCAGGTGCTTGGATGGTCAAGGTTCGAGAATTTGGTGCGTTACTATTGCTGGGTGTGGCACTGCTTTTGGTGGAGCGAGTTTTGCTATCGCCTGCAATGCTTGTGCTGTGGGCGGTATGGTTTGCGGTTGTGGCGATTTGGCTATACAAAATTGGCAAACCGATGTTCAAGCTACTGGCGATTTTGCCAGCAATTTGGGCAGGTTGTTTGCTTTATGGGGCAAGTCAAGGGTCTAGCAATGCATGGCAGCCACTCAAATCTACTGAAAAAACCCAACATCAACAAGCCTATCCTGACATTCATGCTACTTCATTAGCACAGCTTGATGTGGTGCTGGCAAGCCGAGAAAAAGCGCTGGTCGATGTGACCGCTGAGTGGTGTGTCGAATGTCGTATCATGGAGCGAACTTTATTCACCAACCGTCCTGCGGCATTGGCAGACTATCAGGTGGTCAAGCTGGACATCACTGAGACAACAGAAGACAGTCGTGCCATCTTGGCTCGCTATCAGTTGTTTGGACCACCTGCATTGCTGATTTATCAACAAGGCACATTAAAGCAAGTCTTGCTTGGCGAAACCAAACGAGAGGATTTTGAGCAAGCACTTAGCCAGCCTTGATGACCAACAAAAAACCACGCAATATTGGCGTGGTTTTTTTCATGTTGATGATGTGTTTTTGATTCAAAATCAAATGGCTGTATTTTTAAGCAGGGCTGGGAGTGTGTTTTTTTGTGCGTACCTGATGTTAATTTGGGTTGATTGAAATTAATACCCTCATCTTTTTTGGGTGCAAAAGACTGACAATGTTTATCCATCTTAGCATCATTGCCACGAACTGATGATTTTTGTTTTGGTCGGACTGGTTAATAAGCGAAGCGATAAAATATCCCAAGACAGACTTACCATCAAACCAAACCGCCAAAACAATCAATTTTCAATCAGATGAATCTTATCATCATGATTTGTCAGAAGATGATATCCGCCAAAAGATAAGTCAATATATCTGACTTGTATAACAGCCAAAAAATAAACCCCAATGATAGGGGTTTATTGTTGGTGTAACGCCATTATTTTTGGTTGTTGATTTTTTCTTCCCAGAAAGTGGCGTTTTTGATGCCCAGTTTGACGGGGTCAAAAGTATAATTTTTGATGCCAGCTTTTTGTTGGGCTTCGTAGTCTCTTAGGGCGATGATGGCAGGTTTTGCCATAAAGAAAATCACCAAGATACCCACGATATTTAGCCAAGCTGTCAAGCCAACCCCCACATCGCCCATATTCCAGATATAGCCTGCACTATTGACCGCACCATAAGAGACGGCAAACATGAGGATGAGTTTGATGACAAAGCCTGCCAATTTTGAACCTTTGGTCAGGTATGCCATATTTACCTCGGCTATGTAGTAATAAGCCATAATGGTTGTGAATGAGAAGAAGAACACCGCAACCGCCACAAAGATATTACCAAAATTACCAAATAGGCTAGACACTGCCATCTGGGTAAAGGCTGGTGTACTAATGGCAGTGGCAGCATCAACATTTTGGACGATGAATTGACCATCTGGCAGTGTGCCTTGAATGTTGTACATGCCAGTCATCAAAATCATAAAGGCGGTTGCCGAGCAAACAAAGAGTGTATCAATATACACCGAAAAAGCCTGTACGATGCCTTGCTGAGCAGGGTGAGCAACCTCTGCGGCAGCAGCGTGATGAGGACCTGTACCTTGACCTGCTTCATTAGAATAGACACCACGCTTGACACCCCAGCCGATGGCAGCACCCAAACCTGCTTGGGCGGTAAACGCATCGCCAACGATAAGACCGATGACTTCTGGCAGTTTGGTGATGTTAAACAAAATGATGAGTAACGCCATCAAAATATAGCCTAACGCCATGAATGGCACGATAAATTCTGCCACACGAGCGATACGCTTAACACCGCCAAAGATGATGAGACCCAAAATCAAGACAATGGCAAGCGTCATCATCAGGGTGTTCATGCCAACATGACCAAATGAAGTGGCAACCATATTGCCTTCGCCAATCACGCCCGTCACTGCTTTGACCACGCCATTGGCTTGTACACCGGGCAAAAATAGACCGCAAGAAATGACGAACGAAATGGCAACGATAAAGCCATAAAACTTACCAAAAGCACCGCCAAAAAAGCGTTCAAAGTAGTAGGCAGGACCGCCACGATATTGACCATTGTCATTGATTTTGTAGATTTGGGCAAGGGTTGATTCGATGTAAGCGGTCGATGCACCTAAAAATGCCACAACCCACATCCAAAATACCGCACCTGGACCACCAAATCCGATGGCAGCGGCAACACCAGCAATATTACCCATACCAACACGACCTGACACCGAGATGGCAAGTGCTTGAAATGAGCTGATGCCTTCTGGCGAATCATTACGGTCAAACAGCAGACGAATCATTTCCTTAAAATGACGCACCTGCATTAAACGAGTGAGGATTGAATAAAATAAACCAGCAGCCAAGCACAGATAAATCAGTGCAGGGCTCCAAATAATTCCATTAAGTGTATCGATGATACTTTCCATTTGGGTATCTCCGTGATAAGTGTGATAATAACGATAAAATCCATTGTCCGCCACACAAGCGGTATTTCCATGATTGCTGTTGCCCAACCATTGAATAATGATAGACACAAGTTTTTATTCTTGCAATTTGCCACAAAACTGCAACAAAAGCCAGCAAAAATTACAATTTTTTGTAAAAAGTTACAATTTATAGATAATGTTTATTATTTTTTGAATTTGTTCATCGGTTTTTGTATTTTACCCATGCAATGACCGCTTGCCATAAAATGCTTTTTGTCATATTTTGTAATTGATGATTGAAAAAAGAGTATAAATTGAGTATTGTTAAGCGATGGACAATCCTAGTGATTGTGCGTCATGATAAAGTGAAGAATGTGGGAATTAAGATGAAAAAATCAGCATTATTTTTGACATTGTTGGTGGGTAGCTTGACCTTGTCTGGTTGTGGCTATAATACCTTGCAAGCCCAAGACGAACAAACCAACGCTGCATGGTCGGAGGTGGTAAACCAATACCAACGCCGTGCTGACCTTGTACCAAACCTTGTGGCGACGGTTGAGCGATATGCCAAGCATGAGCAGGCGGTATTTACCGAAGTGGCAGACGCTCGCTCCAAAGTGGGCAGTGTGCAAATCACACCTGAGACACTCAACGACCCAAATGCCATGGCTCAGTATCAAGCCGCTCAAAGCCAGATGACCTCAGCGTTATCTCGTTTGATGATGGTGTCAGAACGCTATCCAGAGCTAAAAGCAGATGGCATGTTCCAAGAGTTGCAAGCTCAGCTTGAAGGCACTGAAAACCGTATTACTGTTGCTCGCAATCGCTACATCGAAGATGTCAAAACTTATAATGTGACTGTGCGTCAGTTCCCTACCAACCTAACAGCGATGGTGTTTGGGCTAAGCACTAAGCCAAATTTTAGTGTTGAGAACGAAAAGGCAATCTCAACAGCACCAGCGGTTAATTTTGGCAATCAAGCCTCGCCAGATAGCAAGCCTACCACTCAATCTGGTCAATGATTGACGGATTGTAGATTAAGGCTGTCAAAATGAGACAAGCATTTACTCGATTTGCCAGATACGCCAAAGTGATGCTAGGGTCGGTCGCCCTATCGCTTGTGATGAATGCACAGGCGAGCGGTGTGGCGACTACCGACAATAAGGCTGTTGCCATTGCTCAGCAAAGCGTGTCAGATGGACAAGTTGTGCCACTATCACAAATGATGAGTGAAATGCACGATGATGAAAGAGGCAATCAACAAAAACAGTCCACAGCTCCACCCGCATCACAAGCACCAGCTGTCAGTCATGATAAGCTGATTTTAAATGAGCCTGTGGTTGATGCCGCTAGGATTCTGACCACTCCTCAAAAGCAATATCTTGCCAGTCAGCTACGCACAATTTATGATGATAAATTGGCACAGGCAGCATTGGTCATCATACCCAGCACGAATGGCATGCCAATTTTTGATTATGCCATGCAAATTGCCAATCGCTGGCAGTTGGGTAATGCCGACACCGACAATGGACTATTGATTGTGGTGGCAGTCAATGACCGCAAGGTGCATATCTTGACTGGCTATGGCTTGGAAGGTGTCTTGCCTGATGCGATTGTCAAGCGAATTATTCGTGAACAAATCACGCCATCATTTCGTCAGGGCGATTACGCTCAGGGTCTGTCAGCAGCGATTGCCAGTGTGGACGAACGCCTCAGAGCCGACCC
Source organism: Moraxella nasicaprae (assembly GCF_025643275.1). Lineage (NCBI taxonomy): Bacteria > Pseudomonadati > Pseudomonadota > Gammaproteobacteria > Moraxellales > Moraxellaceae > Moraxella > Moraxella nasicaprae. The sequence continues at coordinate 1,655,318 of NZ_CP089977.1, forward strand.
TGTCATTTTACAGCAAGCTGACGCCGCTCAGATGAATGATGCCCAAGACACCAATCAAGATGAGATGGGCGTGGTGGAATTATTCATCATTTCATTGGTTGTTGGCGGTTTGTTGCGAGTGTTTTTTGGTCGCTTGATTGGTTCTGGGGCGGGTGTTTTGGTCTTTGTGGGTAATGCCTTATCTCTAGGTCTTGGCTTGTTTGTCATCATACCTGTTGCTGTTATTTTGTTTTTCCTAATCGCTGCTGGTAGCATGATTGGCATGATGCCAAGCGGTGGCGGGTTTAGCACTGGCGGTGGTGGGTTTGGCGGTGGTCGCTCAGGAGGCGGATTTGGTTCTGGCGGTTTTGGCGGCGGTGGCGGTAGTTTTGGCGGTGGTGGTGCAGGAGGTTCTTGGTAATGCAAACAATCGTATCACAACCAAGTGTGGCAAGATGGTTTCGCCAATGGTGTTTTGTACCAATATTACATCATCGCTGGCTAACCAAAGCCGTCAAAGCTCATCTGACCCAAAAAGTCAGCCAAGCTGAACAGGGGCATCGTGGCGAGATTTGTGTCATCATCGAAAATCATTTGCCCATGACAACCGCCTATCGCCAAGACTGCCGAGAACGGGCGTTGGCATTGTTCGCCAGTCAGCGGGTGTGGGACACTGCTGACAACACAGGCGTGCTGATTTATATGAATTTATGCGAACATGATTTGCAAATCATCGCCGATCGTGGCATCAACCAAAAAATTCAACCAGAACATTGGCAGGCATTGTGCCATCATGCCATTGCTCAGATTCAGGCAAAAAGACCGCAACAAGCCATTGAATACTTGATTGATGAGATTGGTCATTTGTTGCGAGAACATTATCCTGATGATGACTTGCATGGTAATGAACTGCCTGATTCATTGGTGCATTTGCGATGATTTTGGCAAATAAATTCTTGCAAGTATATAGATATTTTGGTAGAATATCGACCTATTTTGTATCCTTGTCGTGTTCGTTATCAAGTGCTATCAAGGGATAGCCACGACACACAGGTCTATTGGAGAACTGAACAATGTACGCAGTTATTAAAAGTGGTGGCAAACAACACCGTGTTAGCGTTGGCGAAACTTTGAAAGTTGAGCTACTAAAAGCTGAAAAAGGTGAAACCCTAAAAATCGAAGAAGTATTGATGGTTGTCAATGGTTCTGACATTAAAATCGGTGAGCCGCTGGTTGCTGGTGCAAGTGTAGAAGCCGAAGTTGTTGAGCATGGTCGTGGCAAAAAGGTGCGTATCGTTAAGCATCGTCGCCGTAAGCACTACCACAAAGAGCAAGGTCATCGTCAATGGTACACCGAGCTTAAAATCAAAGCCATCAACGCTTAATTTTTCTACATTTATTTTTAATGCGATGGCAATAGCCCAGAGCATTCACAGGAGATATTCTCATGGCACACAAAAAAGCCGCAGGTTCTACTCGTAACGGTCGTGATTCAAACCCAAAAATGCTTGGCGTAAAAGTATTTGGCGGTCAAGATGTTGTTGCTGGTAACATCATCGTTCGTCAGCGTGGCACAGAGTTTCACGCTGGTGAAGGCGTAGGCATGGGTCGCGACCACACGCTATTTGCCTTGACCGAAGGCGTGGTTAAATTTGAGACCAAAGGTCAATTTAACCGTCGCTATGTATCAGTTTTGGCGAAATAATCTCGCTGACTGATTGATACAGTCTTAGACCTATTATGGAATATCCATGATGGGTCTTTTTTATTTTTAAGCGTGATGTGCGGTTTGTAATATTTTTTGATGGCAGATTGCAGGTTTATTTGTTTGGCATGGCATTCATCTACGGATAAACCATAAAATTAGGCCAAGACATTGGATAATGTTTCTATTGCGTTTGCAATCACTTTGGCGACAGGGCTTGCAACCGTTTTGGGTAGTGCATTGGTTTTTTCAAAAAACGCCCCTACGCACTTTGTCGTTCGGTTTGGCATTTGTGGTGGGGTGATGGTTTTTGTGTCTTTGACAAAGATTTTCAATAAATCGATTGAAAATTTTTGGCAAAGTCAGTTCATTTGGCTTGGCGTGGGTAGTGATTGCTTTTTTGGTGGGATTGGTGGGTGGTTGTGTTGGATTGATTGATTCCCAATCCGTACGAAACCTTAGATGTTCAAGACCCAAGATTTCACGACCAAAAGCAAAGTTACCTAAAACGCATTAGGCTAATGTCAGTTTTTGCAATTACGGCACATAATTTTCCTAAGGGTTTGGCGACCTTTTTTGCGACAGTCGAAAACCCAACCATTGGATTGCCATTGGTATTGGCAATCGCTGTATATAATATTCCAGAGGGTATCTTGATTGCAGCACCGATTTATTTTGCCACCCAAAATAAGAAATTGACGGTATTTGCTTGTTTGATTTCAGGATTGGCAGAACCGTTGAGGGCATTGATTGGCTATTTTTTGCTTAAATCATTGTTATCACCTGAAACTTTTGGCTGGGTGTTTGGTATTATCGCAGGCATCATGGTGTTTTGGCGTTGGACGAATTATTACCAGCAGCCAAACGCTATGCTGATGGGCATGAGACGGTTTATGGTTTGGTAGGTGGTATGGCGGTGATGGCATCAGTTTGGTGTTAGTTACTGCATAGATTTGCTGTATTCGTACATTAACCATCAGCCGTAGCCAGTCCTTGCAAACCTTACAAAAACTGCCAGTAACGGCATAGTTATCCACCCTATGTTCATCAGTTAAAAACCAACTACTATCTTTGGGAGTGAGGGTATGGGTATTTTGATGAATGATATTTTGCATTGGTTTTAAATTGGGGCGATACAGGCACACTAAAAGCCAATGGTAAAACCAAAGGGGTAATGGGCATCAGTCATATCATTGAAGCCAGAATGCGTAAAGATGGTATGAGCTATGATGGGGTGGTGTCTATGCTGACAGATAAGATTGTGCCTGCGATTGCACAGGGACGTGTTTTTGATATACAGGTATCACATAATGGTAATGAAACCAGCAAGCTGACTTATGATGGTCATTTTGTAGTATTAAGAAAAGCCAAAGGTAGTAATGCTTGGATTATCACAGCGTATGATTTGTTTGAAGGTGGTCGTGGTAAGGTAGATGGCAAAACCACGCCTACTGAACATCAGTCCTATTCCTCTCGTGCTGATGCAGGAGCTCCAAACAAATCTAGTGTACCATCTACTGACACTAACAGCAACCAAAAATACGCCACAAGGAGCATGAAGTAAACTTAATCAAGCGTCAGGGAAATAATAGCTGGGTCATTACAGCGTATGAGCCGTATCAAGGGTCAGATGATGGCAGTAGTGTAGGTGGATATACATCTACCCCTACGCATACCAACCCTACAATTACTCGTGATGATATGGGAGCATCTGACGAAACCAGTGTACCATCTGCCGACACTCAGGACAACCAAAAAATACGCTACTCTGTACGGCATACGGTAGAACAGGAGCTGGATAGACCACTAACGAAGTGTTTGATTCTTTGATTGATGAGCGTATTGATGAGGCTTACGCCAAATAAAAACCCTGCCAAGCGACAGGGTTTTTATTTGGGTTATTTTTGCACCCATTGACGAATTTTTTCTCGTTCTTCTTCTGAGGCATTGAGCCAAAGTTGCATAAATCCATCAAGGCTATTTGATTTGACCTGAGCTGGCACGCTGGCAGAGGTTTGAGCAGGAATTGCCGCTGGAATTGTGGTAGAGGTTTGGCTGATACCAGCAAGGGCTTGCTGATTGGCGATGACTGCTTTGTTATTTCGACCAAAAATACCGCCCAAAGTCTGACCAAGACCTGCCAATAATCCTGCTCTGTTTTCGGTGCTGTTTTCCTGAGCGATGATTTTGCCGTTTTGTACGACAGCAAGGCTTGGCGATTTGATGTATTCCTGAGCGGCTACATAGTTATTTGGTTGATTTGGCATCACAAGCTGATAGGTTTGATTATCCGCCAAATCAACGGTCAGGGTAATACTGTCTGATTTTAGGTAGTCGTGTTCTTGGTTTCGCAAGTCAAACAAGCGGTCATAGCGTGCCGTGATGACATGGCGACCAGCATCAAGAGTAAACTGTTTTTGTAGCGGTTGCAGTAAGCCTTGTTTGATTTCTTTGCCATTGATGGCGATGACTTTGATGTGATTATCCACATCAAGTTGCACCTGAGCAAAGGCGTGATGGCTCAGCAGGGCTGCTGCTGCGATGGCGATGATTTTTTTCATGATAATCCTTAAAATCGGTGGAGATTGCCTAGCAAAATAGCACTTTTTGGCAGGCTTGGCAAGAATTTTTTGATGATGCCATCAAGATTTTATCAGGGATTTTTATTTCATTGGGGTTTTGTTGTGATGTTGGATTGTTGGTGTATCACAAAGCCATACTAAAAATCAAACAACTAAGCAGAGTAAATTTTGGCGATGATTGAAAAAAGTATGCCATAAAGATAACTTGCTTGCGACAAAAACTTGGGGTAAGCGAATAACTTGACTTGGCATACTTTTTCAAGCATTGCCAGTTAGTTTTGGTCTGGTTGCAACTTTGTCAATTTTGTCAATCACTTACATCACTTAAAATGATGGGCTGTGCATACCATCTGTTTGACCGTGATTGGTCAATTCTAATAAAAAGGTCTGCTTATCAATCAGCTCTTTGGTTTCGTTGATGGTTTTTTTGGGAATTTGTTTTTTGAGCAAGGTTAATTTTGGTACGATGGCTGTGATGACGGCGATGATGTCGCCTGCATTGCGTGGACCTTTGAGTAATAGATGTTGATAAATCTCATCTGGCAGGCGTAGATTTTTGTGCTTTAAGATGGTGCTAAGCAGTTTGTCTCTGTCTTGCTCATGGTCAAACACAGGGATTTCTAGCAGTGGACTTAGTGACAGACGGGTTATCAAATCAGGCAGTCCGATAGCCAGTTCTTGGGCGGGATTGTCTGCTAAGAATAGCATTTGTTTTTGTTGTTCACGCACTTTATTGATTAAATCAAACAGTCCTGTTTGCCATTCATAGCTATGGCGTATGTATTGCAAATCATCAATGATGACCAAATCAAACATATCCAGCCCAACCAAAGCATCAGCATTGGGGTCTTGATGAATGAGGTCTTTTAGGGATAGACTGATGGCGGTTTGGCGTGTCTGCTGGGTATAGCTGTGATAAATGGCTGTCGCCAGATGAGTCTTGCCAGCACCATAGTCACCCACGATGAACAACTCTTTGAGTTCGCCAGCCATCAGTTTGGCAACCGCTTCGTTGATGGCAGAAAAACCATCAAAACGAAAATCAGCCAAGCTAATTTCGTGGCGGATATGAATGTCTAGCAAATCTTGATATGCAGTCATTGTATGGTTTTTCTCATCTAATCAACTATCGATTATATATATCATAGTCTGTGTTTATCATCAAGCAAAAATCATCAAAGTTGCCATTTGTTTTGATAATAACTGCTATTTTGGTAGGCGTGGTAAGCATGCTCAAACAAAACTTTCAGCACAGCCGAGACGGGTAAAGCAATGAGCATACCAACAAAGCCGAACAAAGACGCACCTGCCAGCACTGAGAAAATGACCCAAAGTGGCGACAGACCGATTTTATTGCCCAATAAAAATGGTTGTAAGACATAAGATTCAATCACTTGCCCAACCATGAACGCCCCAAAGATAAGCCCTAGATACACCCAATCTAAGCCAAATTGGAATACGCCAGCCAGCAAAGCAGCGATGATGCCCAGTCCAAACCCCAAGTATGGCACAAAGCTGGCAATGCCTGCACTGATGCCAATGATAAGCCCAAGTTTTAATCCAATCAATTCAAGCTGAATGGCGTAAATCGCTCCAAGTAGCAACATCACCAATAGCTGACCTTTGGCAAAACTCATCAATGCCTCATCACAATCTTTGGCGATTTGGCAGACTGTATGGGTGTAGGCTTGTGGCACGGCATTTTTCCAAGTATCTAAGCGTGCTTGCCAGCCAATCAAAAAATAAAAAATCAAAATCGGCACCATCACCACCAAACCAAAACCGTTGGCAAAGCTCATGCCAGAGGCTAGGGCAGTTTTTAAAAAACCTTGTGCGTCAGCAAATTGATAATTTTCTTGCAGATAGTTGATGATGGTGTTAGACAAGATGTCTGTGTCTAGGGCAAAAAGCTCACTGCCTGTGTACTTGGACAGCCAAGGGCTTGCAACATTATTATACCAAGCAACCCCAGCAGGTAATGATTGCCATAATAGCAACATCTGCTCCCATAATTTTGGTGCCAGCCAGACAAATAAAGCAATGATGAATAATAGACTACTAATATAGACAGTCAAAATCGCTCCAATGCGTGGCATCAGCTTGCTGAGACGAACGACTAAGGGGTTTAAAAAATAAGCCAAAATAAATGATGCAGCGAACGGTGCAATCACTGATTTCATCAAAAATAATGTGTATAGAAATAAACAGAGTGCTACTAATATCAACAATCTGCGAAAAAATGGGTCGATGGTGACTCTGGGCATTGTCTTGATTTCAATAAAAATAAGATAAATAGAGTTATTTTAATTATTTTGAGTGCTTTTTTCAATGAAAAATGATGAAATTTTATTACAAGAAATGATGAAATTGATTAATTTTTTAAAAACACTTTGGGTAAAAATTTGTTATAATTAGGTTTGTCATTTGTTTCTAGGATTGGTTACCAAAAAGGGTGTTATATGAGCGGTCAAATTTCTTTAAGTTATAAAGATGCAGGCGTAGATATTGATGCTGGCGAAGCGTTGGTGTCTCGTATTAAATCGGTGGCAAAAGCAACCAGTCGTCCAGAGGTGTTGGGCGGTTTGGGTGGATTTGGTGCATTGTGCCGTATTCCACAGGGTTATAAATCGCCATTGTTGGTTTCAGGCACAGATGGTGTTGGCACAAAGCTAAAACTTGCCCTACAACTAAATCGTCACGAGACCATTGGTCAGGATTTGGTGGCGATGTGTGTGAATGACTTGTTGGTGTGTGGTGCAGAGCCATTGTTTTTCTTGGATTATTATGCCACAGGCAAACTTGATGTCGATACGGCAGCAACAGTGATTGCAGGGATTGGCGAGGGCTGTCAGCTTGCTAATTGTGCATTGATTGGTGGCGAGACTGCTGAGATGCCTGGTATGTATCAGGACGAAGATTACGACTTGGCAGGTTTTTGTGTGGGCGTGGTTGAAGAAGATGAGGTCATCACAGGGGCTAATGTTCAAGAAGGCGATGTGTTGATTGCTTTGGCATCTAGTGGCGTGCATTCAAACGGCTATTCTTTGGTCAGAAAAGTCCTTGAAGTGACGGGTGTTGATGTGAATGCACATATGCTGGCAAATCAGTCCCTTGCTGATGCCTTGATGACACCGACACGCATCTATGTTAAGTCAGTCAATGCACTACAAAAAAGTCTTGGCAATGCCAATATTCACGCAATGGCACACATCACAGGTGGTGGTCTGACCGAAAATCTACCACGAGTATTGCCTAAGCAGCTGGCAGCACAGATTGACACACAAAGCTGGCAGTTGCCAGAGCTATTTCAATGGCTGCAACAGGGCGGCAATATCCAAACCATGGAAATGTATCGCACCTTTAACTGTGGCGTAGGGTTTGTACTGGTTGTGCCACAAGATAAGGCAGAGCAAGCAATGAGTGAGCTGAGTGCTCATGGCGAGACAGTCTGGCAGATTGGGCGGATTGTTCAGCGTACAGCGGGTGCGGTCGAGTATGTCTAATCCGCTAAAAATCGCTGTTCTGGTCTCAGGCAGTGGTTCAAATCTACAAGTGATGATTGATGGCATGCAAGCTGGTCGATTACCGATTCAGATTGTAGGTGTGATTAGTAATAACGCTGATGCTTATGCCAACACTCGCACAATGCAGGCTGGGATTGAGCTGGCGTTATTGTCGCACACCCAAAGTGGCAAGCGTATGAGCATTGCCACTTTCGAAAAACACGCTTTGGCACAGATTCAAGATTGGTCGCCTGATTTGGTGGTGTTGGCTGGTTTTATGCGGGTATTATCTGCTGATTTTATCGCATCTGTACCATGTCCTATCATCAATCTGCACCCATCACTACTGCCACATTATAAAGGATTAAACACACACGCCCGAGTACTGGCATCTGGCGAGCGGTATCATGGATGTAGCGTGCATTTGGTTACTGCCCAATTGGACGCAGGCAAGGTATTGACCCAAGCCAATCTTGCCACTCATGCAGGCGAGACGGCTGACCGGCTTGCCAAACGAGTGCAAAGATTGGAGCATCAGCTGGTACCATTGACACTGACCATGATGGCATCAGGATTGATTGATGCGGCTAATACATCAAATAGCCAGATTGATTTACCATTAAGACTGTGGTTTGACTAAAAATAAAAAAGCTGTCTAAATTAAGACAGCTTTTTTATTTTTTTGGAAAATTAGTGATTTTCTTTGGCGTGGTTTAGGGTGTATTTGGGAATTTCCACAACCAAATCTTCGCCAGCCACGATGCACTGACATGATAGGCGAGAGTCTGGCTCCAAGCCCCATGCACGGTCAAGCAAATCGCCTTCGATGTCGTCCATCTCTTCTAGGCTATCAAAGCCTTGACGAATGATGACATGGCAAGTGGTGCAGGCTTTTGACATATCGCAGGCATGCTCAATTTTGATGCCATGCTGATGCAGACCTTCTAGCAGGTTATCGCCTTCTTTTAGCTCAACGGTTGCTCCTTCGGGGCAAATTTCGTGATGGGGTAATACAGTTACGGTTGTCATAATGTGTTCTCTTTATTTTGGCTGTTAGCTAGTTTTGCCAATCGCTGGTGCGTGTGCCAGCAAGGGCATTTTTGACATTATTATCCATGATGATGCTGGCAAACTCATCGCTGGCGGGCTTTAATTCCACCAAAGCAGCATCAATGTGGGCTTTATCGTTTTGGGTTAAGGTTGTCTTGACAGCATCCATTTTGGCAATCAGGTTGCTTTTTTGGTCGTCACTAAGTAAAGCAGCAAACTCATTGAGGGCGGATTCTAAGGCGATAAGTTCTCGCTCTGCTTCTACCTTGGTTTCAATCAGCATACGAGCCAGTTTGTCTTCTTGGGCGTGAGCAAAGCCTGCCATCAACAGTTGTTCTTGCTGCTCAGGACTAAGACCATAGCTTGGACTGACTTCAATTTGACTGCTGACACCTGTGGTGGTTTCTTTGGCGGATACGGTCAGTTGCCCGTTGGCATCGATACTAAATGTTACCTCAATGCGTGCCAAACCTGCTTTCATGGCGGGAATACCATACAGCTCAAAGCGTCCAAGACTGCGACAATCTGCCACCGTGTCTCGCTCGCCTTGTACGATATGCACCACCATGCCCGTTTGACCATCTTGGTGTGTGGTAAAAGTTTGGCGACGAGCCACAGGAATGGGCGTGTTGCGAGGTATGATGACTTCAACCAAGCCGCCCATGGTTTCAAGACCCAAAGATAAAGGTGTGACATCAAGCAGAAGCAAGCCGTCATCTTTTTTATTGACCAGTTGGTCGGCAGCAATGCTTGCCCCTAAGGCAACGACTTCATCAGGATTGATATTGCAAAGCGGTTCTTTGGCAAAATGTTTGGCAACCGCTTCACGAATCACAGGCATGCGAGTTGAACCACCCACCAAAATGATGTCATTTAGATTGGATTTGTCCAGCTTAGCATCAAGCAGCACTTGTTCACAACTTTGCAGGGTTCTGCGAATGACAGGCTCAATGATTTGGGCAAGAGTATCATGATTAAGCGTGATATTTAGTGTTTGATTAGCGATGCTTAGCTCAACATCTACGGATGTTACTTTGCTTAGTTGCTGCTTATATTGTTTGGCAAGTTTGGCAAGTTTGGCTTTTTGAGTATTATCAATATCAGCAGGGTTGAGCTTGGCGGATTTGATGAACCAATTGGCAATCAAACGGTCAATATCATCACCCCCTAGGGCACTGTTACCGCCAGTGCTAAGCACCTCAAACACACCATCGGTCAGACGCAGTAGTGATACATCAAAAGTACCACCGCCTAAATCATAAATCAAATAAGTACCATGTGTGGTCGCTTTATCCAAGCCATAAGCAATGGCGGCGGCGGTCGGCTCATTAAGCAGACGAAGTACATGAAGACCTGCGGCACGAGCAGCGTCTTTGGTGGCAGTGCGTTGAGCCTCATCAAAATAGGCAGGCACGGTAATGACCGCCCCTTGAATGCTGTCTGCTGGTAGAGCGGCTTCGGCATGGCGTTTTAGGCGTGCCAAGATGTGTGCAGAAGTTTCTACTGGGGACTTTTCGCCTTGCGAGGTGATGAATGCAGGCATGGTTTGTTCATCGCCAGCCAAGTCATAAGGGTGTGAAAATTTGATGTCTGATTTGGCACGACCCATGAAGCGTTTGGCAGAAATGATGGTGTTCTTGTTGTCGTCAGCAAATGCCAATGCCTCATAACCAACCAAGGCAGTATCGCTTTGATTGCCGTAATAAACCACCGATGGTAATAAAGCACCATCTTTAAATGGCAAAATATCAGCACGACCTGAACGCACCACACCAACCAAGGAATGTGTCGTTCCTAAGTCGATACCGAGTGCGTAGCGATGCTCGTGGGGGTTTTTACTTTGATTGGGTTCGCTGATTTGTAATAAAGACATAATTTTTCTGACCAAATTGGCAATTAAAAATCAAAATTATAGCACAAAAATGATTGGGTATTGCCCAAAATTAGACATACAAATCGTCATCGCCATCATTGCTGGCAAGACTTTGGCTATTTTTGGCGTGAATGTCTTGCTGTAATTTGCTCAAAAATTGCAGTTTTTTGGCGTCATCTTTGGTAGCTTGCCAATGTTGCTGAGCGTAATGATTGGCAAACATCTTAGCTTGTTCATCGATTCGTTGTTGCACATCATTGATTAAGGCATTTAGGGCTGATGATTCTTGCAGTTCGTCAAGCGAAATCCGCAATTCCATCATCTCGTCCAAAAAGTCCCAATCGCTGATGGATTGGTTTAAGTCCAAAGCCTGACCTGATAATTCTAGCAAATAAGCCGCCCGAGTATCATCTTGATACAATGTATCGTAAGCGTGGTTAATCAGCTCTGCTTGCTTTTGGGCATGGGCACTAACATCATCTTGGCGATCTGGATGGTGCTGTTTTTGTAATTCTAATAATCTGTCTTTTAGAATTTTTTTATCAATTTCAAATTGAACTGGTAAACCAAATAAGGCAAAAAAATGATTATCCATCATACCACCATCATACTGTAAAAGATTCGCCACAACCGCATTCGCCTGTTTGGTTTGGGTTGGTGAATTTAAATCCAGAGTTTAGACCTTCGGTCACATAGTCCATTTGCAGACCATTGAGATATACAAGGCTTTTTGGGTCCACAAAGACCGCCACATCATGACTGACAAATTTTTCGTCAATGTCGTTAATTTCATCAACAAATTCAAGAACATAAGCCAATCCAGAGCAGCCAGCCGTTCGTACACCCACTCGGATTCCTTCGCCATTGCCACGATTTTCTAAAAAGGCTTTTACATGCTCGGCAGCACGAGGGGTAAGGCTAATCATACAAACTCCTGATGATTGATGGTGATAATGGTGGGTTAGTCAAGCTAAGACTGCCTGACTAACCAGAGCTGGACTTAGGCTTGTGCCTTAGATTGATAATCTTCGATGGCAGCCTTGATGGCGTCCTCAGCAAGTACAGAGCAGTGTACTTTGACAGGTGGTAGAGCAAGCTCTTCGGCGATGTCTTTGTTTTTGATGGCGGCGGCTTGGTCTAGGGTTTTGCCTTTTAGCCATTCGGTCACCAGCGAGCTTGATGCAATCGCAGAACCACAACCATAGGTTTTAAACTTCGCATCTTCGATGATGCCATCATCGCTAACTTGGATTTGCAAACGCATTACATCACCACAAGCAGGTGCACCCACCATACCTGTACCGACATTTTTGGCGTTTTTGTCTAGGTTGCCCACATTGCGTGGATTTTCATAATGGTCAATAACTTTATCTGAATATGCCATAATAATATCTCTTATTTAATGCACCAAATACACTTGCGATGGCTGGTATTTGGTGGTTTGGGAAAAATTTAATAAAAATTAGTGTTCTTGCCATTCAACAGTAGATAGGTCAATACCTTCTTTGAACATGTCCCATAGTGGCGATAGTTCACGCAGTTTATTGACCGCATCATGAATTTGAGACAATACATGGTCAATGTCTGCTTCGGTGGTGTAGCGACCGATACTAAAACGAATCGATGAATGAGCCAGCTCATCAGGACGACCGATGGCACGCAGTACATACGATGGTTCTAGGGTTGCTGAGGTGCATGCAGAACCTGAGGAAACCGCTAGGTCTTTTAGGCTCATCATCAGGCTTTCGCCTTCTACAAAGTTAAAGCTGACATTGAGCACATTAGGAATGCCGTGTTCTAGGCTGCCGTTTAGATAAACTTCCTCAATGTCTTGCAGACCAGCCCACAGCTTATCACGCAGGGCTTTTACATGAGCATGGTCTTCCTCAAAACGCTGTGCCGATAGAGCGAATGCTTCGCCCATGCCAACGATTTGGTGTGTTGCCAAAGTACCAGAACGCATGCCACGCTCGTGACCACCGCCGTGTTGTTCTGCTTTTAGACGGACACGAGGCTTGCGACTGACATACAAGGCACCGATGCCTTTTGGGCCATAGATTTTGTGAGCAGAAAAACTCATCAAATCTACTTTTAGGTCGCTTAGGTTGATTTTGATTTTACCAACTGCTTGGGCAGCGTCCACATGGAACAGCACGCCTTTGGCACGAGTAATCTCGCCAATGGCTTTAATGTCAGTGATTGTACCAAGCTCGTTGTTTACCGCCATTAGACTGACCAAGATGGTGTCTTCACGCAATGCAGCTTCTACTTGGGCTGGGGTGATGAGACCTGTACCAGCTTCTGGTTCTAGATAAGTGATTTCAAAGCCTTCTTGTTCTAGCTGACGACAAGTATCCAAAATCGCTTTATGCTCAATCTGAGAAGTGATGATGTGCTTGCCACGACCTTCGTAGAAGTGTGCCACGCCTTTTAGGGCTAGGTTGTCTGATTCGGTTGCACCACTGGTGAAGACGATTTCTCGTGGGTCAGCACCGACAGTTTCGGCGATTTGGATACGAGCAGTTTCGACAGCTTCTTCTGCTTGCCAGCCAAAACCGTGCGAGCGAGAAGCTGGGTTACCAAAAGTGCCATCAAAGGTTAGATATTGTACCATTTTGTCAGCCACTTCTTTGGCGACAGGTGTGGTAGCAGCGTAGTCAAGATAGATTAAAGATGTTTGGCTCATGCTAAATTTCCAACTAGGTTGATTGTTGTGATGTGTGAATTGTCTTTTTTGTGTTCAAAAGCCTTGCGTTCCTGTTGGTCGGCAATGGTTTGAGTGTGCTTGGTTTGTAATAATTGGGCAAGCGTCACATTTTTCAAGTAGGCTTCGATATGCACAGACAGATTGTGCCACAGGTCGTGTGTCAGACACATTGAACCATCTTGGCAATCGCCTTTGCCTCCGCATTGCATGGCATTGACGCTCTCATCAACGGCTGTAATAATGCTCATGATATCAATCTCATCGAGCGGTTTGGCAAGATGATAACCACCAGACGCCCCCCGTGTGCTATTGACCAAGCCTTTTTTGCGAAGTTTGGAGAATAGCTGTTCTAAATAGGAAATGGAGATGGATTGGCGTTTTGCAATATCAGATAAAGATACAGCCCCTTGATGGCGATTTTCTTGAACTGCCAAGTCCAGCAGTGCGGTAACGGCGTACCGTCCACGAGTTGTTAAACGCATGCGATTATTTTCCAAAAAAATTGCCTAGTTTTTTGTCAAAACTTGGGTAATGTAATAAAAACCATGATGGCTTATGATGACGATTATTATAATAAAATCCGAGTAAATAAGTCAAGATTAAATCCCTGATAAAACCATCAATAAAATCAATCTTTGCGATTGTATTTTTTAACAAATCATTCGGTGGCGATAAGAAGAAAAAAACTCCCTGCATTGGCTAGACAAATCAGGGAGTGTGGATAATGAAGATTAAGAAAATTTAGGCAACAAAATGCCAAATAATCGAAATGATGGCAATCAAAGTGCTGACAATAAAACCACCCAAAAAAGTCTTTTGCTTGCTTTGTAGTTCTGCCATCTGGGTGTTTAGACGGCGATTATCAGCGACTAATTGGTCGATTTTTTTGGTTTGTTCGCTGATTTTGGCTTTGTATTCAGACAGTTTTTCGCTTTTTTGTTCGGGTGTGGGGGCAGGTTTTGGACTGCCTTTGAGCTTGTGAATGATGTTTTGGATAGCCCCACCAATGCCCACACGCACCAAAAATGCCTTGACTTGCTCGACATCGTCTTGCTGACCACGAATTTGCAGGGCGTTGATGGTTGCCTCACTGTGATTTATCAAGGCATTGATGAGTTGAAAGCTGTATGCGTTAATCATCACATCAGGATTTTGTTTGTTGGCAGGTAGGGTATCGTCCAATAAAATCCCACGATAACTAAAAGTGGCATAAATTTTGGTATGAGGCAGATAGGTGCGAATGCAGACCACTTTGCCTGTCTCGGCAAGTGGATAGGCGAGCTGACGCAATTTGGGGTCAAATCGCAACATCAGCGTGATGGCAGATTCTAAAAATACAAGTAAGACATTAAGCACGCCACGAGAAATGACACCGCCTTCATCGGCTGGTGTTGGGGTTGTTTGGCGGTCTTGTGTCATGGTCATCATTCCTTAAAACAGCAAAATCTGATTGATTTATTGATAAAATCACCATCATACTGCAAAGAGCAACAGAAAAACAGGGGCAATGATAAAATTTTACATAAAAAAACAAATTCTTGGACAAGGTCGCCAGCAAGACCGACACGCAAGCATCAAAAAAGCAATCAGTGGGCGTTTGTTGGGTTATTTTTGGAGTTTTGGTGGTAAAAAACCAAAATTTGTATCAAAAAGCGTAATTTTTTGCATTTTTATGCAGAAAATTTGATTTTTTTGCTTGTAAAAGATTGTTTATCATCTTACAATGCACTCAGCAGAGTTTGCAAACTCTAAGTTTTCATTTTAGCAACGATTATTGTGAGGAATTTTTTATGAATAAGGCAGAATTGATTGACAGCATTGCTCAAAAATCAGGTCTAACCAAAGAGCAAGCTGGCAAAGCACTAAACGGCTTCGTTGAAAGCGTACAAGAAGCATTGCAAAGAAATGACAGCGTTGTGTTGGTTGGTTTTGGTACTTTCTCAGTTAAAGAGCGTGCTGCTCGTACAGGTCGCAACCCAAAAACTCTTGAAGAGATTCAAATTCCTGCCAGCCGTGCCGCAGGCTTTAAAGCTGGTAAAGCTCTAAAAGACGCATTGAACTAATTTGTCTTTTGATGAATGAATGCCCGACCCTATGGTTGGGTATTTTTTTTGGGTAAATTTTGCTAAATTGGGCGATTTTTGTATAAAAATTACCAATAAGTATAAAAAGAGTTTTGAGTATTGGGTAAAATTAGCGTATCATAGTAAGGTTTTAATCATCATTGATTGCATTTGCTGTGCAAGATGAGTTTTATTTGAGCAAATAGATAGATAAGAAGTTTTTTCTATGGAAAAGATGCGTAATTTTTTGCAAAGTTGGGTTGGTAAAGCCTTGCTGGTCGGCACTTTGATTCCGATGGCTTTTTTGGGTGTGCAAAGCACCTTTGGTGGAGCAAGAATCCAGCCTGATGAGCTGATTAAGATTGGCGATAGAACGGTGGAGCTAAATGCGTTTCAGGCGGAGGTCAATGCCGAACGCAACGCCTTGCTTGAACAGGGTGTTGATGCCAGCTTGATTAACGAAAAAGCATTGTCTGATGCGGTGCTAAAACGCATGACCGATCGTGCCTTGCTTGAAAATCAAGCGTCTGTTTTGGGCATGACGGTCTCTGATGCGATGATTACTCAGATGCTTCAAGGTTATGAAGTGTTTCAAGAGGACGGTCAGTTTTCTAATGATAAATTCGCCGCTTATCTACAACAAAATGGCATGGGTAAAGATGCCTTGTTTGCCATGGAGCGACTGCGTCTTAGCCTAAGACAGCTTATCAATGGCATTGCGGGCACAGCCATTTATCCAAATTCACAAGTGTCTCATTTGCTTGATTTGCAGCTAGAAGCTCGTGAGGTGTGGGTACATCGTTATCGTTGGCAGGATTATGTGGCACAGGTGCAGATTTCTGATGATGCCATCAAGACCTATTTTGAAGCAAACAAGGACAAGATGGTCAAGCCTGCAACGGTTGATTTAAGCTATATTGAGCTAAGTGAAGCTACCATCAAAACTGACTTGCCAACCGATGAAGAAGTGCGAGCACAATACACCTCTTATCTAAAAGAAAAAGGTCTCAATGATGGGCGAGAGTTGGCTCACATTTTGCTGACAGGCGATGATGCCGCTGCCAAAGCTGCTGATATTAAGAAAAAGCTGGATTTGGGTGCGTCATTTGAACAGCTTGCCAAAGAGTATTCCCAAGACCCAAGCAAGGAGTCTGGCGGTGTGATTGGGGCGTTCAATCCAGCCGTGTATGGCGATAAGGCTGCCGATGTTGAAAAGGCATTGCTTGGTTTGACAACAGGGCAAATTAGCCAGCCTGTACAGTCGAATTTTGGCTATCATATTTTTAAGGTTACCAAAACCGATGCCAATGCACCATCTTTTGATGATTTAAAAGATGAACTAATCAATCGTGCTGCAACACACAAACGCCTATCTGCTTTGAGTGAATTGACCGCCAAAGTCAATGATATGGCGACAGACAGCATGGGTGTGGCGGATATTGCCAAAGAGATTGGGGTTGAGGTGATGGAAATCAAAGATTATCCACAGACCCAAAACCAAACCGCATTGGCACAGCCAGCCGTGATTGCTGCTGCCTTTGATGAATTTACCATTCAAGACCAAGCGGTCAGCCCAAATTTGACTTTGGGCGATAAGACAGTTTGGGTTCAGCCAAAAAATCATCAACCAGCTCGTCCTTTAACTTTTGAAGAGGCAAAAGAACAGATTCGCCAGACGCTTGCCAAAGAAGAGGCGGTCAAACTTGCCCTAAAAGCTGCCCAAGAGGCGGTGGCGTTGGCAAAAACACAAGGCGTCAGCAAACTATTGACACCAGCAACCAACATGGGCATGAGTACTCGTGCTAATCCAAAATTAAGCAGTCAAGAATCATCAAGTTTGTTCTTGACTCAGTCTGGCGAAGAGTATGATGTCTGGGCGGTGCAAAGCGATGAAGGTGCAAGTTTGATGGTGGGTGGCAAAGTGGATAAAGCCACCGAAAGCCAGCTTGATGCTGCCAGCAGATTGCGTGCGGCGTCTGTATTGCGTGAAAATGTGGGTTCTGATCAGCTTGAAGACTATCTACAATACCTGCGTGATACTAATGAAATCATCACCAATGAAGATGCTCTAAAAGCACAATCCCACTAAGCATTCGCCAACAAAAAACCGCCAGTCTTGATTGGCGGTTTTTTTGATGATTGATACAAATCAATGTATTTAGTGTCTAAAATGACGCATGCCAGTAAATACCATGGCGATGCCGTGTTCATCAGCAGCAGCGATGACTTCTTCGTCACGCATTGAGCCACCTGGTTGAATAATGCACTTAATGCCAGCAGCGGCAGCGTTGTCAATACCATCACGAAATGGAAAGAAAGCGTCCGATGCCATGACCGCACCTTCAACCACCAGTCCTGCATGCTCTGCCTTGATGGCGGCAATGCGGGCTGAATTAACACGACTCATCTGACCTGCACCAATGCCGATGGTTTGGCGATTTTTGGCATAGACGATGGCGTTGGATTTGACATATTTTGCCACTTTCCAAGCAAAAATCAAATCGTCAAGCTCTTGCTCGCTTGGTGCAAGTTTGGTCACAACTTTTAGGTCGGATTTGTCAATCATGCCCAAATCTTGGTCTTGTACCAAAAGACCGCCATTGACTCGCTTGTAGTCAAATTGAGTGGCTCTTTCATTGATTGCAGGTAATTCGCCACAGACCAATACTCGCACATTTTTCTTGGCGGCAGTGATGTCTAGCACGCCATCAGCGATGCTTGGTGCGATGATGACTTCCACAAATTGACGGTCAATGATGGTTTGGGCGGTTTTACAATCTAGCTCACGGTTAAAGGCGATGATACCCCCAAAGGCAGACTCTGGGTCGGTCTGATAAGCCAATTCATAAGCGTCCAAAATACCGTCCAGCGAGACCGCCACACCACAAGGATTGGCGTGTTTGACGATGACGCAAGCAGGCTTGGCAAAGGATTTGACGCATTCCAAAGCGGCATCAGTGTCAGCAATGTTATTATAAGACAGTTCTTTGCCTTGTAGCTGAGTTGCGGTTGCAACTGAGGCTTCTTTGGCGTTTTTTTCGACATAAAAGGCGGCTGTTTGATGAGGGTTTTCGCCATAACGAAGCTCTTGTGCCTTGTCAAACTGCACATTAAAGGTGCGTGCAAAAGCGGTTTTAGCAGTAGCGTCATCGCTGATGTTTTCGCCAGTTTGCAGCAGTCTTGCCCCCAAGAAATTGGCAATCATGCCATCATAGGCGGCGGTATGTTCAAAGGCTTTAACCGCCAAGTCAAAGCGAGTAGCATCAGTAAGTTTGCCATGTTGCTGCAATTCATGAAGCACTCGTTCGTAGTCGCTAGGATTGGTGATGATACCAACATGGGCATGGTTTTTGGCGGCAGAACGCACCATAGCAGGGCCGCCAATGTCGATATTTTCGATGGCGTCGCTCATGATGACATTGGGATTGGCAACGGTTTGGGCGAATGGATATAGATTGACCGCCACAATATCAATGCGGTCGATGCCGTGTTCATTCATGATGGCGTCATCAATGCCACGACGACCCAAGATACCGCCGTGAATTTTGGGGTGTAGGGTCTTGACACGACCGTCCATCATCTCGCTAAACCCAGTATGTGCCGATACTTCAATGGCATCAACCCCAGCTTCGGTCAGTAGTTTAAAAGTACCGCCTGTGGACAAAATGCGAAATCCTTGTTGCGTTAAGCCCTGAGCAAACTGAACAATCCCTGTCTTGTCAGACACAGAAAGCAAGGCGAAATTTTGTGAACTCATGGTATCATTCCAATATGAAAATTCAAAAACAAAGTGATTGCAAGTTCATTGATGACTGTTTTGCTTTAATAAAAAGCATTGCAATCCGTCAATCAACTGCACAAAAGATGATACCAGTTATTCGATATTTTATAAAGTAAAAATGATGATTTTTTCTCCAAATTTTTATCAAGAGATTTGTTGGTGCTTGATTGATGGTTGGTGAAGATGATGTTAAATGGATTGGTACTTTTGATGATGAATGAAAGGTTTGGGTTTGCTCATCATTAGATAAAAGATAATTGATGGCTTGGTGCTGACTTGGGGAAAATCAATGCGGCGATATAGGTGGACGGGTGTATTTAACAAAAAAGTATCATGGGGAAATAAAAAAACCGCCCAATCAAATGAAGCGGTTTGATGATATTATAGTAAGCCATAGGTTTTTAGCTTGGTACGCAGTGTGCCACGATTTAGCCCAAGCAGTTGGGCGGTTTTGGACTGATTGCCACGAGTGTGTTTGAGTGTTGCAATCAATAAAGGTCGCTCCATCTCCGCCAAAAAGATGTCGTACATATTGTTGATTTCTTCGCCATCTAAGGCCTCAAAATAGCGATGAACCGCATGTTCAACATGAGTGTGTAGCGGAGTAGGTTCGTTAAGCGTTGTTTGATTTACAGTATTCATCGGGTTTTATCTTATCAAAGGCAACATTTTGCTGTGCTTGGGTGATGGTTTGTCAATTTTGAAATAATCTGATGATTGTTCTTGGTTTATCTCAAAATCCATACCAATCCACCTAATGACAGCTCCCAAAAATTGTGCAAATGGTATCAAAGATGACCAAGTCTTGCTATGGCGTTTGTGTTATGGTGTGTAGCTTGTTTGTAAAAAAAGCAACCATCTTGGTTGGATGATTGCTTGGTATGGTGGATTGGCGGGTTTATTTTTTGTGTCCACTGAGACGATGCCAATGACTATCTTCGGCATTGTCATAGGCAAAAGCAGGGTCTAACTCAAAATGTGGCTCATAAGCCTGAACCACTTCATCGGTCTGAGAGCGAATCAATCCAGCCAGTACGATAGAGCCATTTGGTTTGAGCAGCTCAGCAAAGTAAGGAGCAAAACCAATCAAAGGCTTGGCAAGAATATTGGCGGTGATGGTGTCGGCAAGTTGTGGATTGTCTTTGCGATGGGCGATGAATTCATCAGGCAAAAAGACTTTGAGGCGGTCGCTTACTTGGTTGAGTTTGGCGTTTTGGGTGGTGGCAAGGATTGCCTGTGGGTCGATGTCCACCGCCAGCACTTCTTTTGCTCCCAATAGCAGGGCAGCAACCGCCAAGATGCCAGAACCGCAGCCGTAGTCAATCACCAACTTATCGGTCAAATCCTGCTGTGATAGCCAGTCTAAGCACAGGCGTGTGGTGGCATGATAGCCTGTACCAAAGGCAAGACCAGGGTCTAGGATAAGATTGATGGCGTCAGGTTCTGGTGCGTCTAGCCACTCTGGCACAATCCATAGATTGCCAGCACATTTGATGGGTTTATAATGACTCATCCATTCACGAGTCCAGTCTTTGTCTTCAAGACTGCTTAGCCAAAAACGACTGGCATTAACTTCGCTGGCGATGTCGCTAATCAGATTTTCAAAATTGGTGTGAGCAAAAGTATCATCGCTGTTGGTGTCAAAAATCGCCGTCATCACCACTTCTGACCACAAAGGTTCTTCGCCTGGCATGGGCTCAAACAAGGGTTCATCGCCAGCATCTTCTAATAAAATTGATACCGCACCCACTTCATAAAATAGGGCTTCGGCAAGTTCGACAGCAGATTGTGGACATTGTAGGTGTAGCTGTTGCCAAGACATAAACATTCCTTAAAAATTAATTTGGTTGATGAAGTATCTTTGCATTAAGATGGGCATTGATTCATCGTCATCACGGTGCATTATAGCAAATTATCCACTCATCGCCTATGAATATTTGGACTAATAGGTGCTTTGAGTGTCTTCTTGCCATTGAATGATTGGTGGTTCGGCTTGCACATCGGGCATTGATGGCTCATCATCTAAGGTTGGGTATTGCTCCTCGTCCAGAGATTGTGTCTCATGCCATCTGTCATCATTGCCCCATTCATCTGTTGGTTCTGCTGGCAGATATAGAGTGTTTTGCTGGATAATCATACTGGCACATTCATCAATACCTAATTGGTCTGCTTCGCCCATGATGGGTAGCCAGCTGGCATTAGGGCAGTCTTGATGAGAAAGCTGTCCAGAGTAGCGATTGACCCATTGCCAAGTGATGCCTTGTGGTATGGGTAGATTGACAGGGCTTAGGCTAAGTCGTCTCATGTAGTCCGCCCAGATGGGTAATGCACCTGTACCGCCAGTCAGACCAATGGGTTTGTTATCATCTCGTCCAATCCAAACAATGCTGACATAATTATCACTATACCCCGCAAACCAAGCATCTTTATAATCATTGGTTGTGCCTGTTTTGCCCGCCAGACCAAGCGTACCGTCAAATCCTGCACCTTTGGCAGTGCCTGACAGCATTACTTCTTGCAGGGCACGATTGAGTAGATAGACCGCTTGTGGTGATGCACGAAATCCTTGTGGATTTTGGTTTCTTTGAGCGATGTTGCCTTGTTCATCAATCACTCGGGTGACGCTATGAATGGGGGCGTATGCACCACCATTGGCAAAAATTTGATACATACCCAGCATTTGTAAGGGCGACAGATTGACTGCTCCTAGCATGGTGGCTGGATATTGGGGGATTTGGCTGGTGATGCCTAAGGTACCAAGCTGATTGATGAATGCTTCCATGCCAAATTCAAGACCAACATTGACCGCTGCTTGATTATAAGAATTTGCCAACGCATCGATGAGTGGTACATTGCCATGCGAACGACCACCGTAGTTTTGAGGTGTCCAAGTATTTTGCCCAATTTGATAAGTGATGGATTCGTCACTGACGGTGCTGGTCAGCTGATAGCGACCTGATTGTAGGGCGGTCAGATAGATGGCAGGTTTTAGTAATGAACCAACTTGTCTTTTGGCATCGATGGCTCGGTTAAAACCTGTAAAGTCATCTCCACCGCCAATTAAGGCAAGCAGTTCGCCTGTTTTTGGATTGGCACTAATCAAGGCGGCTTGTAATGGCTTGGTGGCGGCATTTTGCTGACGCAGGGCGGTCAGCTGCTTTTTGATGGATTGTTCGGCGGCTCGCTGGGCGATAGGGTCAAGCGTTGAAATGATTCGCAGACCACGAGTTTGTAAATCTTCGTCCTTGTAATACAGTTTTAGCTCTCGTTGTACCATGTCCAAAAAATCAGGAAAAGGAAATTTGGCAATCGATGGCACTTTGACCACCGAAAGCGGTTTGGCGATGGCGGCATCATAGGCGGCTTGGCTAATCTTGCCTGTGATGAGCATATTATGCAAAACGGTGTTGCGTCTTTGTAATGCTCGCTCTGGGTGCTTGCGAGGATTGTAGTAACTTGGGCCTTTGGCGATACCAACCAGCAAAGCGTGCTGTTCTAGGCTTAGTTCGTTTAGGGGTTTGTTAAAATAAAATTGGGCAGCAATACCAAAGCCATTAACTGAGCGATTGCCATTTTGCCCCAGATTGATTTCGTTCAGATAAGCCAGCAGAATCTCTTCTTTGGTGTAGTGCATTTCTAGCAGTAGTGCCATCATGACTTCATTGGCTTTACGGCTAAATGTGCGTTCAGAATTTAGATAGAAATTTTTGATGAGCTGCTGTGTGATGGTTGAGCCACCCTGCATGGATTTGCCACTGATATTGGCAAGCAAGGCACGACCGATGCCACGCAACGAAACGCCATGATGCTCATAAAAGGCACGGTCTTCGGTGGCGATGAGTGCGTCCGTCAGCTGCTGGGGAATCTGCGTCTTGTCAATCAGTTGGCGGTCTTCGTTATTGGCAGGGTAGATACCGCCAATATTGATGGGTTCAAGGCGTAGCATACCTTGCCCATTGGGTTTGGTGGTGCGAAGACTTGTGATTTTACCATCGGCAAAGCTGATTTGTATGACTTGATTGTCGTCTTTTTCGCCATTGCCATAATCAAAGCCGCGAGTATGAATGGTGTAACTTTGATTGTTTTTTTGGTAAGTGCCTGTTTGATGAAGATTACCTTTTTGATAGCCTAGTAGGCGTAACCATTCATCAAGTTGGGCAGGCGAGAGTGGACTGTCTGGCGTAATGGTCAAAGGCTTAGAATACAGTGTTGCTGGAATGTCCCATTTGCGATTCTCAAACTTATTGACAATGATGCTATTGAGCGTCATGGCATATATCGCTAAGGCAATCATGGCAACGATGAATGCGATGAGCAAAATTAGACTGATGATAAAACCTTGCTGAGAACTGGGACGCTGATTCATAAAAAAACCTACAAACAAAATCCTCATTACTATGAATGAAATTCACTCATTTTGCAAGGGGTAAAATTGTGAAAAAACCTTGCTTGATGATGAATGAATATTGGGCAATGCTTACTGAATTTTCCCAAAAAAATCATCGTAGGCTTGTGTTATAATAAGTCAAATTCATCATAATAACAAAACCATGAACCAAGCCAATTCTCCTGATTTTGACCAAATTGAACAAAGTTTGGTATTACCCCCAGAAGGCAGCTGTTTTCACTGTGGTGAGATTTTACCAAAACAGCCGTTTTTTACGATGATTTTTGACAAACCCAGAGCCATGTGCTGTCTAGGTTGCCAGCTTGCCGCCCAAAGCATCGTGGAGGCTGGATTATCTCAGTATTATTTAGACCGCCGTGAAATCAGTCCAACCGCCAGCTTGCCTGACGCCATCAATTTTACCGCTTATGACCATGATGACATTAAGGCACAGTTTGTCTATGCCGAAAGTGGTGGTAGTACCGCAGAATTATCGGTATTAAATCTAAAATGTGCTGCTTGTACTTGGCTGATTGAAAGTAGATTGCGTGCCTTGTCAGGTGTCAAGTCTTGTCAGGTCAATCTAACTCAACAACGAATGCGAGTTAATTGGGACGAAAGCGTCTTGCCCATCAGTGAAATCTTAAAAGCGGTGCATTCGGTCGGTTATGATGCCAAGCCGTATCGTCAAGATACCCATGAGGCAATGCTCAAACGCCAAAACAAACAAATGCTCATTCGTTTAGGCATTGCTGCACTTGGTGCCATGCAAGCGATGATGTTCTCCATTGGTATGTACTTTGGGGCGTACAGCGGTATGCTGACTGAGCATCGGGACTTTTTGCGATATGTGTCATTATTTGTGAGTATTCCTGTATTTTTTTATTCAGGTGTGCCATTTTTTATGTCGGCATATCATGCCATTCGTGCCAAGCAGGTCAATATGGATGTGCCTGTGTCCATTGCTTTGGTCACGACTTTTGTGGCAAGTCTATACGCCACACTGCTTGGGGCTGGCGAGACTTATTTTGATTCGGTGGCGATGTTCATTTTTTTCTTGCTGGCGGGACGATACATTGAACAAAATGCTCGCCTAAAAGCATCTAATATGGCAACCGATTTGGTGGTGATTGAGCCAATTTTGGTCAAAAAAATCACGCACGCCCATGAGCTGATTGACAGCATTGAACAAAATACACTAGATACCACACAATTACAGCAATTTTGGCAACGCTGGCAACAAACACATCAATCCGATGGCGATGAGCTCAAACTGACCAATCATCGACTTGATGATACTGACAAAATCCTTGCCCAAAGTGTCAAAGTGGGCGATGTGGTGTTCATTGAGGCAGGCTCTCAGATTGTTGCTGATGGCGTGCTACTCTCAAAAACCGCCACCGTCTCCCAAAGTCTATTGACAGGCGAAAGCGATTTGATTGTCAAATCGTTTGGCGATACGATGGTCGGTGGTTCACAAAATGACAGTCAGCCCTTCATCATGCTCATCACCAAAGAAGTGGACGACAGCCAAATCGCCTTGATTGACCGCTTGATGAATCGTGCCATGAGTGAAAAACCCAAAATCGCCCAAGATGCCGACAAAATGGCCAGATGGTTTGTGGCAAGAGTGCTTGTGTTGTCGCTTTTGGTGTTTGCGGTGTGGTTTTTTGTGGATAAAAGCCAAGCACTTTGGGCGACGGTGGCGGTATTGGTGGCAACCTGTCCTTGTGCATTGTCGCTTGCCACGCCAATTGCATTGACGGTGGCAACCAATCGCTTGGCAAGTTTTGGCTTTTTAAGCACTCGTGGACATACCATTCAGACATTATCCGAGGTTGGCTATGTGGCTTTTGATAAGACAGGTACGCTGACGATGGGGCAGGCAAATTTGCTTGCCACAATAACCAATCACATTGATGAAAAACAAGCATTAAGCATCGCTGCTGCTTTGGAGATTGGGAGCAAGCACCCTGTGGCACGGGCGATTTTGACCGCAGCTCATGGTCTTCATCTGCCAGCCAGCAGTGAAATTTTGCATCATGTTGCAGGCGGGATTGAGGGCTTGATTGATGGTGTTTGGTATCGCATTGGGCATGATAAATTTGTCTTAGATGGCAAAGAGAATCAAACGCTGGTGGAGGATTTGGCGACATATCAAGCCAATATGTCGGTGGTGCTGTCTGCCAGCATAGATGGTGTTTGGCAGGTGTTGGCACGATTTTATTTTAATGACCCTGTGCGTTCAGATGCCAAAATGATGATTGATGCACTAAAACAACAAAACATCACGCCCATCATGCTGACAGGCGACCCTAATCCCAACGCCTTGCAGGTTGCCAAGAACTTGGGTATTGATGAAGTGCATTATAGGCTTAGTCCAGAGGATAAAGTCAATCACATCAAACGCTTGCAGCAAGATGGTCATACCGTCATGATGGTGGGCGATGGCATCAATGACGCTCCTGTCTTGGCGGCTGCTAATGTATCCACCTCCATTGCAGGTGCGGCGGATTTGGCTCAGGTATCTAGTGATAGTATCTTGCTTGGCGGTCAGTTGTTGCCCATTAAGCAGGCTTTGCATGTTGCCAGCATTACCCAAAAAATCATTCGCCAAAATTTAAGATGGGCATTGATTTATAATACTGCGGTGTTGATTCCAGCGGCATTTGGCTATGTGCCACCTTGGCTGGCAGCGATTGGTATGTCGCTATCTAGTTTGCTTGTGGTGCTCAATGCCATGCGAATCAAGAGAAGCTAGTTTTTGCTTTACTATGAATGATGAGTTGTGTATAATACGCCAAAGTTTCTTTTCGGGCTCATAGCTCAGTGGTTAGAGCAGGGGACTCATAATCCCTTGGTCGCAGGTTCAAGTCCTGCTGGGCCTACCATATACCAATTTAAGGGCGTTCGTGCTGGTTCACGAACGCCCTTAATCGTTAGGAATTGTAAGGGGTTGTGTGTTTATGGCGGTTCGTATTAAACCGTACAAAACCGCTTGATTTGGGGGTATATTTGGGGATATATTAGTGAGCAATAAAAATATAACCCTAAAAAGGCTTGAAACTATGGCATTATCTGACTTAGCACTAAAACGCTTGAAAGCTGACCCAAACCAACCAATGAACAAAATTAAAAGGGTTAGCGATGGAAACGGCTTACAAGCGTGGGTAAGGCATACAGGAACTATATCATGGGGCGTGGTTTATCGCTGGAACGGACAAAAGCAAGAGATGACCATAGGTAAATACCCCTATATGAGCCTATCAATGGCAAGAGCTGAAAATATCCGCATTAGAGAACTTTTAGCACAAGGGATAAACCCAAAAGACGAAAGAAAACAAGCCAAAGACAAGCAAAAACAACGCACTAGCTTTGATTATTTTGCTAATCTATGGCTTGACAGTCAAAAAAACCAACTACAACCCAAAACATTTTTAAGAGAGCAAAACCAGTATTTGTATCATATTAAGCCCATCATAGGGGACATGGACATTCAACAGATAACCATTGGCGATATTATGCAAATTAGCGACAAATTGACGCTACAAGGCAAATTAGACACCGCCAAGCGGTGCGTTAGGCGTATTGGGGCAATTTATGATTTTAATATCGTCAAGGGCAACACACCGCCAAATATTACAAATCCAGTACCTCGTGGCATTGGTGCATTTGTAGGCAAGCACACCAAAGAAAAACGACCACGCATTAAAATTACAGAATTACCCAAACTGCTTGCCGATATTGACGCTGACAGCATGGAAACAATGACCCATCACGCCTTTTATGTGATGTGTTATACCTTTGTACGAACCGCAGAACTGTTTAAAATGCGATGGGCTGAAATTGATTTTATTAACAATCTTTGGCACATTCCAGCCGAAAGAATGAAAATGAAACGCCCTCATATTGTACCGCTTGCCCCACAAGTGGTAGAAATTTTACAAACCATCAAAAGCTATGGATTTGGTACAGAATATGTGTTTTATAGCCGTCATACAAAAACTGGCACACTATCAGAAAACGCACTAACGCAAGTCTTGCACCGAATGGGCTATAAAGGGCGTATGACAGGACACGGATTTAGAGGCTTGGCAAGTACCGCACTCAACCAAATGCAATACCCCCATAAAGCGATTGAGTTACAACTTGCCCACGCTGACGGTAACGAAGTGGAAAAAGCCTACAATGAAGCTGACCAGTTGCCCATACGCATTGAAATGATGAATGATTGGGCGAATATTGTTGATGAAATCAAGCAAGGCAACTTTGACACCTACAATAGACGCACGACAACCGACCTAAGCACCGCAGGAATTGAAAAACTGTTTAAATCACTAGGTAAGACAAACAGCGAAATCACAACAGAACTAAGCATTAAACGCCTACAATAATCAACAAAACAAAATAAGCCCTAATAAAGGGCTTTTTTAATATTTGATAATTATATATATAATAATTTATATATATTTATTATTATATATATAATTATTATTATTTATTTTTATTTACTATTTTTTATTGTTTGGTACTTTCCAGAGCCATTTTTTGAGAATAATAATCATTCTCATTTTTTAAATTTTTTTTGACCCCTCCCAGAAAATCGACCAAATTATGAAAAAAATGCCAAAAAATACCCCTGTAATATAGTGTTTTCAATGACTGCAAAACTTGGTCATTGACGACCAAATGAAAAATTGAAAATCATAATCTAAGCCAGTATTTTCAATGCCTGCAAAACTTGGTCGCCAAAAACCAAATTAACCAAATTATGAATTAAAAACGGCTATTTTTGGTTGTTTTTTATACAAATAATAGATTTTATTATTATTTTTACTGATTTTGATTAAGTTTTTAAATATATGAAAAATGAAATAATGGGAAAAATCTTAGTAAAATTTGGTTTTACTATAAAAATTATCAATTTTAATTGTTTAGAAATAAATAATAATCAGACTACACCAACAAAGACACCTACACCAGCACCCCAAGCGGTACAATCACACCAGCCAAGCCCACAAGCACCGCCAAACGCCCACAGAACGCCAAATAACAGCGATTGATGGGCAATGGACAGCAAGGCAAGCCATCAGAGTAGGACAAGCCCAAACACACCAGCCCAAACACCATTAAACGCCCCAAAACCACCCAAAAAACCACGCCAGCACCAATTCAATGCTTAATTTAGTTAGCATTAGATTTGTATTGTCTAATTAGTTTATGGTAATCTAATACAAGCTACAACAACCCACCATAGGAAAAATATGCAGGACATTTGGCACTACCCACGCACTACCCTAGCTGAGCAGGTTTTGGGACTGTTTAATAGCGGACTATCCCACGCCTTAACTTTTTTTGCTCCACGCAGAAAGGGTAAAACCGAATTTTTATTAAAAGACATTACCCCACTTGCCAAAGAGCAAGATTATCAAGTGTTTTATTTTAGCTTTTTGGATAATGCCAACGCCCAAAAGCGTTTTATTTATGAGTTAAACGCTTTTGCAAAGGGCAAGATAGCCAAAACCCTAAGCCATCTATCTAGCATAGAGATACAAGGCATTAAGGTAGAAATGGCACAAATGGGCAATGATGATTTATTGCACGCCCTAAGCACACTAGCCAATCAAAATAAACCAACCTTGCTACTGCTTGACGAAATACAAGCATTAGCAGGGGCAAGCCATTACCCTATCATAGCCAGCCTTAGAACCGCCCTAGACACAAACAAAGATAAAATCAAAGTGATTTTTACAGGTTCAAGCCGTGAAAACTTACGGCTAATGTTTTCATCAAGTACCGCCCCATTTTTTCATTATGGACAAAATTTAACTTTCCCTGATTTGGATAAAGCATTTACCGACCATTTGGCAGGGGTGTTTTATCACACCACCAAAAGAGATTTGAACAATGATGAGTTATGGCAAGCCTTTAATGATATGAACAAAAGCCCACAGATGGCAAGGGCTTTAATTGAAAAAATGGCGTTAAATCCATTGCTTACCCTAGCCACCGCCAAACAAGAATTATTATCCGACACAGGGGCAAATGATGTTTATTTGTCAAGCTATCAATCCCTAACCGCCTTACAACAGCACCTATTAACGCACATTGCCACAGGGCAAAGCGAACCATACAGCACCACCACCAAAGAGCAGTTAAGCGAACTATTGGGGCTAAGTATTACCACGCCAGCCATTCAATCGGCTATCCGCTCCCTATCTAATAAGGGATTGTTATTTAGGCTGGATAATGGTGTGTATGAAATTGATGACCCCTTTTTTAAAGATTGGCTATTAAATCAATAAAACCCCTTGCCATAGGGTTGTTACCATTGACACCTAAGCCCCATTACTACCTATGTTTTGGGGTTTTGCTTTTATGTAGATAAATAAGCAAGCCAAATCACACACCAACACCAGCCCAAACACCATTAAACGCCCCAAAACCAGCCCATAAGCCACGCCAGCATAGCGAAAAGTAGGCTTATTTTTTAATGATGGTGCTAAAAAACGATTTTTTTTTTAAAAAATTTCAAAGTTTTTTGCAACCAGCAAATCTAAATATCTAGGTATGAATAAACATTTGATTTTAAATACTTTTTTTATTTTTTCCCTTGCTTATGATGAAACATGGGTATAAAAAACCCACCAAAAACCCTCTTTTTTTCGACTTCCTACCCACAAAAATAACGCTACCACCCACCATAGGGCTTTTGGTTATCATACACGACAACAAAAGTAAGCCGTATTTATTCACACCAAGACGGCATACTAAAAAACTTTGGATTAAAACCTGAGGAATGCAAACGATGACAAAACCACAAGAACACGCATTGTAAGGGGTTGCGTGTTTATGGTGGTTTGTATTAAACCGTATAAAACCGCTTGATTGGGAATTGTATCGAAGATTATATTCGTAAGAGACAAAATACAATTTCGCAAGAAAATAAATTTCTACATCCATCAAGCTTAGTGGTATCAGAGATTTTATTTGTTTGTGGGTGCTTGTGCAGAAATATACGAGTGGCTTGCTGAGGTGTATGGATTTGTTTAGAGATTAAACAATGTTATGATACAACAAAAAAGCCAATCAAATCAATGACTGGCTTCTTGTGAAATATGGGGTGAATGACGGGACTTGAACCCGCGACAACTGGAATCACAATCCAGGGCTCTACCAACTGAGCTACATCCACCATAATAAAATATAAGCAGGCAAATGGCGCGCCTGGCAGGATTCGAACCTGCGACCACCTGCTTAGAAGGCAGATGCTCTATCCAACTGAGCTACAGGCGCTCTAGTGGTACTGTTAGGTTGGTACTAACAAAAAAAGCCTAAAAGGCTCTTTTAAAAAATTGGTCGGAGTGGAGGGATTCGAACCCCCGACCCTCTGGTCCCAAACCAGATGCGCTACCAAGCTGCGCTACACTCCGATTTTTTCAATCAACGCTGTTTTTTTATTGCTTAACTGCGTCGTTGTGGTGCGTATGATACAGTCAGACGGTCAGTATGTCAACATCTATTTTTGAAAAAAATAAATAAAGTTTATAAGTTATTGATTTATATATATTTTTTATGAAAATTTTTTTTGCAGGGTTATGCGTCAAACCAAGTGAGCGTTTGGCATAACCCAGCTTATCCATCATCAAATAGATGTTGTTGGCAATGTCATTCACCAGTTTCACTGATGATGTTCATGCCACAAGCGATGGCACCACGAGTTCCGCCTGTCAAATGAATGATGTTGCGACTTGGGTCAAGTGATTCGAGTAGTTGCACCGCCTTTTCGGCTTTGGTACCACCACCGCACAGCACATAAATGTCGCCTTCGGTATTATCCAGCAGTTCTTTGCTTAGACCATTTAGGGGTTGGTTCTGGGCATATTCAATATGACCTGCTTGATAATTTTCTAAATCTCTGACATCCCAAATGGTGTGAGTGTCATTTGGTTGAAAATTTTCAATGGCAAGCTGTTTAATCATAAAAAACTCCAATGACTAAGTGGTTGAAAAAATAAATAACGGATTTATTGTGGCACAAACCCAATCGGCATGACAAGATGGCTGATGGATGTTTTTTTGTTAATGACAAACCAAGAATGATGAATGCGGTGTGATGTGCATGGATATTTGATATATATTTTTATAAAAATAATCATAAAAATCAAATGGTTACATAAAAATTTATCAAAAAATCAAAAAATTGCTTGCCAAAAATAAATATTAGGCTATAATAGCGTCCATCAAATGCAATGATGCTTTGAACCAAACATTTGGGGTCGTGGCGAAATTGGTAGACGCACTGGATTTAGGTTCCAGCGGGGCGACCCGTGAGAGTTCGAGTCTCTCCGACCCCACCATTATTAGAAAAAACCAGCTTTTGTAGGCTGGTTTTTTTTGTGCTAAAATTTTCTATTTTCCCTCCTTAACACTCTTCATTTGGCGATATTTAAACAAGGTTAGGCGTTTTTTTAACGACTTTCATTGGCATCGTTCTATTTTTATAAAAATAATGACTGCTGGGTCATTTTATTTGCCTTGTACATCGTGGATAATTGGCTTATTTTATTCATCATCGGCTTGTTTGATGATTGATTGGTAATATTGTTTAACCCATTGATTTATAAGGAAATAAATATGTCTCTCATTTATACTGCACCCCTTGATGAAATGCGTTTTACGCTAAAAGAAGTGTTTCATGCTGCACAATTTTGGGCAACAACACCCAAACTTGACCATATGGACATGGATACGGTGGAAATGATTTTGGAGGAAATGGCTCATTTTGCCACAAAGGTGTTACTGCCACTCAATCAGTCAGGCGATGCACAAGGGGCAAGATATTTGGGCGATGGTCAGGTGGCTGTGCCTGATGGTTTTCAAGAGGCGTTTCGGCAGTATGCACAGGCGGGTTGGATTGGGCTTGGTGGCGATGTTGCCTATGGCGGTCAGGGCATGCCAAAGATGGTAACGATGCTGACCGAAGAGATGCTTTTTACCACCAATCAGTCCTTTGCCTTATATCCAAACTTAACCATTGGTGCAAGCATTTGCTTGCTTGCCGCTGCCAGCGATGAGCAAAAACAGCGATATTTACATAAGCTGTATGCAGGCGAATGGACAGGAACAATGTGCTTGACAGAGGCTCATGCAGGGACGGATTTGGGCATGATTAAGACCAAAGCCACACCCAATGATGATGGTAGCTACACTATTACAGGCACTAAGATTTTTATCACAGGCGGTGAGCATGATTTGAGTGAGAATATCATTCATCTGGTGCTTGCCAAAACACCCAATGCACCTGCTGGTTCTAAGGGGATTTCATTGTTTATTGTGCCAAAATTTTTGGTGAACGATGATGGTTCTTTGGGCAGACGAAATGGCGTGCAGGCAGGCTCTATTGAACACAAGATGGGGATTAAGGCATCAGCCACTTGCGTGATGAATTTTGATGGGGCGATAGGTTTTTTGGTGGGTGAAGAAAATGCAGGACTTGCTGCCATGTTTGTGATGATGAATTATGAGCGAGTGACCATGGGCTTGCAGGGGCTTGGAGCAAGTGTCTTGGCTTATCAAAATGCCACCGCCTACGCCCAAGACCGCCTACAAGGACGCCATGACACTGGTGTAGCCAATCCTCAAAAAAATGCCGACCCTATTGTTGGTTTTGCTGATGTTCGCAGAATGCTGCTTAATGCCAAAGCCAATAGTGTAGCGGCTCGCACTTTTGCGATGTATGTGGCAAAGCATTTAGACATTGCTAAGTTTGGTCAGCAAATAGAGGAGCGGCAGCGTGCATCAGCAAAGGTGGCATTATTAACCCCTGTTTGTAAGGCTTTTTTGACAGATAAGGCTTTTGAGGCGGTGGTGGAGTGTCAGCAGGTATTTGGCGGGCATGGATATGTGACCGAATGGGGTATGGAGCAGATTGTTCGTGATACTCGTATTGCTCAGATTTATGAGGGGACAAATGGCATTCAGGCATTGGATTTGCTTGGACGAAAAGTGGTCAAAGATGGTGGGGTGTCGATGATGGCATTTTTGGACGAAATCCAAGAGGATTGTCAGCGTGCCAAACACCAGCATGGCATCGTAACAGCCTTAATGAAAGCGGTACAAGAGGTGCGTGCATTGACGCAGCATTTGTGTGATGTGGTCAAGCAAGATAAACACGCCATCAATGCCAGTGCGGTCAATTATCTGCATACGGTGGGCTATTTATGCTATGCCTATATGTATTTATTGGTGGTTGATGCCAGTCATCATAAAGAAGGCGAGTTTTATGACAGCAGACGAGCGTTGGCAGATTATTTTGTGGCACAGCAATTACCCAGATTATTTTGCCATGCACAGATGGCACGGGTAGATTCTGCCACCATGATGACATTTGATTCGTCATTTTTTGTTTGATAAAACATCACACCCAAAAGCATTGTTTAGAGGGTCTAAATGTGATGATTTTTTGATACAAAATTACTTTCAAATTTACCAACAATTATTTGGCAAATGAGCATATCTGTGTTAAATTGTCTGCCATATTTGCAAATGGTGTATTGATTGCTGATGGATTTTTTGGACAAAAAGCGGTTTGATTAACCACAAACAGCGACTTGACCAACTTGGCAAATCAATACACCTTTTTGTTTTTTTATATTTGGTGGAGTGCAAGCGTGTCTTTTCAAACAGCAGAATTGCAACATATTTTACAACACATTGTGATGCTCAAAGAGCTACCAGAGCCTGAATCGCTCAAACGGTTGGTTGATTTTTTGCGTGTCGATGTAGAAGATGTCGAGGGTGCGAACGAACGCATTGATGTGTTGATTAACATGCTAAAAAATAATCCTGACTACGGAGAGGGTTTGGCGGCATTTATTTTGCGTCTTATCTTTCAATACCGCCAAATTCCGCTATACACAGATACAGGTATTGCCTCAGATGAGACCTTTTCAAACAGCGTCTTTCGTTTGATTGGGCATCGATTTTTGCCATTATTGCCAAATGAAGAATTGGTGGTAGAGCTTGCCAATTTTATTTTTAGCAAAAAAAGCGATTGGCGTTGGCTTGCCAATATCCAAGAGGAAAAATGGGACGAGCTGGTCAATCTGGTGCAGGTCAATCCTTGTGATTTGGGCTTGGTTGCTCCCATCAAAAACAACATTCTAAATGCGATTGTGATTCTATCTTATCGTATCAGTGGCATGGGATTGCATGCTGAGTTGATGGAGTTTTATCCAGAGCTGCTTAACCATTCAGCGTCATTTGTCGCCCAAAATCAAGAAGCGATTTTGTTTGTCAATCAGTATCGTGCCTTGCATCAGTTGGACGATTTGACCGATACAATGCCTGAGCAAGACATTGACCCAGCACCGCTACTGGTGATGCTTGAACAATGTGAAGAGATTGTGATTAGTGTGCGAAAGCGAGTGTACAAAACAGGCATTTCGATTCGCATGACCAATCTGCTGGTGCGTTTGGAGCAAAGCATTCATCGAATGCAGATTTTGATTGAACTGATTACCGACAAGGACCAAAATCGAGATAAGGCGGTGGTTGAATTGATGACCCAAGTGGTCAAAGCTGCTAAGACTCGCTATACTTTTGCTTCTTTGATTGAGAATAATACCAAGCTACTTTCTCGCAAAATCACCGAAAATTCTGGGCGTGTGGGTGAGCATTATATCGGCACGGATAGGGCAGCGTATTGGCGTATGTATCGCAAGGCGGCGATTGGCGGACTGTTTATTGGTTTTATGGCAACGCTCAAAACGCTGGCATATCATCTGGCATTAGCACCGATTGGCAGGGCTTTTGTGAACAGTATGATTTATGGTTTGGGCTTTGTGTTTATCCATATCGCCAAAGGAACGGTGGCAACCAAGCAGCCTGCGATGACGGCAGCGGCGATTGCCTCGACCATTTCTGATGGTTCTGGCAAAAAAGCCAAACAGCTATCTAAACTTGCTGAATTGATTGTGGATATTTTTCGTACCCAATTCATTGCCATTTTGGGCAATATTTCGGTGGCGATGCCTGTGGCATTCTTGATTGCCTATACTTGGGGCTATCTACATGATACGCCAATGATTGATGGCAAGATGGCGGCACATTTGTTGCATGATTTACACCCATTGGCTTCTTTGTCTTTGCCACACGCAGCGATTGCTGGGGTATTTTTGTTTTTTTCAGGGTTGATTGCTGGCTATTATGACAACTTAGCGGCCTACAATCATATTGGCGAACGCATTCGCAGACATGCTTTGCTTGCCAAGATTTTGCCGACTCGTTGGCAGGAGCGACTGGGCGGTTTTGTCGAAGCAAATCTGGGGGCAATCATGGGCAACTTTATTTTTGGTTGTTTTTTGGGTAGTACCGCCACACTGGGTTATATGCTGGGTCTGCCTTTGGACATTCGCCATATTGCCTTTGCGTCGGCAAACTTTGTACATGGTGTCTATTATCTATCGCCCAGCGATTTGGATTGGCAAGTCATCAGTATCTCATTCATCGGTGTAATTTTGATTGGCTTGGTCAATTTATTGGTGAGTTTTTCGCTGGCATTGATGGTGGCATTACGCTCCAAAGAGGTCAAAATTTTTGAATGGAAAAAACTAAACAGCATGGTGTTTGGTCATTTTTTGACTCGCCCTTGGGACTTTTTTTGGCCACGCAAAGAATCGGTCAGTTATGCCAAAATCACCACCGATGGTGAGATGATTTTTGAGGAGCAGTCAGAAACCAAAGAGACCAGATTCTTTTCTGATGCCATCATTCGTCGATTGGGCTTTAAGCCAAAAGTAGAGCCAGAACCTACCGAGCCAGTGGTTGAGGATAAAGGGGAGTTTTCTGATATTCAGGTGGAAGAGCCGCAAAATGTCAATCCCTTGCCTAAGCCTGCCAACCCACCAAAACTGCCAAAATAAGACCACATGGTCAGATGATAAAAAAACCGTCAAAGATTGACGGTTTTTTTTGTTGATTGGGTAGGGTGGCTGATGACATCTGTATGATGTGACTGATGAGCCTGTCAATCGGCATGAGTAAAGATAAAAAAACACCGCCAATATGGACGGTGTTTTTTTGGTCATTACCAACGCACAGGACTGATGTGTGGGTCAGCCACTTTTAGGTTTTCATAAGTGCCTTTGACAAAGATGTCAGGATTGACGGTATTGATGTTGGTGTGACCGCAGAATGCCATGGTGATGTCGCATTCTTTATAGATGATTTCTAAGGCACGACGCACGCCATCTTCGCCATACGCACCCAAGCCATACAAGAATGAACGACCAATCATCGTGCCTTTTGCACCCAAAGCGATGGCTTTTAGGACATCTTGACCTGAGCGAATACCGCTATCTAGCCAGATTTCACAGTTTGAGTTTTCTGCTTGTACTGCTTGTACGCAGTCAGATAGAGCAGCGATAGAGCTTGGTGCACCATCAAGCTGACGACCACCATGATTGGAGATGACCATCGCATCTGCCCCTGATTTGGCTGCCAAAATCGCATCTTCTGGCTCCATGATGCCTTTGATGATGAGTGGACCGCCCCATAGGTCTTTAATGCGAGCCACATCGTCCCAGTTTAGGCTTGGGTCAAACTGTTCTGATGTCCATGATGATAGGCTTGACAAATCACCCACGCCCTCAGCATGTCCGACAATATTGCGGAAAGTGTGGCGTTTTGTGCCAAGCATATTAAAGCACCATTCTGGCTTGGTCATCAGGTTTAGGATATTTTTTAGGGTTGGCTTTGGTGGTGCAGACAGACCGTTTTTGATGTCTTTATGGCGTTGTCCTAAGACCTGCAAATCTGCCGTCAAAATCAATGCTGAACAGTTGGCATCTTTGGCACGGCGGATTAGATTTTCCATGAACTTTTTGTCTTTCATGACATACAGCTGGAACCAAAAGGGCTTGCTGGTATTCTCAGCCACATCTTCGATGGAGCAGATGCTCATCGTTGATAAAGAAAAGGGAATGCCAAATTTTTCGGCAGCACGAGCAGCGTGAATCTCGCCATCTGCCCACATCATGCCTGTAAAACCTGTTGGAGCGATTGCCACAGGCATATGCACATCTTGACCAATCATCTTAGTGGCAAGCGAGCGACCTTCCATATCAACCAGTACACGCTGGCGTAGCTTGATGCGGTCAAAGTCGGTTTCGTTATTACGATAAGTGGTCTGTGTCCAAGAACCGCTATCTACATAGTCATAAAACATGCGAGGAACTTTACGCTCAGCAATGCGGCGTAAGTCTTCAATCTCGGTAATTTTGCTTAGGTCAGCCATAGAGTATCTCTTTTGTTGTTGTGAGTTTTTGTTTGATAAAAATCAATGCAAACTGGTATATTTTACAACTTTTTTACCCAAAACAGAATAGCGATGAGGCTTGTTTTTTGTGGTTTTTTGGATTATTTTGCCTATTTGTCAAGGCGTTGATGGTTTTTTGTTCAGGCTAATGGAGTGGGTAAATAAAAAATAGGCTTGGATTGACCAAGCCTATTTTGGGTGTGTTAGAGCTATTAGGCTTTTGCACCTGTTTTGCTCATCACGGTTAGGAAGAGAATTGGCCAGATGACTGCACCAACCCACCATACTGGGTTAAAGATGATTGCCATGCCAATCAGACCTGCTTGGATTGCGTAATAGGTCATGGCAATGATGGTCTTACGAATAATCAGACCCTCTTTATTGACCATACCAACCACCGCACAGGCAGCCACGACATTATGCACGCTAATCATGTTACCTGCTGCACCACCAACGGCTTGCAAGGCAACCACATAGGCAGCCAAATGATTGTCAAGACCAATTTGCAGAGCAGTACTCCATTGGAAGTTGGCAAACATCATGTTTGATACAGTGTTCGAACCTGCGATGAATGCACCTAACGCACCAATCCAAGCGGCAAATAGTGGCCAAGCACTTTCAAATAAATCGGCAGCACTGTGTGCCAATACCTGTGGCATTGCCAATAGCTGTGTGGCAGCTTCTGGGGCAGATGCTGAGTTGATGAATACTTGCACCATTGGCACAGAAAACAGTAGGGCGGGAGCAGCAGCCAACATGGTTTTGCCAGAGGCTTTCCAGCTTTCTTTGACGCTATCGCCTTTCATGGCAAAGATGAAGATGCACACGATAGATACCAATAGTAGTACCGTGCCTGGCGAATACAGTAGCTGAGTTTTGCTGGTGATTTTAGTACCGAACAAATCGCTAAATACAATGACGGCATGATTATTTAGCCAGTCTTTTAGCGGAGCGATGGTACGAGTGGCAACCAAAATAGCAATCACTAATAGATAAGGCGAGAATGCTTTTAGCAATGAGAAATTTGCTTTGGTTTCACTGTTGGCATCTGGTGGTGGTAAAGTGCCCAACCAGTCCTGCTCCCACTTGTCTCGTGCAGCAAAATCAAAGGTTTCTTTTGGTGTCAAAAAGCCTGCTTTGGCAGCTGGCACGACAATCGCCAGACCAACAACCGCACCTAAGAGCGATGGCAGCTCTGGACCGACCAATTTGGCAGTCAGTGCATACGGAATGGTAAAAGCAAGACCTGCAAAGATGGCAAATGGTGCTGCTTTTAGACCTTCGGTAAATGAGCGTTTTTCGCCAAAGAATCGAGTTAGGAAACCGCACAAAATTAGTGGAATCAAAGTACCGATGATGGCGTGAATCACACCAACATTACCGCCGATTTGGATTAGGTAGTCAGACAGTTGCATTGGTGCAATGGCAGAATGAACGGTTTCGTTATCCAAGCCTGTTTTGACACCCAGTAGAATCGGAGTGCCGACCGCACCATAAGAAACTGGCGTAGATTGGATAACAAGCATTGCCATGACCGATGCCATCGCAGGAAAGCCCAGTGCCAGTAGCAAAGGTGCACCAACGGCTGATGGTGTACCCCAACCTGTCGAACCTTCGATAAGGCAGCCAAACAGCCATGCCACAATAATCATCTGCACACGACGGTCAGGCGAAATGTCCATAAAGCCTTGACGAATGACATTGATAGCACCGCTTGCTTTTAGGGTATTTAGTAGTAGTACAGCAGTAAAAACAATGAACAAAACATTGATGGCGGTCAGTACGCCATTGGTGGTGGCAGCAGCAATTTGGTTAAATGGGGCTTGCCAAACAAACAGTGCCAATAAGGCGGTAACGACATACGCCACGCTCATGGCGATTTTTGCAGGTAGTCGCATCACGACCAATAATGCGAATACGACTATGATTGGCATCAATGCCAAAAAAGTATGCATAAACGCTCCTTAGAATATATTTGTATAAGAAAAGACAGTTTGCTTATCAATAATTATTGTTAAAATTATTTGCCAGTCAAAACAGCCTAAAAAATAAAAAAACACAACAAAATCTCATCTGCCTTTGGCAAGATGAGTGTTGTGTCCGTCCTGATTGTTAAAATCATCACAATTTTACAACCTTGATTGACAAAAAGAAATACTTTTTAATTATGATAATATTTGATATATTGTGGTTATTTATCGGATTTAACGATATAATCATCAAAATTTAACCAAAAATCCCATCTTGGTATGTGATTTAGTTTCTTTTGACTAAAAATCATACAAATTTTATGATGGCTTGTGAGTTGATAAAAGTTTGATGATGTCCAGCACTCCAAAAGGATAGCAAAGTAGTTGCATGGGCGTAACCAAGATGGGAATAAGCGTCCCAAGTGTGTCAATCAGTCTTGGGTCGTGACTGTCTGCTAAGTCTAGTTTGATGATGGTGGGTGGGTGTGGTGCGGTGTGGCTGGCGGTGTGTATCGTGTGCCAAGCGGTGTCGCAAAGATGACAGCCGTCTGTACCGATGAGTAGCCAGTCTGATGATGAGTGCGGTGCTGATAAAGCGTGCATCAAATATTGACGAACATCATCAAAACCCTGATGTTGTCGAGTCAGAGCGAAACG
Organism: Moraxella nasicaprae; assembly: GCF_025643275.1. Lineage (NCBI taxonomy): Bacteria > Pseudomonadati > Pseudomonadota > Gammaproteobacteria > Moraxellales > Moraxellaceae > Moraxella > Moraxella nasicaprae. The sequence continues at coordinate 1,695,895 of NZ_CP089977.1, forward strand.
GTCTTGGGAGAGTTTGGCAAGTTGGGTAAGGGGCGATGGCGTTTGAGTGGGCATATCAAAAATAAAACTATACAAAAATCATGGGATTGGGTATGATACTTGGGGTTATCAATTGGAGTTATTGTAGCGTGTTTCGGTTGATTTTTAAATGGGTGCTTGCACCGTTTTTGGTGCTGTTCTTGGGTTTTCATGTATTGGTGGCGGTACTGCTGGCGGTGTGGAGTGTCATGCCTGTGCAGCAGACGGCATTTATGCTAAGCCATCGCTTACACGGTGGTAGCATCAGCCATCAATGGGTGGATTATCAGCACATTGCCAAATCAGCCAAACAAGCAAGCATTGCCAGCGAAGATGCCAAATTTGCCAGCCATCATGGTTTTGATTTTCAAAGCATTCAAGCCGCCAAGCAAGCCAATGAAGCAGCAGGGGCGGTGTCGGTGGGTGGCTCGACCATCAGTCAGCAGCTTGCCAAAAATCTATTTTTGACCTCGCATCGCTCCTACATTCGTAAGGGCGAAGAGGCCATTATTACGGTGATGATGGAGCAGTTTTGGTCAAAAAAACGCATTTTGGAGGTGTATCTAAATGTCGTGGAATTTGGCGAGGGCATTTATGGCATTGAGATGGCGGCTCAGCATTATTTTGGTAAATCTGCCGCCAAACTTAGTCGTGAAGAATCGGCACTACTCATCAGTCTGCTGCCCAATCCCAAATACTATGGCAAAAATCTACACGCAAAACGCCTAAGAAATAAACAAAAAATCATTTTAAGGCGTATGAACACGGCTGTTTTGCCAGCCAATCCATCATAATTTAAGTTGCAGTACAACAAAAAGGATAGCTCATGACCACACAGATTGTCGCCCTAAACCAGCATCACCAAGCCAACCATCAAGCAATGATTGAGCTTGAAGAATTGTTTGACGAAACAGGGGCTTATACGCCAAACTGCTACATCAATCGAGATTTGTCCAGTCTAAGATTTCAGCTACGAGTGCTTGCTCAGGCGACCAATCCTAGATTTCCCTTATTAGAAAGAATGTTTTTTTTGACGATTTTTTCGTCAAATCTGGACGAATTTTTTGAGATTCGAGTGGCAGGTCTCATCAAAAAATTCAAACAGCAAAACGATGCCGCCACAGGCATTGATGGCAGACGACCCAGCGATGTTTTGCAACGCATCAGCACCATTGCTCATCGTGCTGTTGATGAGCAATATCGTATCTTAAATGAAGACATCTTGCCAGAGCTTGCCAAGCATGACATTCGTTATTTGCGGCGTGGCGAGCTAAGCGATGCTCAAAGAGCGTGGATGAAAGAGTATTTTTTCACCCAAGTCATGCCTGTATTAACCCCCATCAGCATTGACCCCGCTCACCCATTTCCACGACTGGTCAATAAGTCGCTAAATTTTATTGTCAGTCTTGAAGGCAAAGACGCTTTTGGGCGAGACATTAACCTTGCCATCGTACCAGCCCCTCGCTCATTACCAAGAATCATTCGTTTACCAGATGAATTGACGGATGGCAAGGAACATCATGTGATGCTTTCTGCGGTGATTCACGAACATGTGGGCGAGCTGTTTTTGGGCATGCAGGTAAAAGGCTGCTATCAGTTTCGCCTGACTCGTAATGCTGATTTGACGGTGGCGGACGATGTGGATGACATTGCCAAAGCCTTGGTGGGCGAGCTGGATAATCGCCGCTTTGGTCATGAGGTCAGATTGGAAGTGACGACCAATTGCCCAGAGGAAATCAGCGAATTTTTGCTCAAACAGTTTGATTTGGATAAAAATCAGCTATATCGTGTCAATGGTCCTGTTAATTTGACCAGATTTTTGACCGACTTTGACCGTGAAGGATTGCACTTTGCTCCCTTTACGCCCAACATACCTAAGGCATTTCGCCATGCAGAAAATGATGATGAGTCAATGTTTTCGGTCATTGGTAAACAAGATGTGTTGATTCATCACCCGTTTCATTCATTTGCCCCTGTGGTGAATCTGCTTAGACAAGCCGCCAAAGACCCCAATGTGCTTGCCATCAAGCAAACCTTATATCGTTCTGGTACAAATTCAGAAATTGTCAAAGCTCTTGCCGAAGCTGCTCGTAATGGCAAAGAAGTGACGGCTGTCATTGAGCTTAGAGCCAGATTTGATGAGGCATCAAACATTGCGGTGGCAAATTTATTACAAGAAGCTGGTGCGGTGGTGGTGTATGGAATTGTGGGTTATAAGACTCATGCTAAGATGATGCTCATCGTCCGCCGTGAGATGGGTCAGATTCGCCGTTATGTACATCTTGGCACGGGTAATTATCATGCTGGCAATGCTAAGGCGTACACCGATTATGGACTGTTTACCGCCAATCAAGAACTGTGCGAAGACATTGCAGGGGTGTTCCAGCAATTAACAGGCATGGGCAGACCATTGCCGTCCAAGCATATTTTGCACGCACCATTTACGCTACATCAGCAGCTCATGCGGTATATTGATGATGAGATTGCTCATGCCAAAGCGGGCAAAAAAGGCAGGATTATCCTAAAATTTAATGCCTTAACCGAACGCAAAATCATCAATAAGCTGTATGAAGCAAGCAGTGCTGGCGTGCAGATTGATTTGATTATTCGCTCGATTTGTTGTCTGCGTCCACAGGTTAAGGGCTTATCCGAGAACATTCGGGTGCGTTCGGTGGTTGGGCGTTTTTTGGAGCATACCCGTGTGTATTATTTTGGCAATGATGTTGAAAATGGCGGTCAAGAAAGACTGTATTGTGCCAGTGCGGATTTGATGGATAGAAATTTGCTACACCGTGTGGAGGTGGCGTTTCCGATTTTGGATAAAAAATTATTCAAAAAAATCTATGAAGATGGATTGATGAATTATCTAAGCGATGATTTGCAGGCGTGGACATTGGACGGTGAGGGCAGATGGCATCCTGTGGCACAAGATTTGACATCAGGACATGATGCGCAGGCATATCTGTTGGAGAAGATTTGCCCATGATTTGCCCTTGTTCTGATACAAACATGCCGACAACTTACCAAATGTGCTGCCAGCCCTACCATGAGGGTAAGCCTACACATACCGCTGAGGCATTGATGCGTTCAAGATATAGTGCTTTTGTGTTAAAAGACATTGAATATATCATCAAGACCACCGTGCCAGCACAGGCGGTTTTGTTGGATAGACAAGCCTTGCAAGCATGGGCTGAGCAAATGGACTGGCAATCCTTATCCATCAAAAGCCACACACCAAAGATTGGCAAACGCCACGCCCAAGTGCATTTTTTGGCGTATTATCGTCAAGATGATGGTGTGTTGGGTTGCCATGATGAACGCTCAGCATTTGTGCAGGTGGCAGATGAAACGGGTGTATTGCGGTGGTATTTTTTAGACCCAACTGTACCAATCGCCATGAGCAATAAAGAGCCTTGTTTGTGCGGTTCTGGCGATAAGTTTAAAGCGTGCTGTGGCAAGTTTTTGTATTGATGTTTGTTGAGATTGGATTTATGTGACCATCTTAGACGATGTGTTGATTTGCTTTAATTTTGCCAACAAATGCGGTAAAATGGTATGTTTTTTCGTTTAAACTGTGTGGACTTATGAAATTTATTGTCAAGTTGTTTCCTGAAATTATGATGAAAAGCCAGTCGGTTCGTAAGCGTTTCATCAAGGTTTTAACAGGGAATATCCATCTGATTTTGACACGCATTGATGAATCGGTCAAAGTGATTCGTCATTGGGATTTTATTGAAGTTCGCACCAAAGATGAAAGCAAAGTGCAGGCGATTTGCGAGCAGCTTGGGCGGATTTCTGGCATTCATCATTTTTTGGAAGTTGAAGAAAGCGATTATACCGACATACACGACATTTTTGAGCAGACGCTAGCACGATACCGTGATGAGCTGATTGACAAGACTTTTTGTGTGCGTGTCAAGCGTCGTGGCAAGCATGATTTTAGTTCGCTAGATGTGATGCAATATGTGGGCGGTGGACTTAATCAGCACATCGAGAGTGCCAAAGTAAAACTAACTGACCCTGATGTCACGGTACGCATTGAGATTGACCAAGATAAGATGCTGCTCATCAAGGCAAGACATGAGGGGATTGGCGGTTTTCCGATGAGCACCCAAGAAGATGTGCTTTCCTTGATTTCTGGCGGTTTTGATTCGAGCGTGTCTAGCTATTTGTTCATGCGTCGTGGCAGTCGTGTGCATTATTGTTTTTTTAATCTGGGTGGTCAAGAACATGAGTTGGGCGTGAAGCAGATGGCTTATCATCTGTGGCAACGCTACGGCTCATCGCATAAAGTGCGTTTTGTCAAGGTAGATTTTGAGCCTGTGGTGGCTGAGATTTTGACCAAGATTGACGATGGGCAAATGGGCGTGGTGCTAAAACGAATGATGGTGCGAGCTGCCAGCCAGATTGCCTCTCGCATGAATGTTGAGGCGATTGTGACGGGCGAGGCGTTGGGTCAGGTATCTAGTCAGACCTTAACCAACCTTCATATCATTGATAAAGCGTCATCATGCTTGGTATTAAGACCTCTTATCACGCACGATAAGGAGCAAATCGTCAATCTCACCAGACAAATTGGCACCATGCAAATCGCCCAATCCATGCCTGAGTTTTGTGGCGTGATTTCAAAATCGCCCACAGTCAAGGCGGTTGAAAGTAAGATTTTGGCAACCGAAGAGCATTTTGATTTTGCGATATTGCAGCACGCCATTGATACAGCTGTGGTTGAAGACATTCGCAAGATGACAATGCCAGAGCAAATCGTGATGCCTGACATTGTTCATCATATTGGCGATGATGATGTGGTGTTGGATATTCGTTCGCCGATGGAGGTGGACGAGTCTCCGCTATCCATCGCTGGCGTGCTTGAATTGCCATTTTATCAACTTGCTAAGCGATTTGGTGAGCTTGACCAAAATAAAACCTATCTTTTGTATTGCCAGCAGGGTGTGATGAGTCGTATGCAAGCAGCACAGCTCATTGCTCAGGGGTTTGACAATGTTAAGGTATTGCAATTGGACAAGACTGTCTAATCATTTAGCTAATTTTATTATTTTTTATTTAATAAAGAGTCATCAATGAATCAACTTGAACTCATCAAAAATTCTATCAAATCTATTCCTAACTGCCCGAAAGTAGGGGTAACATTTCGTGATATTACCTCACTTTTGGAAAATCCAGCAGCATTTCAAGCAACCGTTGATGCCATTGTTGCTCAATACCAAGATAAAGGCATTACCAAGATTGTCGGTACAGAGTCTCGTGGCTTTATCTTTGGAGCTCCTGTGGCATTGGCATTGGGTGTGCCATTTGTGCTGGTGCGTAAACCAAACAAACTGCCCCGAGCCACCATCGCCCAGTCTTATTCCCTAGAATATGGCGAAGATACACTAGAAATCCATACCGATGCCATCGGTGCTGATGATAATGTACTCATCATTGATGATTTGCTTGCCACAGGTGGTACGGTAGATGCGACAGTCAAGCTCATTCGCCGTCTGGGCGGGCAGGTGTCGCACGCTGCTTTTGTGATTTGGCTTGATGGCTTGGGTGGCGATGAGCGACTAAAAGCAGTAGGAGTGGAGCCATGCTCTTTGGTTGTTTTTAAAGAGTAATAAAACAACCAAGTGTTTATCCATCAACACCTTGTCTATTGATAAGGTGTTGATTTTTTAAATATATACTAATAAAATTTAAAATATATAGTCAATTCTATTCAAAACCAGACAAAGGTTTTTCGTTCATGGTGAGCTTGTCGAACCATAACGGAAACCCGCCCTTCGATAATTCGACAAGCTCATTACTAGGGCGAACGGTTTTGCTGTATAGTTTTGATATGAATTAAGTATATATCATGCCATCTTGGTGTGGTTGCTGATTTATCAGCCTTTAAATCCTGCTTATGTTGGTGCTTATCAACAAAGAGCAAGCGTGTGTTACTGATATACTATCATATGCCAAAAATCTTTCAAAACTGACACAGGCTCAAACAAATCAATATTTTAAAAATAAAGTAAAATTCTAGCTGGGTACTTACTTTATTGCTAATCATAATATGAAGTTTGGCTTTTCCATCCTCAAAAAAAGGACAATCTAATGAAATTAAACAGTATGTTTTTATGTTGGTGTGTGATGGTTGGTGTTGCATCGCAAGTTAGCCATGCCAAGCCCACAGACGATGAGATATATGCCTACACGGCGGTTTACGGATATCTTAAAGAAGTTGCTACATCAGATGAGCTAAAAAATTATCCAGAGGCGGTAAGCCAAGCCGTTGCCGATGCCATAGCAGGTAAACCAAGCCGTTATTCTGATAAACAAATACTCATTGCGATGGCAAATATTGAACAACAAAGACAACAAAAACAGCTTGAAAAAATCAATCAGAACCGTATCAAAGGCAAACAATTTTTAACCCAAAATGCCCAACAAGCAGGCGTTATCACCACAAAATCAGGCTTGCAATATAAAATCATCAAACAAGGCAACGGTAAAAAACCTAAGGCAAATTCGGTGGTAACATTTCATTATGAAGGCAGAACAATAGACGGCGAAATGTTTGATAGTTCTTATGTTCGTTCTCCAATGCAAGCACAGCTTGGCAAAGACTTAATTCAAGGACTTAGCGAGGGTCTGCAATATATTCGGGCAGGCGGAGAAATAGAGTTGTATATTCCTGATGATTTGGCATATGCCCAAATGGCTACCCCACTGTTTGATGGTGGTGAAACCTTGATTTTCAAAGTAAAATTACTGGAAGTTAAGTAAGGCAACGGTAAATCATTTTGCCCTAATATGCTTGGTTTTGATATTTGGGGCGTGGTTTTATGTTATGATGTGGATTATCAAAAGCAAATTTGAGTTAAGGAGTGCTAATGAAACTTACACGCATTTTATCCACCATCGCTTTGGCGTGCAGTTTAGCCATTTCTGCCCCTGCACTGGCAGACGATTTTGATACAGCCGTGCAATATGCCAACCAACAAAATTATACCCAAGCCTTCCCTATCTTTAAACGCTTGGCAGAGCAGGGTGATGCAAAGGCTCAAAATAACTTGGGTGCGATGTATCGCAATGGATATGGCGTAGAACAAGACTACGCCCAAGCGGTGAGCTGGTATCGTAAGTCGGCTGAACAAGGATTTGCGATTGCTCAATATAATTTGGGTGTCATGTATGAGCAGGGACAAGGCGTTGAGCGAGACTACGCCCAAGCGGTGAGCTGGTTTCGCAGGTCGGCTGAACAAGGATATGCAATGGCTCAATATAATTTGGGTGTGATGTATGAAAGAGGATATGGCGTAAAACAAGACTACGCCCAAGCGGTGAGCTGGTATCGTAAGTCAGCTGAACAAGGGGATGCAAAGGCTCAAAATAACTTGGGTGCGATGTATCGCAATGGATATGGCGTAGAACAAGACTACGCCCAAGCGGTGAGCTGGTATCGTAAAGCGACTGAACAAGGGGATGTAGATGCTCAATACAATTTGGGTGTGATGTATCGCAATGGATATGGCGTAAAACAAGACTACGCCCAAGCGGTGAGCTGGTATCGTAAAGCAGCTGAGCAGGGTCTTGCAGATGCTCAAAATAATTTGGGCTATATGTATAGTAATGGATATGGCGTTCGCCAAAGCCATAGCGAGGCGATGGTATGGTATAAAAAAGCCTATGCACAAGGTGGGGCAAAAGCCGCCTATAACATTGCTGTGCGGTATGCTAATGGTGAGGGCGTGCGTCAAAATAAAAAAGAAGCCAAAGAATGGTATGGCAAAGCCTGCGATTTGGGTGATCAAGCAGGCTGTGATGAGTATAGAGAGCTGAATCAGCAGGGCTACTGATGTGGCGTGTCTTGATGAGATAAGTTTTACAAAAGGCGGTCTATACCGCCTTTGCTTTGATAAATAAGATGATTGATGGTGTATACTAAACGAACCTAAAAACTGGTACAAAAACCGTTCGCCCCAAGCTTGCCTGTGGGTGAGTTTCCGTTATGGTTCGACAAACTCACCACAAACGAAAAACCATAACAATTTTGAAGTTTGGCTAGTATAGATGATTAAAAGCAAATTTGAGTTAAGGAGTGCTAATGAAACTTACACGAATTTTATCCACCGTCGCTTTGGTGTGCAGTCTAGTCATTTCTGCCCCTGCGATGGCAGATGATTTTGATACAGCCGTGCAATATTTTAAACAGCAAAATTATCCCCAAGCCTTCCCTATCTTTAAACGCTTGGCAGAGCAGGGCAATGCAAAGGCTCAATACAATTTGGGTGTGATGTATCGCAATGGATATGGCGTAAAACAAGACTACGCCCAAGCGGTGAGCTGGTATCGTAAAGCAGCTGAGCAGGGTCTTGCAGATGCTCAAAATAATTTGGGCTATATGTATAGTAATGGATATGGCGTTCGCCAAAGCCATAGCGAGGCGATGGTATGGTATAAAAAAGCCTATGCACAAGGTGGGGCAAAAGCCGCCTATAACATTGCTGTGCGGTATGCTAATGGTGAGGGCGTGCGTCAAAATAAAAAAGAAGCCAAAGAATGGTATGGCAAAGCCTGCGATTTGGGTGATCAAGCAGGCTGTGATGAGTATAGAGAGCTGAATCAGCAGGGCTACTGATGTGGCGTGTCTTGATGAGATAAGTTTTACAAAAGGCGGTCTATACCGCCTTTGCTTTGATAAATAAGATGATTGATGGTGTAGATTAAGCAATCGCATAATCAATAATCACAGGTGCATGGTCGGAAAACCACTCATCTTTATACACCCACGCCCCCACTGTTCTATCTTTCCAATCGGGCGAACAGGCATGATAGTCAATCCGCCAACCCACATTCTTGGCACGGGCTTGTCCACGATTTGACCACCAAGAATACACATCGGCTTCCTTACGCACCACACGAAAGGTATCCACATAGCCTAATTCATCATAAATATGGTCGAGCCATGCTCGCTCATGTGGCAAACAGCCAGAGGCTTTTTGGTTGCCAGACCAGTTTTTGATGTCGATTTTTTTATGTACGATATTGTAGTCGCCACACACGATGACGGATTTATTGTCATCTCGCCAGCGTTTTAAAATCGCTTTATATTCTTCTAAAAATAAATCCTTGCGTGCTTGTGCGTCTTCACCAGATGAACCAGATGGTAAATATAGTGATGAAATAAAAGCAGGTTCGCTAACGCCAAATTCGGTTAAATCAAATTCAGCCGTGATAAATCGCCCTTGTGTATCAGCCAGCTCAAAGCCCAAGCCTGTCGTGATATTTTTAATGGGTAATCGGCTATAAATCGCTGTGCCTGCATAGCCTGCCTTTTGAGCAGGGAATAAATGGGCATACCAGCCTTCGGGTTTAAATTTGTCCGTCCATTGCTCGTGAGTCAGACGGGTTTCTTGCATACAGACCACATCTGCTTCGGTTGTCGCCAGCCAATTAAAAAAACCTTTCTTCTCGGCAGCACGCAAGCCATTCACATTGATAGAAATCACTCGTAGAATATGTCTGTCGCCATGTACCGATTTGGCTGGAATGATGTCGTTGGTGATGGCGATGAGCTTGGTGTTATCTGCCTTTGGAGCGTTGCCGATGGCGGTTTTGGCGATGGTTTTTGGTTTGATGGGTTTGGCTTGGTCGTCATGAGTATCCATGATAGGCATAGCGATTGGTTTTTTGTTTAAGATGGATTTTGGTTTGTTGATTTTGGTATTCATAATGATAAGATTGATGATAAAAATGGTTCAACTGTGTACAATAAAAAATCAATGATTGACAATCAAGCCAATAAAATCAGTCACTCATCTTGCATGAGCCAAAGGCTTGAAAGTAGCGTTTGGTTTGTTTTTTGTTGTAAATGGTTTGTTAGCATACTGCCATGAGTGCCTAAAATCATCATAATCATGACGATGCTTACAAAGATGGCTTGATATTTTGACGACTGGTGGGCGACTATGATGGTGGTGTTTGCCATACAATCATTCGCCCAAAATCATGACAAAAAAATCTTTGCCATCAATCAGTTGGCAATATGTTCATCCAGTAGCGTCTCTTCGCTTGATTTCCAGTTATACGCTCCGTATAGTAGCATTTGCATTTGGCGAGTGCAACGATGAATCATTTCTTTTTTGCGTTGTTCTAGTTCGCTTTTGCTCATTTTGGGTTCATCGTCATCAAAATTTGGTGTATAAGTCAAATCCAACCAATCAATAATCCATGAAAATGATAGATTGACGCTGGTTTCGGCAAGCAAATAGCGGTCGTAGGCATTGATGTGTTCAAAGGCAGGCTGCAATGCCAAATCTTCACTCATGACTTTGGCAAAGGTGGTGATTTGCTCTTTGATGGCGTGGCGGACAGCTTCTGAGCCACCAAAGCGTTCGCTGGCGATGAACTGCCAGTAATGAGGCTGGGCGTTAACCGCCTTAAAAAATAATTGCACGCTCTTGGCAATTTGGCGGTCAAAGCTGCGTTTATGCCCAAGCTGGATATGCTCTCGCAATACTGCTAATGCACTACCCAATTCATCTTCTACCAATGCCTTGCCCAGACTTTCCATGTCATCAAAATGACGATAAAAAGCCGTTGGTACTACACCCACTTCACGAGTCACTTGTCGTAAACTGATGGAGCTATAACCCTGTCCGCTCATGCACAAATCAAGCACGGCATTAAAAAAGGCTTGGCGAGTTTGGCGTTTTTTTTGTTCTCGATTGGTGGATTTGGCATCAATGCTCATGATAATACTCAAAAAGTTAGTGAATGGTTGTATATTATCTATAAAAAGAAAATCTCTTGCAAGTCAAAAGCAAAAGTTTTTTTGTGGTTTTGCTTTTTCATTGTTGGCTAATGAGAGCTGGCAAAAAAAATCCACCTGCTAATGACAGGTGGATTGTATGGATTATTGTTTGACACAGTCAAGCAGGGTGCTTTGATCGGCTGCCAATACTTTGACCTTATTGCCATCGATACTTAGACTCATTGGTTTGTTATCGCCTTGAATACCATTATTGGTGGTGTATAGATTGGCATTGTTTGGGTCTTGGTTTAGGTCGTACTGAATGTCATCATGGGTTAGATGGGCTTCCATTTCGCCTTCGTGATTATGAATGGCAATGCGGATAGTTTTGTCAGCACATTGGTAAGCATCGCCATCGTCATGATGATGGTCATGACCGTGATGTTCGTGGTCGTGTCCATGCTCGTGCTTATGTTCGTCATCATGCTCATGGTCGTGATGCTCGTCTTTGTCATCATGATGCTCATTTTTATCATCATGGTTATGGTCATGATGTTCATGTTTGTCAGCGTCCGCAGTTTTGGCGACACTGCTTGATGTCGTACCTCCATCTTGGGCAGGTTTATCGCAAGCAGTCAGGGTAAAACTTGCCAATAGGGCGGCAATCAGTAGCTTGGTATTTAGTTTCATGTTGGTTCCTTATTTTGGATAATAAGAAATATTGTAACAACATTCCCCAAAAATCGCAACTAGCGACCGCCATTGGTTTGATAAAATGCGTCCACTTCCATCTTTTGACCGTTTGGTAATTCGCAAATATTGACTTGCCTGCCGTTTACGGTAGTAGGATTGACAAAGCCTTTTTGTTTTAAACAAAATTCGGTGGCAGGGGTGGAGATGCCCACCATTTGTACGCTTTGCGGTTCAAAGTGGACGGAGCAAGCGGATAGGGCAAAGGCTGTCAAGATAATCAGTGAATTTTTCATAAATACCTGTTGGAATGATTTGGATAAACCAATCACATTAGATTGGTTCATATCTTACTGTTTGATATTACATAAAAATTCTTAAAAAAACAGGGGTAAAAACTTACCCCTATTGATTGTGTTTATACATTAAATCTAAAATGCATCACATCGCCATCTTGGACGATGTAGGTTTTGCCCTCCAAGCGGTTTTTGCCAGCTGCCGCCGCCCCTTTTTCTCCGCCATATTCTATAAAATCATCAAAGGCAATCACTTCGGCACGGATAAAGCCTCGTTCAAAGTCGGTATGAATGACCCCTGCCGCCTCTGGGGCGGTCGCTCCGACTGGCACTGTCCACGCACGCACTTCTTTGACCCCTGCGGTAAAATAGGTTTGCATTTTTAGAAGTTCATAACCTGCCCGAATCACACGGTCAAGCCCTGCCTCGCTCATTCCCATACCCTCCAAAAATTCTGCCTTTTCGTCCTCGTCCAGCTGAGCAATCTCGGCTTCTATTTGGTTACAAAGGGGGACGACAATGGCGTTGTCCGATTTGGCAAATTCACGCACCGCATCCAAATGAGGGTTATTTTCAAAGCCATCTTCTGCCACATTGGCGATATACATCACAGGTTTTAGGGTGATTAGCCCATAGGATTTGATGAGCTTTTTCTCATCGTCATCAAGATTTGCCATACGGGCAGGCTTGCCGTCTGCCAAAAACGGCTCAATTTTTTGAAAGACATCAAGCATTGCTTTGGCGTCTTTGTCGCCACCTTTGGCTTTTTTGCTGTTATTGGTAATGGCACGAGTAACCGCCTCTAAGTCCGCCAAGGCAAGCTCGGTATTGATGGTCTCAATGTCGGACAAGGGATTGACTCGTCCGTCCACATGAATGACATTGTCATCATCAAAGCAGCGTACCACATGAGCGATGGCGTCCGTCTCACGGATATTGGCAAGAAATTGGTTGCCCATACCCTCGCCTTTGCTTGCCCCAGCGACAAGCCCTGCAATATCGACAAATTCCATACTGGTGGGAATCACTCGCTCAGGCTTTACGATGTCGGCAAGTTGCTTTAATCTTGGGTCTGGCACAGGGACAATGCCCGTGTTAGGGTCTTTGGTACAAAAGGGGAAGTTTTCGGCGGCGATGCCTGCTTTGGTCAAAGCATTAAATAGGGTGGATTTGCCCACATTGGGAAGTCCAACAATGCCACAATTAAAGCCCATAATCGTATCTCTTTTTGATAAAAATTTGCCGTATTTTAACAAATTTTAGCCAAAAAAGCCAATGTTAATAAGCCTTGATTTGTCTTTGATAAATTCCTTGATATAAAATAATACTCACCATACACAATAGACTGGTTAATATAAAATAAGCCATATCATTATAATAACTAAGCATAAATCCACCCAACATTGGACCTGCTGAATGTCCAAGCTGACTTAAACTCCCTGCACCAAAATAACTGCCCCTAAGTTCTGGTTTTGCCAATTGGTCAATGTTAATATTGATGGTTGGAAATAAAATGGTTTCGCCAACACTTAATATAAAAAAGACAATGCCCCACGCCCATAAATTTTGCCTATCAATCATCATAAAAAGAAATTGGGGAATTAGCATTAGAAAAATGCCAATTTGAGCCCGTCTGCCAATGGCAAAGTTTTCTAATAATTTTAATAAAGGAAATTGCAAAATAACGACCGTTGCACAATTAACCACACCCAATAACACAATCAATTGTACGGCTTTATCGGCAAGCGATAGGGTCATTATTTGTGGTAGTGTGCTATTAAACTGCGAATAGACAATCAATAATAAAAAATTGGCAAGCAATAAATACAAAAACAGCGTATCATTTTTTATAATAGTAATCACATTGGATAAGTCTGGCAATTGTCCTGTTTGTGTATTGTTTGGTGGCGATACCAATTTAAAAATCCAAAGCAGATAAAAGACATAAGCCAAACAAGTGGCAATAAAAAGCCCATTGGGATTTTTTAGTCCAAGCCATAACCCCATCAAGGCTCCAATCGCCCCTGCAACATTGATTAAAAAGTAGCGAATATTTAAGGCAAATTCACGCACCTTTTTATCACTAAGACTATCACTAATGGTTGCTTTGGTACTAACTTCTAAGGCTGGCGAACCAATACCCATCAACGCCATCACAATAAAAAAATGCCAAAAATTATTGGCAAAAATTAAGATTAAAAAACTACTTGCCAATATGAAACAGCCAATCAGCATTAGCAATTTTCTGCCAAATTTATCGGATAAATACCCAACATACAATCCCAAAAAAGAGGATAATCCTGCCGATACACCCAAAATAATACCAACATCAATGGGCGAAATGCCAGCCTTGCCATTTAAAATCGCAATCAAAAACGGCCACGACATAAAGTAGGTGGTTTTTACCAAAAAAGTACCAATGAGCATTGCCCAGATGGTTTGATTAAAATGAGTGAGGACGGATTGGTTCATGAGTGAGATTTTTGCTTGGGGGCTGGCGATTTTTCATTCTATTACATGAATGCTTGAAAATCAATCAAATGATATGATGATTCTTTTGCTCTAAAATTCATCAAAAAAATTCAAAAAAATGCATGACAAGCCATGAAATTTTGGTTAAGATGGTATGCACTGTTATTTTCTAATCAAAACAAGGAGTGTTGTATGAAATTATCCTTTTTGTCAGGTGCGATGGCACTATCATTGGCTGGTGTATTGATGAGTGGTTTGGTGTTTGCCAAAGACAGTCAGACTGATAAGCCTGAACATTCGTCCGCCAAACTTTTAAAGCAAACCAGCACCGAAGAAATCCTAAAAAATGCCCCACAAGATGCTTGGCAGAGCATTCCTCAATCAAAGTTGGTTTATATCACGCTTAGCGATGGTAAGCAGATTATTTTTGAGCTGGCAGATGAGTTTGCTCCTGCTCACGCCCAAAGAATTCGCACCCTTGCCAAGCAAAATTTTTGGGACAATGCGTCTGTTTATCGAGTGCAGGACAATTATGTGGCACAATTTGGCTGGTTTGATTTTGCCAATGATAAAGACGGCAAAGAACTGCCTGACAATGCCAAAGACAAGTTGCCCGTAGAAATCAGTCGTCCTGTGAATCAGGTGAAGTTTGTGGCATTGCCAGACATTGACCCTTATGCAGATAAGACAGGTTTTGTGGGCAATTTTGCTGCCAGCGTCAAAGACGGTCAGGCGTTTGCTTTGCATTGCTATGGGGCGATTGGTGTATCTCGTAATGTGGGCGTGGATAGTGGCACGACTGCTGATTTGTATGCGGTCATCGGTCAGCCTGCTCGTCATCTTGACCGTCAAATTGTGGTGGTGGGCAAGGTGCTACAAGGTATCGAGCATCTAAGCAGCTTAAAGCGTGGCGATGGCGTGATGGGTTTTTATACCGACCCTGCCAAAGATGGTACAGCCATCAAGCACATTCGCACAGGCGATATGCTCCCAAGCAATGAGCAGGTAGATTTTGAGGTGTTACGTTCTGATTCAAGCACTTTTATGCAGCTTATCGAGGCTCGCCGTCATCGCACCAATGAATGGTTTGTTGCACCACTGCCTACTCATATTGACCCTTGCTATTTGTCGCCACAGATGAAAGTTCACAAAAAAGACGAATCAAACTCCTAGTCATCAGATATAAGAAGAACACCAGATGGATTGGCAATGAAATAATTTGCCATTTCGTCTGTGAAAAAAGATGCAAAAATAAATAGCACTTGTTATAATACTGGGGTGTTTTACATCAAATTGTAAAAGCATCATTTTTATTCACTTAGCATATTTTTTAAGGAAAATATCATGGCTATCGAACGCACTTTATCTATCATCAAGCCAGACGCAGTTGGCAAAAACCACATCGGCGACATCATCGCTCGCTTTGAAAAAGCTGGTCTAAAACCAGTTGCTATGAAATACAAGCACCTAACCCAAGCAGAAGCAGAAGGCTTTTATGCAGAGCATAAAGAGCGTGGCTTCTTTGCTGACCTAGTGGCATTCATGACCTCAGGCCCTGTGGTGGTGTCAGTTCTAGAAGGCGAAAATGCTGTATTGGCACATCGTGACATCTTGGGTGCTACCAACCCACAAGAAGCAGCTGCTGGTACGATTCGCGCCGACTTTGCAGTAAGCATCGATGAGAACGCTGCTCACGGCTCTGACAGCACCACTTCTGCTGAGCGTGAAATCGCTTACTTCTTTGGTGCAGATGAGATTTTCCCACGCACTCGTTAATTGGTGCTGGCAAAATTGATTTTTGCATTAAAAAAGCGACTACTGCTCGGTAGTCGCTTTTGTTTTTTTTAACACCATCATAAGGAAGTGTATGATGATTTATCCTGCCAAACTCAAACAAGGCGACCACATTCGTGTGCTTAGCCCATCATCGTCTATCGATAGTATTGGTGGATTTGATGCTAATTTGACTGCCAAAGATAGGCTTGAAAAATTAGGCTTTATGGTGTCTTTTTCAAGCAACTATCATGCTCATGATTTGTTTAATTCTGCCAGCATTGAAGACAGGGTGGCGGATTTGCATGAGGCATTTGCCGACAGCTCAGTCAAGGCGATATTGGCAACCATTGGCGGTTTTAATTGCAATGAGCTGCTGCCCTATCTGGACTATGAGCTTATCAGGCAAAATCCAAAAATCATCTGTGGTTACTCAGACACCACCGCATTGTTGCATGCCATCACGACTAAGGCAGGGGTGGCGACTTATATGGGGGCAAGCTATTCGTCATTTAAAATGAATGAATTACAAGAATATCAGACGATGGCATGGCTTAATGCAATGACTCAAAATCGCTACCAACTGACACCATCGACACAGTGGTCGAGCGATGCGTGGTTTTTGCCCAATGTAGAGCGTCAATTTTACCCAACCAACTGACGTGTATATACAGCAGGGCGTGCGTCTGGGCGAGTGATTGGTGGCAATTTGTGTACTTTTGGGCTACTTAACGGCACACCTTTTGCTCCCAAAGTGGATGAGATGGCTGGCGGTTATGTGCTATTTTTGGAGGCGGCAGAAGGCCATGATAGATACGACATCTTGCGTCAGATGACTGCCGTCTTGCAAAATTATCCAAATCCTAAGGCACTGCTACTGGGTAGATTTCCAAAAGAATGCCAAATCGATGATGAGACCTTGTATTTTATCTTGGATAAATATCCGATATTAAAGCAAATTCCTGTGATGACTGACCTTGATTTTGCTCATACCCAGCCTTTGTTTACGCTAACCATTGGGGCGATGGCACACATTGATACCGATACGATGAGTATTTGGATTGATGAATGTTAGTTTTTTATGACTTTCATACAAAAATTTAGTATAATAAGCCATTTTATTGCTATTTTTGATAATTTGTATGACCAGCGTCCAAAAAATCCCTGTTATCGCCGCTTCTTGCCCAACCGATGATGGCAAGCAAGACCAATTTGCCAATAAAATCAACCTATTAGGAATGTCCAAAGGGCAGTTGGAAACCTTTTTTGAGTCTTTGGGTGAAAAAAAGTTTCGTGCCGTGCAGGTGATGAAATGGATTTATCAGTTTGGCGTAACCGACTTTTATCAGATGAGTAATTTATCCAAAAAATTGCAAGCCATCTTAGATGATAAGGCGTGCGTTGTGCCACCTAAGGTTAAGTTTAAGCAGTTTAGTGAAGATGGCACACGAAAATGGGTCTTTGAAGTCGCTGGTGGTTCGCTGGTTGAAACGGTGCTAATTCCTGCCGAAGATAGCAAAGAATTTGGACGAAAAACCTTGTGTATCAGTTCGCAAGTGGGCTGTGCCTTGGACTGTTCATTTTGTAGTACAGGTAAACAAGGCTTTGAACGAGACTTAACACCTGCTGAGATTATCGGTCAGCTGTGGGTTGCCAATGCTTCCTATAATGAAGGGGTGTCGCCTAATGATTATAAAAATATGGTCACCAATGTGGTGATGATGGGCATGGGCGAGCCACTGTTAAATTATGAGCCTGTCGTTGCCAGTATGAGCCTAATGCTTGATGACAATGCTTATGGACTATCCAAACGCCGTGTTACGCTTTCTACTTCGGGTATTGTGCCAAAAATGTATGATTTGGCAAAAGACATTGATGTGGCGCTTGCCATTAGTCTGCACGCCCCCAATGACGAGCTTCGCAATGAGCTTGTGCCGATTAACAAAAAATATCCATTGGCGGATTTGATAAGAGCTGCCAAGGCCTATGTGTATGATGAAAATCCACGCCACAAAAAGCATATTACCATTGAATATGTCATGCTAAATGGGGTCAATGATACGGACGAACACGCTTATCAATTGGTTCATTTATTAAAAGATTTGCCAAGCAAGATTAACCTAATCCCCTTTAACCCTTTTCCGCACGCTCCTTACCAGCGGTCTAGCAACAATCGTATTCACGCCTTTTCTAATATTTTAAACAATGCAGGCTTTGTTTGTACCGTACGCCAAACAAGAGGCGATGACATTGATGCTGCTTGTGGGCAACTGGTGGGGCAGGTGGCAGATAGAACCAGACGAGCGGCTAAATGGCAACAGAGCGTGGCAAAACGCCAACAAAATCAGCCGTCTTGATTTGCCAAAGTGTGTAAAGGTTGCTAGAATGAGATGGTCTTTTGTTGGTAAAAAAATACTCAGCATCACTCCGGGATTACTGGCGATGAGCTTGATGTGTGCTTGTCAGTCCACATCAAACCAACCCAGACACATCATGACTGATAATCACAGCAATCTGGCTGAAACCTACACCAAGCTGGCTTGGGAATATTTACAAATCGGTCGAATCGATGATGCCAAAAGACAGCTTGATTTAGCAATCAAGGTAAATGCTCGCCACGCACCCGCTCATCGCATTTTGGCACAGGTATATCAGGCAACAGGCGAGCCTAAGCATGCACAGCTTGCCAAAAGCCATTATCAACAAGCACTGTCTTTGGATAATAAGGACATGCAGACACATTATGATTATGGTGTGTATTTGACAGCTTGGCAGGACTATGTGTCGGCACTCACGCATTTTGAGCAGGCGGCAGGCGAGATTGGTTTTGATGGGCGACTGGCAGCGATTGAGAATATTGCCTATATCCGCAATATTTTGTGGGAGCGGCAGCCAACTAAGGCAAATCTGGATTTGGCAGTGCTGGCATTTGACCGAGCGATTAAGGCAGGTAGCTTAAATGCAGACTTATTAAGTCAGGCTTTGTATTTAAATATACAAAAAGATAAATACACTCAAAATAACCCAAATGAATAGCGGCAATAAAAGTAAGATTTGCCATATTGTAATATTGATTGTTGGAAAATAATATGTCCCATCACACCCCCATTACTCGCCGTCCCACTCGTAAAATTATGGTGGGCAATGTCGCCATTGGTGGCGATGCTCCCATTAGCGTGCAGTCAATGACCAATACCGACACTTGCGATGTGGCGGCAACGGTCGCCCAAATACAACGCTGTGTGGACGCAGGGGCGGATTTGATGCGTGTTTCTACCCCCACGATGGACAGTGTACAGGCGTTTGGGCAAATTCGTAAACAGGTCAATATTCCGCTCATTGCTGATATTCATTTTGATTATAAAATCGCTTTGGCGGTGGCAGAGGTTGGGGCGGACTGCTTGCGTATCAATCCAGGCAATATCGGCAATGAGCAAAAAGTCAAAGAGGTCATCGCCTGTGCTAAACATCACGGCTTGCCGATTCGTATTGGGGTCAATGCAGGCTCACTAGAAAAAGATTTACAAAAAAAATATGGCGAGCCGACAGGCGAGGCGATGTTAGAATCCGCCATGCGTCATATTGATATCTTAGACCGCCACGACTTTCACGATTATAAAATTTCGGTCAAGGCATCTAATGTCTTTTTGACAATGGACGCTTATCGGCTCATTTCAGCACAGGTGGATTGCCCACTTCATCTAGGCGTTACCGAAGCTGGCGTGTATCGTACTGGTACGGTAAAAAGTGCGATTGCACTTGGTGGGCTTTTGCTTGAAGGCATTGGCGATACAATGCGGATTTCGCTGGCGGCCCAGCCAGAAGAAGAGATTAAAATTGGCTTTGATATTTTAAAGTCGCTTGGTATTCGCTCTAATGGCGTGAATTTTATTGCTTGCCCGTCTTGTAGCCGTCAAGAGTTTAATGTCATTAAGGTGATGACTGAATTAGAGGCACGATTAGAGGACATTCGTGAGCCGATGGATGTGTCGGTGATTGGCTGTAAAGTCAATGGACCGGGCGAGGCAAAGGAGGCGGATATTGGTGTGGTGGGGGCAAGCCCTAATTCACTGGTGTATAAAAATGGCGATAAAAGTCATCTGATTGACACCAATAAATTGGTGGACGAAATTGAGGCAATGGTACGAGAAAAAGCCAAAGCATTGGCAGAGAAAAGGGCGAATGAGATTTTAAGGGTATCGCAATAAGGGTGGATTTTGTGGAAAATCCATCAAGATGAAGAGCGACAAACACCCATAAGGATAGCGATGTAATGAAATTTACAAAAATGATTGCAATGACCACGATTGCTGGCTTAATGCTACAAGGCTGTGCGACCAGTTATCTAAACAGTAAAACGAGAGGTTCGGTCGAATCAGTTGAGCGTGATAATGTGCGTTATATGCTCAGTTATGTGTCGGCAAACGGTGTGCAAGATTCAAACTATATGGTCATTTTGGGCGATAAATATACTTATGAACTCGATGACAGAAATGCTGGCGGTAGAAAATTACAAGATCTCAATAAAATCGGTCAAGTGCTGGATTTAAAGGCGTTTAAACCCAAACCAATTCGTTTTAAATTGGAAGATTCGTTTGGTGGAAGGATTGTGCCAGTCCATTATGTGTTCTTTGAATTCTCTTATGACAAACAGGGTCAACCATTAAACGCAGGCGAAAAAGAATTTTTGAACCGTTATTGCTACACACATTTGCCCAATCCGTACGGCAATTGCGAAATGAAATTTGAAATGAAAATGTACGCAAAAAGTACGATTCCCAATGCCAAATTACAGCCAGTCAAAGGCAATTATCCAATTGAAATCGTGAGTTATCACGATAATAAAGTTGCACGAACCGCATTAAAACCATTTGCTTTCGTCGCTGATGTGATTACCGCACCGATTCAGCTTGCGGCTGGGGCGTTGTTTATGGGCAGTATTGCAGTTGGTTGTGGTACAGGAGATGGTTGCCAATAATTTGATTTTGGTCTGACCCTTTTGGAATTGTGATGATGAATATGCAAAAAATTGTCTTAGCCTTAGGAATGGTAACGGCTCTGTATGGCTGTTCATCAAACACGCAAAATAGTCCATCAACCCAAGATATGCCAAAAGACGATGTGAATACACAAGCCATTATTAAACAGCGAAATCCTTATTTTTCTTGGGATTTAAAAGCTGGTGGTGCTGAAGATGCACCAGCCTTTTTAGGGCGTGTGGTGATGGAAAATCGCTGTTTATTGATTAAACATGATGATGGTCGATATTCAATTCCTGTATTTCCTGATAGTATCACGAGTTGGAATGAGCAAAAGCAAATTTTAACGGTATATGATGATGAATATCGTCTAGGCGATTATATTTTTAGCAATTATCTGCGTCATGAACCTTATTCAACGCAAAAACAACATCAATTTATCAAACAAGCCGATGCACAATGTTTACAAGAAGGGAGAAATATTGTCTATTTAGGGACGATGTTTAGTAAAAAGCTCGCTGTACCACAAGGCAATTATTTTGCTTATCCATTTGAAGATAAAGGGTTGCCAGAAATTCAACCTGCGAGTATGACTAAATTGGAAAATAAAAACGGCTGTTTGGGATTAAATGATGAGTATTTAATCGTTTTTCCAAGTGGTGTTACGCATTGGGACGATAACAAACAAGCGTTAATCATTCGTGGATATGAATTTAAGGTGGGAGATGTTATTTTTTCAAATGGGTTTGATGAAGTGGTCTATGATGAAAATCAGCCTTTTGAATTTGCACAAATTGCTCAACCTTATTGTCTAAAAGATGGTATGACTTTGCGTGTATTAAGAACGCAAATTAAAAAATTAAGTACCGATGAAATGAAACGCTTTGCTCCATATTTATTGGGTAAATAGTTTGATATACTAAAATGAATGTAATATAGGATTTAAAAATGAGTAAACTTACCGCCATTCGTGGCTTTAATGATATTTTGCCCACCGAAACCGCCAAGTGGCGTGCGGTGGAAACGATTTTAACCCAAGTGCTTGATGGCTACGGATATAGTCAGATTCGCCTACCTCTGGTGGAGGAGACTGAGCTGTTTGCTCGTGGCGTGGGCGAGGCGACCGACATTGTCGAAAAAGAGATGTTTGGCGTGGTGCATGGCAATCAAAATACAGGCAAGGACGAGAGTGAAAAGTCGTTCACACTACGCCCAGAGGGGACAGCAGGGTGCGTGCGTGCGGTCATCGAGCATAATTTGACACGAGGCGATACGCCAAAATTGTGGTATATCGGTCCGATGTTCCGCTACGAACGCCCACAAAAAGGTCGTTATCGTCAGTTCACCCAGCTTGGGGTGGAAAGTTTTGGTAGTGCCTTGCCTGATGCTGATGCCGAGCTGATTGCGATGACAGCTCGTATGTGGCAAGCATTGGGCATTGACCATGAGGTTAAATTGCAACTAAATACTTTGGGTGAGGCACATGAACGCTTGGCATATCGTCAGGCTTTGGTGTCATATCTGATTGCACACAAAGACCAGCTAGATGCCGATAGCCAGCGAAGACTGGATACCAATCCGCTACGAATTTTGGATTCCAAAGATGTCAAGACCCAAGAAATCTTGGCAAATGCACCAAAACTAAATGAATTTTTGGGCGAAGAGACTTTGACGCATTTTCAAACCGTGCAGGATTATTTGACGGCATTGGGCATTTCATTTGAAATCAATGATAAGCTGGTGCGTGGTCTTGATTATTACAATAAAACCGTCTTTGAATGGGTGACTGATAAACTTGGCTCGCAAGCAACCGTGTGTGGCGGTGGTCGTTATGACGGTTTGGTGGGTATTTTAAAGGGCGATGCTGATAAATCCGAACCTGCGGTGGGCTTTGCCATGGGTCTAGAACGCCTCATGTTGTTGATTGAAGCGGTCAATCCAATGCAGGCACAGGCTGAATGCGATGTGTTTGTGGTTGCTCACCCAGAATGCTATTTGCACGGTTTGCAATATGCTGATAAACTGCGTCAGCACCGCCCAACTTTGAGAGTAAAAATGGCATCAGCAGCCAGCCTAAAAGCTCAAATGAAAAAGGCGGATAAATCAGGTGCATCGCATACCATCATCATCGCTCATGATGAGGTGGCAAATCGTGTAGTTACACTAAAAACAATGGCAACAGGCGAGCAGGCAACCGTGCCAGCCGATGATTTTGATAAGATTAGCTAATTATTTGGATAAGATAATGACAACTCAAACCGATAATCAAAACGCAGATAAACAGTCAATGATGGCATTAAAAAAACATGGTAATACCATCTTGACGATTGTATTGGTGGTGCTGGCGGCTTATTTTGGCTGGCAATACTATCAAAATCATTATGCCAAAATTGATACCGTGGCGGCTGATGCTTATACAAACATCAGTAATACCAATGAGCAGTTGATAATGACTGCCCAAAATTCACAGCTGGACGAAGCTGCCAAAAAGAAACTTGTCGATGAAGAAAACAAGCTGTTTGCCCAAATCGATGATTTGGTGGCAAAGCATGGCGATACTACCTATGCGTGGCAAGGGTTGATGATGAAAGCTCGTCATCAGGTGGATAATAATGACCTAAAAGGAGCGATTGCTTCACTTCAAGAAGCCAGCAAGATTGAGCTTGATGATGGCTTGACGGCAATGACTAAGATTCGTCTGGCTCGTGTGATGCTGGCTGATGGCGATACAGAGAGTGCATTTGCAACCGCCAATGAAGCATTGCCACAGGCGTTCGAGGCATCTCGTCAAGAGCTTTTGGGCGATATTTATCTTGCCAAAAACGAAGTGGATAACGCCAAAAAAGCCTATACATCAGCTTGGGAAGCCTTGCGAGCTCGTCAAGAAAACCGTGCAGTGCTTAGCCTAAAATTACAATCTTTGGGCGTGGTCGTTCAGCCGATTGAACCACCTGCTGCTGTGGTGGCGACTGTCAATACTGCCACAACTGATGCAGCACAAGCCACAGATGAGGCAACTAAGCAGCCTGCTGATGGTCAAGCAGATACAAAAACCCCACAAACAAGCAATCAATAATCAGACATTTGCCATTACAATGATGATGTATCATCAACATAAAAAGGATATCGTATGAATAAGCGTTTTGCAATGACCGCATTAGCAGGTGTGCTTGGTGCAATGATGTTGGCAGGTTGTGGCACAAAAGCCATCAAGCCAGATGATAGAAAACCAGCCAAATTGATTCCGATTTCAGCACCGATGACAGTGCTAACCCCTGTGTTTAGCACCAAGTTGGAGCAGGGTGGTTCAATCATTAAGCGTGGTAAGCATCACGGTAAAGATGTGGTGGATTTGCAAATTGCCCCAACTGCTGACGGATTGATTGCAGCCAGTCGTGGCGGTTCGGTTACTCGTTTTGTGGGTAATTCGCCTGCTTGGTCGGTCAATCTAAAACAGCCCATCACCAGTGCTGCCGCTATCGGTGGCGATGAATTGGTGGTTGTGGGTGCTCGTTCAGGCAATATCATTGCTTTGAATGCCAAGACAGGCGAGACGCTTTGGCAAACCGCTTTGCCATCAGCCAGTCTTGCTCCTGCATTGATTACTGGCAATCGAGTGATTGTCTCAACCAACAGCAATGTGGTTTATGGACTTGATGCCAGCAATGGTGCGATTGCTTGGCAGTATTCAATCCAAGCCCCAACAGTCACGGTGCGTGGCATGGCAAAACCTTGGCAATTAGATGCTCGCACGGCATTGGTTGGTGGTGCTGATGGTCGTGTTCACGCTTTGGATATTGCAAGTGGCACCCCTGTTTGGATGGGGCGTGTTGGTCTAGCGTCAGGCACTGGCGATGTGGCAAAACTGCGTGATGTCGATGGCGTACCAACCATGGCAGGCGATATTCTGTATGTAGCAAGCTATGGCGGTCAGTTGATGGGTTTTGACATGAGACAGGGTCAGCCGATTTTTGCCAGCAAACTTGCCAGTACAGGTTCAGTGGCAGCATTGGGTTCTTTGGTGATTGGGGCTAATATTGATGGCGAGGTCATTGGTTTTAACCGTTTGACAGGCGAGCAAGTTTGGCAAAATGACGAACTAAAATTTCGTGGTCTGACCAATGCAGTCACAGTCGGTCAATATGTGGCGATTGGCGATAAAGATGGTGTGATTCATCTGTTTGATGAAACGGGCAAAATCGTTAGTCGCTTGAACACTAAGCAGCCTTTGACCAGTTTGCAAGTGCATCAAAATCGCCTATACGCCCAAAGTACCAATGGCGTGGCGAATGTTTGGCAATTTTAATCAGCCAACCTGACAAAAAATTCCTTTGTCGTTCAATGAATGGCAAAGGATTTGCTGTTTTTTTATTGATTATCCATCTGCCCCAAAAATTTTGAGAGTATTATCATGAGTGTAAAGCCTGTCGTTGCCTTGATTGGTCGTCCCAATGTTGGCAAATCCACTTTATTTAACCAGCTGACCAAGTCCCGACAAGCATTGGTGGCGGATTTGGCTGGTTTGACACGAGATCGTCAATATGGCGATGCTACTTACGAAAATAAGTCTTTCATCGTGGTTGATACAGGTGGTATTGGCGAGATGGACGATGGGCGTGGCAATATTGATGATTATATGGCGACGCAGTCTTATACTGCCATTCATGAAGCGGACATCATTGTTTTTGTGGTTGATGCTCGTGTGGGTATGATTGGGGCGGATAGTGAAATCGCCAAATTTTTGCACACTTTGGGTAAGCCTGTCTATCTGGTGGCAAACAAAATGGACGGTGTGCATGAGGCGGCGTCGGCAGAATTTTTTGCGTTGGGATTTGGCGAACCATTTCCGATGGCAGCAAGTCATGGCAAGGGTGTGAATAATTTACTGGAAGTTTTGACCGACAAGATGTCAGAAGATGACAGCGAGGAGCTGGATAATGATGCCCTAAAACTTGCCATCATTGGCAGACCTAATGTGGGCAAATCAACTTTGGTCAATCGCTTGCTTGGCGAAGAGCGTGTGGTGGTGTTTGATATGCCTGGCACGACAAGGGATAGTATCTACATTCCTTTTGAGCGAGAGGAGCGTCAGTATGTGCTGATTGACACCGCAGGCGTGCGTCGTCGTGGCCGCATTGATGAAAAAGTAGAAAAGTTCTCTGTTGTCAAAACTTTGCAAGCCATCAAAGATGCGAATGTGGTCGTGGTGGTGATTGATGCCAAAGAGGGTATTGTCGATCAGGATTTGCACATGCTTGGCTATGCACTGGACGCAGGTCGTGCCATTGTGGTGGCGATTAACAAATGGGACGGTCTAACCCAAGAACAAAAAGACATTGTCAAGATTGAGATTGACCGTCGTTTTAATTTTGTGCCATGGGTAAAGATTCATCTGATTTCTGCCTTGTATGGCAATGGCGTGGGCAACTTATACCCTTCTATTCATAAGGCGTATGATGCGTCAATGTTTAAAGTTTCTACCAGTCGCCTGACTAGAATCTTAGAAGATGCGGTGGTCAATCACCCACCGCCCATGGTTGGTGGTCGCCGAATCAAACTAAGATATGCTCATCTAGGTGGGCATAATCCACCTGTGATTGTCATCCATGGTAATCAGACGCAAGCACTGCCCAAAAGCTATCAAAGATATTTGGAAAACATTTATCGTGATGTGTTTAAACTTGAAGGTACGCCTTTGCATGTCGAGTTTAAGCAAAATGCCAACCCTTATGAAGGTAAAAAGAATCCAAAAGTCAAAAATAAAGCCAAAGCAATGCGAGATAAAAAACGCATTGCTCAGTTCAAAAAACGAGAGAAAAAGCGTTAAAAGTGGCTTGATGGCTTTTTGGTGATTTTAAGCAAAGCGGCATTTACCATGTCATGGTTGATGTCGTTTTTATTTTGATGAGAAAAAATAATGAGTCTAAAAAATTTATTAAAACAAGCCAAACAATCCCCATCATCACCAAGCGGACGCAATTTGGTTGCATTAAATCCATTGCTAAAAAAGGGCGGTGTGCATGATGCAGATGATACCAAAGCCCGTCATAAAAAATCTCGACAAGCATCAAAATTAACCCTAAAACGCCAAGATTGGGCGTGATGTTGACAGATTTAAATTTTGCATTAAGGTTGGTGTAGCAGGCGTGATGACCGCATTATGGCTGAACGCCTGCTGATGGATTTTGTCGCACCAAACTACGAATGGGCTCAAAACTTCGACGATGTTCTGGCAGAACGCCGTGCGTCAATATCGCCTCCTTGTGCTTGGCAGTGCCATATCCTTTATGGCTGTGCAGTCCATAATCTGGATATTGGTGAGCATAATGCTCCATTTGTCTGTCTCGATGTACCTTTGCCAAAATACTGGCACAAGCAACACTGCTATGTATGGCATCGCCCTTAATGAGTGTGCGAATGTCAAATTGAGCAAATGGTGCCAACAGTGTTGGGCTGGCATCGCCATCAACAAAAATTTTGGTATCAGTCATGCTGGGCTGATGATGAACAAGTAGGGTACTGATGGCAAGACTCATGCCAAGCAAAGTTGCTTGACGAATATTGATGGCGTCAATCACGCTGACAGGCACATCGACCAGTACGGCTGAATGACAATCAGACAAGATGGCATCGTACAGCTTTTCTCGGCGTTTGGCGGTGAGTTTTTTACTGTCATTTAATAAGGCAAACAAACCATCGGATAAGTTAATCTCGTCAAAATACCCTGTCAGTTCATCGGGCATGATGACCGCCCCAATGCTCACATGCCCAAATAATGAGCCACGCCCAACTTCATCAACACCAATGCAAATGGTGCCACTTGGTGGGGTGTTGTGCGTTTGGTGTATGGTGCATTGATTTTGATGATGAGTTAAATCCATCATGAGTGATGACCTGTCATGTTTTGTTGAAAAAATTGCAACACGGTTGCCGCAGGATTATGATGACTGTCTTGACGCAATTTTTGGCAAGTGCTGGCAAGTTTGTCGGTTTGTTTTGTTGGGTTATCCAAAATTGTGTTGATGTGCCAAGCAATATTGTCACCATTGGCTTGCTGTTGAATCAGTTCTGGCACAATCGGCTCGCCAATTTGTTCGTTGGATAGGATATTTGGCAAGCTGACATAAGGGATTTTAATCAATTTTTTGGCAAGCACATAGCTAAGCGTGTTTAGTTTATACACCACCACCATTGGGCGTTCCAGTAGCAGCGTTTCAAGCGTTGCCGTGCCTGACGCTAAGACCACAGCGTCTGATGCGTTCATCGCCTGCTGACTGATTGACAATGTATCAGCACTGCCGTAGATGATGTGGATTTTTGGCAATAGAGTGGGACTTTGTTCATCAATCATCGTTTGTACAAGCTGGGCGTGTTCTTGGCTGACGACAGGCAACACAAAATCAGTCTGCCCATCGTCCAGCTGCTGCATCGCCTGTATTAAAATGGGTAAAATGGCGGTAATTTCAGAGCGACGAGACCCTGCCATCATGCACAACAGCTTGTCTTGAATCTGTGCCAATGTTGGAAAATTATCACGATGTTTACTGATAAATTCTTGACGAATGTGTGGTAAATCCCTACTGTCTTTATGTAGTTTTTCTAATAAATGATGACCGACACACACGGCAGGGTGCTGATGTTTTTGATAGACACTCAATTCAAAAGGAAACAGACAAAGCACCAAATCGCAGGACATCTTGATGTTATGAATGCGGTTTTCTCGCCATGCCCACACTGACGGGCTGACATATTGCACACGAAAGATTCCTTGATTTTGCAAGGCTTTACCAAGTCTAAGATTAAAATCTGGGGCGTCAATACCCACAAAGATATCGATTTTTTGGCGGGCAAATTGTGCTAAAATCTCTTTTTTTGCCCCAAATAAATCAGGCAAATGCTTAATGACTTCCACCAGTCCCATCACTGATAAGCGATTCATGTCAATGATAGAGTGCAGTCCTGCCTGCATCATCTGTGTGCCACCCACGCCCACCCATCGGATATTTGGGTATAGAGCGTTCATTTTGTGCATAAAGTCAGCACCCAAAGCATCGCCTGATACCTCGCCTGCCACAATGCCAATCGTTAGTTGTTTTGCCATGTTATTGACCAAGTTGTTATTTGTTGTCATTGTAAGGTTTTTGACACTAGCTTGCAAATGGCTTTTGTATATTTGGTGCAATCATGATGAAATTGACCCATCAACATGATTGAATAAACATGGGCTGGATTTGGGGCGTGATTTAATCAAGCAAGTTGGTATTTTGACGAGCTGATGGACTGGAATGCACTCGCCATCGAGCGAAACAGTCCAGACTAGCCAATAAAAAGTCCCGCCAGATGGTGGGGTTTTTTATTAAAAGAGACCAAGAATACTGACAATGAGAGCAAAACCGCCAAACACCAAGATGGCAAGTACAACAAGCGTAAAAAAGATGATGACCAGATTGCCAAAAAGTCCAAGAGAACGGTTTTGGCGTGGTTGGTTATTGCATTTTTGTAATTTTCTCATCTCGTCTGCTTCAAACTGTTTGCGAAAAATTTCAGTTTCTTGCATTCGTTTTTGATGTTCTATTCTGTCGGCGTCTAGTTGTCTTTGTAATTTTTCGGTATTTTTTCGAATTTCAGGAAGTTTAGAGATATACGAGTCAATGCTTTCATCAGCTTCGATTGACTGCCAATATTCTTGGCGTTCTCTAACTGTTTTACAATCCGAGAATAATTTTAAATTTGACGACATTTTACGCTCCGGTGAATGTGTTTTTATTTTAAAGGATAGGTATTTAAAATGTCAAATCTTTCATTAAATGTCAGCTTAAAATTAAGTGATGAATTAACTGCCAAGTTAGAAAAAGCCGTACAACCAGCAAAAGAACTGGCTGATAAGTTTTCCGATTTAAAGGAGCAAGCAGAGCAACTTAAAGTACCAAATTTAAATACAAACTCGCTGGATAAATTTCAACATGAAGTTCAGAGTGTGATTGAAAAAACACAAGATTTACATAAAAAAATACACCAATTAGGCACAGTTAAAGAAAAACTTGGCAAGATGAATGATTTGCTGACAAAAAACGGTACGGGAGGGGCAAAACTGTCCGAAGCTCAGAAAAAATCAGTGCCGACATCAAAAAAACCGAAGTCGCTATCGTCGCCCAACAAAGCACACCATCTAGGCATCAATCATGTCCATTGTTTCCACTTACTTTTTGCTGAATTTACGGGATAAAATGTTGTATAGTTGAATGTTTTTTATTTGATTCTGCCATAAAAAAACCGCCCTATTAAGGCGGTATCAAGATTGAAATTAAGACAATAAAAAAGCCAAATATTTTACGCAAAAAAGCATAAAATACTTGGCTTTTATTATACACTAGTGTATAATATACACAACTTGGCAAGAATGGCAGTTCTTGACTAAGGAAGCCCCCAACAAGATGTTGGGATTTTATCAACCAACAAGGAGAACGACAATGCGTAACATTGTGAAAATCGCCATTATCGTTTTGCTTTGCCTGCTTTTAAAATCAAGCGGCAACTAATAAGCAAACAAGCTGGTTCAAGGAAGAGCCAGCCCCTTGTTACCTGATACTTTAACCCATTTTTCAAGGAAAATCAAGATGCCATCAATGACGCAAGCTCAACATAAAGCAAAAAGCTCATACCGTGCCAAATCACTTAAAAACATGAGTTTGCAATTTAGCCAGCACGACAAAGAAGCCTATGAGGCATTATGCCAGCTTGAAGCGGTGTACGGCTCGGCAAGTGGGGCAATTAAACAGGCATTGATTGCACACGCCAAACAGTTGCAAAACTAAACAAGCCCTGCCGCCACAAATCCGCCAAAACGACCCTCATTGTTTCTAAGCCGACAATGGGCAAATAGCCCTGAGCATTTGTCCTGTGTGGGGTCGGTGGTGGGTTTGCCATCTTGTGTATAGCGTTTTGTGCCTGTATAGCCGCATTCTTCGCCACGATAACGCCCACACACCGCCCAATGGCAGTAAGCAGTGATGTTTCGCACAGGGATTTTTAAGCTCTCAAAGTCGGTGGGGTTGGATAGCTCAAACTGTACAATGCCTTGTGGGTCATCGGCTGTTTTTTGCTCGATGTACCAGATTTGCTCTTTAAAATTCTGGGCATCATTACTGGTTAGGTACTGAGCCAGCGTCTGCGTTACGGTCAGTTTCGCTCCTGCAAAGTCATCAAATCGTTGGCATAGGGCGGATATTGCCCCTTGTATGCCGTGCCTGCTATGCTGGTTATCCATTTGATAGATGAACGATTGTAGCCGGTGGCTTTGTGGATGTTGTGGCTAAAATGCACCGTATCAGCACCCAGAACAATATTGATGCGTAAAGACATTACTGACTCCAATAAAAAAGCACTCTAATGAGTGCTTTTAATCTAAATTACTTTTGGCGATGGTGTGTTAATAAGGTGCTTTTTTTAGCATGGTTTTTGCAAACTTGACACTTGATTCTATCACCACCCACCTGCCGTCATCAAAAAGTAGCACCAGCGGTACTCGGCGTTTGCTTCTGGCAAATAAGGATAAACCGCTTAGCAATAAAGTTGCCAAGCCATTACCTGATGCAAAAGCAATGACTGTGGATAAGCCTGAAACAGTATGCACGGCATTAAGTTCACTATTAAGACTGTCGTACTGTGTATCTGTTAATACATTTGCCGCAACCAGCCTATCGTCAGCGATGACCTCCGTTTTTTTAGCCCCCAGCGGCAAAAGAACAAACCGCCCAAAGCTATAATGCAAGTCCTTACTGCTATCAAAATGCTCTGAATGTAAAATTTTTGCTTGC
Organism: Moraxella nasicaprae; assembly: GCF_025643275.1. Lineage (NCBI taxonomy): Bacteria > Pseudomonadati > Pseudomonadota > Gammaproteobacteria > Moraxellales > Moraxellaceae > Moraxella > Moraxella nasicaprae. The sequence goes on from NZ_CP089977.1 coordinate 1,727,678, forward strand.
ATATTAAAAATCCTTACTAAGAACTGCATCGAATGTTGCTGCCAAACAGACTGTTTGCAAAACCAAAAATCAAGAAAGTCTCTCGTGACAGGCTAAGCCAAACTTGGTCAAGTGATGATGGTATATAACAATATTAGCACATCACATCCTCAGTAGATAAAAAGTCATCAGATGCCATGATACATCAGCCATGAGAAAGTGTCAAAACATCACTTAAATAGCGGTTTGGGATTATCTTTTCATTCGGCTTTCTGTCTGGCTATCCAAGTCTATACTGTCTTTTTGTGCTAAAATTAGCAGATTCTTGGTAGGGCGGAAAACCTTGCTTACCGATACGAATTTCGGCATAATTAGCGACTGATACCGTCTTTATTTTTGCGTGTGCGAATGCCACCCATTTTGATGACCTTTGATGATAATTTTACGCAAATTTTCCGTAAAAACTACAAAAATAATCAAAAACCCGCTAAAATCATCCAAAGTAATTTAAAATCGAAACCTTATAAAAGGCTTATATATCAATGCTTTCCCTACAAAATCATTTAAAATCAAATACTAAAAGAATATCCATTACCCCCATGATTGATTGGATATTTGATTTATAAAATATTTTATAAATCAATAACTTATTTTATTTTAAAATAAAATTTCCGCAAATTTTCCACAAAAAATAACCCCAACTAAGCATTTTGCCTAGTTGGGGTTAATGGTGTTATGCCAATTTAGGCATTTTCATACGCCCGAGCGAGCTTATTATGATAATCAAACTTGGCATAAGCCACGCCATTATACACTTTGGCAATCGCTTGCCAGTCTTTGCGTTTCATCGCACCGCCAAGCCCTGCCGACTTTAAAAAGCCAATCGTTGCTTGCAATTGGGCTTTTTCGCTGTCATACATGGCATTGATAAAGCCTTGTAAGTTGTCAAATCCTGCCAGCTTGTGATTAAAGACCATAATCTGCCCCAGTCCCCACGAACACGCCTTTAACGCACATTCACGCACTTTGGCTTGCAAATTTTCGTCCGCATCTGGTCGCACCTTTAACAATAAATCTTGGGCATTTTGCAATCTTTGATGTTGAATGTTCTCGCCCCCTCGTTGACTGGCAGCACCTGTGTTGGGAATTTCAGGTTTTGGCATCAAAAATGCCACGGCAAGCGACACGTCCACAGAGATAGCCACCACCGCCAAAAGCGGTAAGGCGGCAGATGGATAGGTCACCAAATAAAACCGCCCAGTTAGGCGGTTTAGATGGTCAATATCAGCATCAGACTTGGGCGTAACATCGCACGCACTGTCCCACTTGTCATGATACAGATAGGTGTTAAGCGGTAAGCCTTTAGGGTAGATTCTTTGGACGATTTCAAAAAGATTATCGCCAACAAAATCTGTCTGCTTGTCAGGCTCAAAGGCGTTATTGATGACGGTTACAATCAAGCTCATAATAGATAATCCTACCGTGTTGTAATTGGGCGATGTGGGGCGGTGTGGCGTGTTGTCCGCTCTCGGTTAAGTGGTGTATCAAGCCATCTTGGTAGATGCCAATATGCACCTGTGCTCCGTGCATGACCGCCCATGTGCCATCGGTGGGCGTATCGGTGGGGTAAAAGGCGGATAGGGCGGAGGGATTGACACGCCTATTCGCCTTATCTGTCAAAAGCTCGCCAACCAATAAGCGTGGGTTGCTACCTGTCAATCTTTCATAAAAATCACAGGCGAAGTGTAGGCAGTTGTAGGTTTTGTCGTTGTATGTCATATTTTATCCAATAAAAAACCCACCAACAAGGGTGGGTTTATTTTGTTAATATTAACTGCAGGGTTTAATCACCCTAAAGATGGCGATGGGTGTAATGCCATAACTGCTAGAAGCTCGACCCATCATTTCTTTTAAAGAGGCTGCCATCGCAAATAATGAATTACGCCACTCACTATCAGTAGGGATGGTTTCATCGTCATTAGGGATGGCGTCAAGTACACCTAAAACATAGTACTTACCATGCATCAAACTTCCATGTTTTAGGTTAATATCATGTGGATTACCAACCATCTCATCACGATTTAATGTCATCCATACAGAGCAGCCATCAACAAATAATGTTGCTTCTAGTGCATAAGGTATGGCTTTAATCAAATCAATTAAATTCTTGTTCTCGTTATTGGCTTGCTGGATTTTCTTGCTTCTGCCTTTAAGAGGTAGCCGATGATCAATTTGGCTGAGAGACTCCTGAATCAAAACAGGCCCTATCATATCTTTTATGGTGTTAACATCAGTAATGCTGAGCTTGCCTTGTATTAATACTAACTTTCCTGCCGAATGCTCGGATAGTTCTCTTTCAATAAACCCCAATTCATCAAGTTTATCAATCATCTCTCGAGGCATGGTAGGGATGGCATCATATAGCTTTTCATTAGCCCTCAGCTCAGATGAGCCATAAGCGTGCTTGCCATTAAAAGTAGAGGGGATGCCTAAGCTTCCCTCAGTATGCCTAGTATGATTGCTGTTATTATTCTCTTTGATGCTGGTCAAAGAACCAAATCCAGTTAATTGAGCATAAAAAGATTTGATTTTCGTATTATCCAAATACAAAAAGTCAAAGATTGATTCTATGTTTTGTGATTCTTGCACCATTATTTAAATTCTCTTGCACTTTCTTTCTTTCTTCATTGTATCTTTTGGCTTCTTGATGCATCAATCTACCCAATGTATCAAAAGCGGACTCAATCCTTTTTGCGGCATTTTGAGTTGATGGTGTATGATATGCTGTGTGATTATGCATAACTCTACCCCTCCTTTTGGGTCAATAAAAGCCAAGCAAAACGACAAATTTCACTTGACTTGTTGTAGAATATTGATGTTCACGGTAGTGCATGAACCAGCATAAAAATGAAAGAATTTCAAGCTAAAACTGACTTGTTAAGGTATATTAGCATATCCACATTCTATTTTAAACCCCATGTTGAACAAATAATACGCACGGTTACAAAATTATTCTGTCAGCTCAATAGCAAAAAAGCCAAATAATCACAACAATTTTATACAAAATTGCAATAATTACTTGACTTTTAGTGTAGTATTTACTATAATATGCTTATCAAGACAAGGTGCTGCAACACCAAGTCTTGATAGGTTACCCGCCACCGACCTGCTTGAGTGGTGGCGACCTTAGGAGATAAGACAATGAAAGCAGTCGTAAAGCTAATCATCATTGTTATCCTGCTACTACTAAGCAACAACGCTTACTAACGGCAGGTAGCCTGTAAAGGCTGGGGCGGTGGGCAAGCACACCGCTTCACTCCTAAAACTTGTGATTATCTTACCAAGAATGTAAGGATTTGTCAAATGCCTAAGATTGTCAAAACGCCCAAAACCAAAGCTCAAATCCAAGCCGATTCTGATGCCAAGCGTGGCGTCAAGGTGGCAAGTTATAAATTTCCTGTAGAGTTTATTGACGAGCTTGCCAGCTTGTCCGAGCAGACAGGGCTTTCACGCTCTGCTATTATTATGGCAGCGGTACAGCTTTGGGCAAACTCACAAAAATCCCCTTAAAGTCGGATAATCCGCCAAAGTGTATTTAATGCCCGTAGAAGTCTTATTGACCTCTTTGGCTTTGCAAGTAAATACCGCTCCTTGTCTTTGAGGGGTGTTGTCGGTGATTTCCAGCCCCAATGCAGACACGATGGGCGAGGATAAATCACTGCTTAGATACACCCGATAATTGACCGTGGGGCGTGTGGTGGCGTGTTTACCATTTCTTAGTCGGTCAATCTCATAAGGCATGACATCGCCTACATCGCCAATGCCGATGGTAAATGACTGCTCCAAGCTATCCGTTGATGATGACGGCTTGATGGTCAAGGGCAGATACTCATAATTGTAGTAAGTGCCGTTTTCGTGCCTTACACGCACGCCATCGGTATGATTTCGCACAAAGCGATACGCACGGCTAAAGCTGGGGTGCGTAATCTCAATACACTCCAAGCGAACATCATCATGCCGACCAACGAGCCAGTAGTATTTTTCTGCATCTGTTGCCATTAAGTTCTCCGAATTTTGGGCAAGTCTGCATTCACGAGCTTTTCAAGCTGATTAAAATACGCATCTTGTTCTTCTCTTTTCATCGAATAAAGCAGGGCGATGAGTTCGTCTTGACCGACATTGACAGGGCGTGGCTTGACAACAAGCGTTAATTTGGCAGTAAAAATCTGGTTGCCCAGCGTGCTGACATTGATTTGTTCATCTGTGTAACGGCACTCATACCAGTGGTGGTCAATGTCATCTAAGAGCAGATACGCCATAAACGCACGCCCAGCGTTGGCACGCAAAAAAGAGAGCATATACTGCCACATTGGCCGAGTGCATTTATAGGTTACTGACAGATGATGTACCACGCCTACCTGTGAGCGTCTTTGGCGTGGCATTCCTGCCTGTGTTTGAGTGCTGACCACGCCAGTACTTAGGGCAAAGCCATAGCCAGAGCGATGCGGCTTTAACATGAACTTAGGCAAATCACTCATAGCTTACGCTCCAAATTGTAGTTGTTTTTTAGTGCTTTGTTAAAGCCACTGTAAGGGTCATTGACCTGCTGAGGCAGTTGGCGTGCCAGCTCTTGACCGACAATGATGCGAATGTCGCCATTACTGTCGGTGGTCTGCTGTACTTTCTCGCCCGTGTGATTGTGGATAATCACATTGATAGCTTTGCCATTACCCATACTTGCCAATTTATCATCTAAGGCTTTGGCGGTGTGCTTAGGTAGCACTCGTTCGCCTTTTTCTAAGTTCCAAGTGCCTGATTTTGGCACGGACATGATACCGTCATGGGCTTGACCGACAACAGGATTTTTGACCGCTCGAATATTGCTGATGATACTGGCTGTTTGTGCTGCAACACTTGCCATTGCTCCAATGTTCATCGGGAATGGGTTGGCAGCGGCAAAGGCAATCGCTTGCTGGATTGCCATGATTGAGCGGGCGATTGCGACACCTTTTTCGACGGCAAACATCGCACGATAGACTTTGGACTGCTCACCAAACATGGACTTGGTCGCACCAGCCAGACCACTTGCGATGCCTTCTGCTGAGCTTAATGTTAGCTCACGCTTGGCGGCTTCATGGGCGGCTTTTAGGTCGTATTCCTGTTTGTCGTAGTCAGCATTGATGTCTAGCTGAGCTTGACGAGCTTGGCGGATAATGTCTAGCTGTTCTTGATACTGTTTATCAAGACTTGCCATGCCCGAGATGCCACTTGCCAACGCATTACCAGCACCTTCCAACCCTGTACCGCTAAATGTTGGCAAAGTGAACGCTTTGCCTGCCTTAAGTCCTTCTTGCAGCTTACCAAACTTATCAGCAATCATGCCTTGATTTTCGATATCTAGCAGGGCTTGCTGTTGCTCTGGACTCATGCCTGACTGTGATAACTGCCATTTCTTCTCAGCAAGTGGGTCGCTTGCATTTTTAAGCATATACAGCTTTTTGGCAAGCTCAAGCTGAGCTTCGGCTTGCTTGGTTTCAAATAGCTTAAGCTGGGCTTGCTCCACCAAGCCGTCTTTGAGTGTTTGCGTGATGTGCAGATACTCTTTTTCGGTGGCGAGCTTGTGCTTGAGTAGGTCAATCTCATTCTTGCCGATTGCTGACCGCTCGTTAATGACCTTTTTAATATCATTTTCGACAAATTGGCGATTGGCAAGGGCGATATTGGCGTTCTTATAAGTGTCAAACACTTCACGGGTAATGGCAAGATACTTATCCGTGTTTTCGTACTCCCACTCCATAATCTCAATGTTTGACTTGCCGACTAGGGCGATATCTTGCTTGAGTTTACGCAAGTTGTCGATCATGCTGAGTATGCCACCCAGTCGTTGCTCTTCTTCTTTGAGTGCCAGTAATTGAGCGGTGTCCTGACCTTGATACTTGCCAAAGGCGATATCAGTGGTCAGCTCGGCAAAGGGATTGCCCGCAATTTTTTGCTGAGTAATAAAGATTGAGCGTGACAGTGACTCCATCTCAGATTCGACAGCTTTTTTGGTGTTTTCGGCCATCTTTTTGGCTTCATCAGCTGCCATTGGTGCTTTGTAGGCGATGCCAATCGCCATACCTTCCGACACCCATTCACCAATCTGTTTCATGACTCGAGAAGGGGAGTTGATGTCGAAAAAGCTCGTCACGGCATTCTTCATGCGACTTGCCATCTCACGCACTTTTGCCACAGCACCTTCGATTTTGCTGCTGATACCGTTAATCAAACCTTGCACGATTTCAGTGCCCGCTTGACGCAGTCGTCCGCCAATGCTAGTGATGGCACTGACCATCTGACCCATGGCGTTGCGAGCGATACCGCCAAGCTGTGACAGACCGCTTTGGATAGCGGTTTTGACGCCGTTAATATCGCCACGCACCAATGCCTTGATGGCGTTAAATATAGTCGATACAACGGTTTTTACGGCGTTAAAGCCTGCATTAAAGATAATCGCAAAGCCTGTCACACCGGCTGTCAATACTGCCTTGGCACCATTGATACCTGCTGATACGGCTGCTTTTACACCGTTCCAGACACTTTGAGCCACACTTACCAAGCCATTCCAAGCACTTGAAAAAAAGCTTGCAACGCTTGTGATAATTGGCTTAATGGCATTGATGGCAGACGCTACAGCAGATTTGACGCTGTTCCAGACGCTTGTTGCGACTGACACAATGCCTTGCCAAGCTGACGATACCGCTGATGACAAGCCTTGCCATACCGCCACCACAGCACTAAATGCCGTCTTGGCAACAGCGGTGATGCCAGCCCATGCAGTACTTGCAATGGTTGCAATACCACTAAAGATACTGCCAATGTTCGCCACCATCTCTTGCACGGGTGCTGGCATACCGCTAAGCCAACCAAAGAATGCTTGCTTAACGCCATCAATGGCGGTACTGACAGCGGACTTTACACTTTCCCAAATACCGCCAAACCACTCACCAATACCACTCCACACGCCTTGAATCCATTGCCATGCTTGGCTTGCATACTCAGGAATGGCATTCCACACTTCTATCGCTTTGGCTTTGACCATATCCCAGTTGTTATACAGCCAAACGCCTGCCACAACAAGGGCAGCAATCGCCGCAACCACCGCCACAACAGGCAAACTAATCGCACCGATGGCCGTGCCCACAAGTCCTGCAATGGCAGTCAAACCACCGAGTGCCGTTGTGACAAGCGGCACAGCCAAGCCAATTGCACCCAGTGCCGTGCCAAGCACAAGCACACCACCGACAATGCCTGTGATGGCAGTGACCATCGTCGGATTTTCTTGGGCGAATTGCTTGATGCCATTGATGACTGGCAATAATGCTTCTGCCAATGCACCAAGTGCAGGCAAAAACGCATCGCCGATGGCGGCTTTGGCGTTTTGCGTAGCGTTCTTAAACATCTCCATTTTGGCAGCAGATGTATCGTTGATATTTGCCGCTTCTTGGCTCATTGAGCCTGCGTATTTTGACGCATCGCCCATCGCCTGCAAATGCTTACCGAGTGTATCAGTGCCGTTAATCAGCTGTGAGATGACAGCGATAGACTCACTGCCAAAGATATCGTTAATTGTAGCGGCTTGTGCTTCTTCGGGTAGCTTTTTGATGGCTTCAAAGACTTTGTTAATCGTGCCAATGCTGTCTGTCTGCATACCTTTGGCAATCTCGGTATAAGACAAGCCAAGGTCGTCAAATGCGGCTTTGGCAGATTTTGACAGACTTTCGCCCTTGACCAATTGCAGCATCATGTTTTTTAGACCAGTGGCTGCCACATCTGGCTCAACTGATGTCAAGCTTGCCGCCATTGCTGCGATTTGGTCAGCTGATACGCCGGCAATCTCACCAAGCGGACCGATACGCTGTACCACTTCCATGATTTTGGCGGCAGCGTTGGGTGAGTTGTTGCCAAGATAGTTAATTTTGTCCGCCAGTGTTTCAACTTCTGCCTGCGACATTTTAAAAGCAGTACGCATTTCTGCCATTGCCTGCCCCGCTTCTTCGGCAGTAATGTCAAATGCCGTGCCCATTTTTGCAGCAGCTTCGGTGAATTTGACGATTTCGTTAGCGGCAATGCCTGACTGACCAGCTGCAGCAGCGATTTTGGCAAGTCCATCAAAGGCAATAGGCACTCGAGTGGATAACTCTTCGAGCTCAGCACGCATCTGTTTGATGCCGTCTGGTGACTCAAAATTAACCACTTTTTTGACCTCAGCCATTGCTGATTCAAATTTCATTGCTTCATCGGTGGTCGCCTTAATACCTGCACCGATTGCCACCAAACCGACAGCAGACGCTGCACCGATGGCTTGCATGGCATCAAATGCACCTTGATGGCGTTTTTGAAAACTCTCCATTTTGGCGTGGATTTTGTCCGTTTGCTTGGCAAAGGCATTGAGTCCATCTTGAGCTTTTCGCAAGCCACGATCAAATGCCGTCGTGGTCGCTTCAAGCACAATTTGTAATTTTGATACGGTTGACATTCTGACAGCTCATAAAAAAGCCCCTGCGATTGCAAGGGCTTGTGTTTGGGGTGGGTTATTTGGCAGGGAAGGGGTAGTTGCGATACACCGTCAATCTGCCTTGTGGTTTATTGATTTCGATGGCGGCGGTCGACAGCTTCATAGCACCTTTGCCAGCTTTGGCATAAATGAAAAAATGTTCGGCGGTTTTGAGTTCATCATAATCATAAACAGTCAAATCATGTACAATTGGCTTTAATTCGCCATTAGCGACACGATAAGCAATCACGGTACCAGTATTGACACTCATTTCAGATAGCTTTTCACCTGCTTTTAGCGGTGGCGTGTAATTAAATGGGCCATAAAATTCCATACTCTCAAGATTAAAGCTGACACTATAAGAATAAGGATCCATTTTAAGATTTGGATACATATAGCCACTTTGATTTAGCAAAGGGATTTCAGGATTTTTGCCGTTTAAATGTTCAAGAATCTTGTCAAAATCGTTCGCTTTGATTTCGATACGGTCTTTGGTGCTGTTAATGCTGACACCGTCTTGGCTGTATTTATAGATCGTGCTATCAAATGTGCCACTTTGGGCAGGTTTGGGAAATTCGGCTGTCTTTTTCCAATTTGTGTACAATACCAAATGATCATTATATGCATCAAACTGATAGTTTAAATCTAATAATGGCTTGGACCAGTCAGTGCGAGATGGTCCATTACCATATGGCGATTTTAATGATGAAATCAAACTATTGATACTGTCATCTATATCGGTCGTGATGGCGGTAACGGTGCTGCCGGCATAGGCTGACGCTGTCAATGATGCCAGTAATGCAAAAATAACTTGTCGTTTCACAATAGGACTCCTTTTTTAAGGTAGCCCTATTGTATCCAATCAATCGTTGTGTCGCAATGATTTTGAGTTGAACATCGCGATCATCGCCGCTACTTCAGCTTTTGCTTCAGCTTTGGCTTTTTCGGCTTGAATACGCTCACGCTCTTCATTGGTCATTGGATTTGGGTCAAACAAGATAAAATCATCAATTGATTTATCTTTATCGCCAGCTTGCAGGTAGGCAAGCATGGCAAAATTGGCATCGGTGCGATAACCGCCAATCGGGTCAATGGCATCATACGCTTGCCATTCGGTCAGCTCCTCCACCGTAAGCACTCGTTCAAGCTCGCCCACCGTCTTACCCAGATGGGCGGCAAGTTTAAACAAAAAACGGCGGTCAGCATCGGCAATTAGTTTTTTTTGGCATCTTCCACATTAAAGCCGTTCGCCTCACTGATGGCACTCGCTAGTTTGGCAAGCTGATCGGCACTCATTTTGCCAAGCTCGCTCACTTCTTTATCGCTAAATAGGCGTTTGCCATCTTCATCACACAGCGAAAATGCGACCATGTGCAAAGTGGCATTCACACCATCATCTTGTAGCTTGGCAAGCTCTGATTGTTCTTTGACGGTCAGTTTTTTAATCAAAACTTCACCAAAGCCATCAATGGTGGTGTTGGTTGGTTTTTCGCCACCGATGATGGCAAGCAGGTCTTGTTTGGTTAATGCGGTCATAATTTTTCCTTTTTTTTAAAACAAAAGCCCATCAATAGGATGGGCTTGGGTAGTAAGTTGATTTAGACGGTCAATTCTTTTTTGACATCGCCTGTGATGGTGATTTTGCCTTTTTTGCGAAGTTTCTTTTTGGTGTCTTCGCCGTCGGTGGTTAGCTCAGCAATCATGCCTTTAAACTCACGACTCTCTGCGGGTGCTTCCACGAATTTATACTGAAAATACAGCTCTTTACCAGTATCAAAGCCTGTCTGTAACAGCTGATGTGTCTCGTCATCAGGCAGTAGTACATATTCAAACTCAATCTCGGACTCTTCTTTAAAATCTACGGCCGCTTTGACTGTACGGCGGTCATCGGTGGCGGTGATGTCGTCTAGCACTTTGGCTTCGTTGGGCGGTGCTGCCTTGGTTAGACGGTTCACTTTTTTAAAAGTGCCTGATTCGCCCGTTTCAGACACCCACAGCTGATAAAAGCTGTCTTTGGTATTTTCTGCTGACATTTTTTGCTCCTGTCAGTTGGTTGTGATAAAATGGTGGATAAGTCTAACGACTGTCTTTAAATTTCTACTATTGTAGATTGCTGACATATTATCCTCCTGTCAGTTGGTTAGTAGTAAAAAAATTAAGCTGGCAAAGTCTGCCAAAATTCATATTCAATCAGCCCACGCCACAGCCCATCATCGTGGTGGTAAGTCGTTCCGCCATAGATGGACGGAGTAATACTATCCAATCGTTTGACCACATCAGCAGATAAGCTGATGGTATCATCATAATTTTTGGTATAAACATCAATCTGTACACGCACCCACTCATGACCTGTGATGCCATCTAGGGTATTGTCTGGCAGGTTTGAGATGATACTGTACACAAGATAGGGTGGGGGCGATTTTTCAGTTTCGGGGACAAAGAGCGGATAGCACCGCCCACCCACCAAATCAGATAAAAGGCTGTAAATGCGTTCACTGGCGGTCATGACTTAATGCTCCCATCTTAAAGGCTGATTGACAAAATATAACCTAAAACTTATAATAAATAAAAAACAACGAGATCGCCCATGTGGAATGTTATCTATAGCCCCAATTTTAGTAGTTGGCTACAAAGCCTTGATGACGACGAGCAAGACAGTGTCTATCATGGCATTGACTTGCTAGAGCAATTAGGTCCGCACTTAGGCAGACCTAATGCCGACACCATCAAAGGTAGCCAGCTTAGTAATCTAAAAGAGCTACGCATTCAGCATGATGGCAAGCCATACCGTGCTTTTTATGTCTTTGACCCCATCCGTCAAGCCGTCATGCTGTGCGGTGGCGATAAGACAGGCGATAAGCGTTTTTATAAAAAGATGATACCGCTTGCCGAGTCCATCTATGCTGACTATTTACAGGAGAATGACCTATGAAAAAGTACACCACACACCGTGAGATGATGGCAAGCCTTGACCCTGCTCGCCGTGCCCGTATCGAAGAGCGTACCAAAAACGCCTTGATTGCTATTCGCCTAGCCGAGCTTCGTAAAGACGCCAACCTGTCTCAAAAAGAGCTGGCGGATAAAATCGGTGTCTCACAATCTGCCATCTCGCAGCTAGAAAACAGCGACAATGTCATCCAACTTGACACGCTGACCAAATATGTCAATGCCCTAGGTGGCAAGCTGCATCTGTCGGTAGAGCTGCCAAGCGGGCAGGCGGTACAGTTGAGCTGAGTTTTTTGATTGGGAAATAAAAAACCGCCCATCGTCAGATAAGCGGTTACATAGTTTTGGATTATGGGAAAATGATAGCGAGAACTATCCTATTTTGTCAAGGGTCAGTTGATTAGCCTTATAGCCCCAAAATTCGTGCTTTTTGAGCAACAAATTCATCATCGGTCAAAATACCTTTTTCTTTTAGTATTGCCAAGCATTCCAACTGCACAATAATTTCATCATCTTTTGCCGAGGCTTGCCTTGTTTCTTGCGGTGTCTCGCTCGGTTTTTCTTGTTTGGCGTCACCTGAAATTTTGGAGCGTACATATTCGGCAAAAATACGCACAAAATTTTTGTCCACATTGCCAATCTCTGCACGGTTGCCCGATGCAAAAATTGTCAATTTACCAAGCAGTATCCCAGTTTCGTATTGGATAGATGAAATGCTTTTAAGTGGAAAATCCTCCACTTTTAAGCTAATCAAGCCTTTATGAACAAAAATTAGACGAGAATTGGTACAAACTAGAATTCCATTACCGTTTTTGTAAAGCCCTTGTATTGCCATTTCGGGCAATTCGTTTTCCCAAAGGATATTTGGTAATTCTTTAATTTCTTTTTTGCCTAAAAATTAATACCCAAATCTTTGTTCTCTAAGGCTTTCTCAACTTCTTCTAGTGATGGCATTTTAAATACTCCTACAAAAAAAGTAACCATCATCATACACAATCAGCAACAAAATAGCAATGATTAGCCCATAATTTTATCAATCCGCTCCCCCAATTTCTGGGCAAAGCGGCTTTCGGCATTACTTACATTGCCATCAAAAGCAGGGCGAATAAAGGGGATTGGCGGTCGCCCCCTTGCTCCATACTCTTCATGAAAGATGTAATAATAAGCATTTTGGCGGCTTTTGCGGCTGCCTTGAATTGCAACATAGATGGCGATTGCCGCACCGTCAATATTGGCAGAGTCGCCCTTTGTTAGTCTGCGACGCTTGATATTGGTTTTGATTACACCCGTTAAAAAAGGGGCGTTGTTCTTAGCCTGTTGCCACATCGGTGTACTGGCGAACATCAAGGACGAATACAGCACACCGCCTGCGTCTTTGTTGCCGATTTCGTCTCGTAAGCGGTGTAGTTTGGCGTTCAGCTCGCTAAGTCCTTCAATTTTCATTGCTGACTGCCTTTAACATTAAGGTCAAATATTCCTTGCCACTCCCATTATCCGCCATCGGCTCGCCCACGATTTCATACATTCGCCCACCATATTGCACTCGCATTGTGCCATCAATATCATTACGATAACGGATTTTTGCCCGTGCCGTGATTTGGCTGTCTTGGGTTTGTCCTGCAATAATATCTTTGACCGATAAGGGCGTAAACTGCCCCCAAAGCGTCAAAATATGTAGCCAATGCCCTGTTTGTACCGCTCCTGTGGCGGTGCGTTTGGTAACGGGCTGGTAGAGTTTTAGGCGGTGGCGAAGTGGCGTGGCTTTCATGACTGTCTCTTAGTTTCTAAAAAGTGGGGGTGCGATAAGGGCTTAGTAATTGACGAACGGGGGCGGGTAAAAAGTTGCCAAATTCTGCCCCATTCTCGCTGTTTCTATTGTCATCAAGATAGCCTACCATGAGTAAGGTGGCGGTTTTTAGGCTTGGTAACATCTCATCGTTAATCTCGTCTGTGATGTAGTTTTTAACGGCATTTTCAGCAGTTTGCAGATAAATTGCCAAGATTGTGTCGTTACTGTCATCGTCATAACGCAGATGGTGTTTGACTTCATCAAGCGTGGCAAACTCTGTCATTTTTTATCCCCTTTATCCAAAACTGCTCGTATTCTAAGGCGTGGCTTGACCGTCTTTTGTGGTTCAGTTTTTGGTGCATTGCCAAAAGGATTGTCGCTGTTATCTCGTTTTGCCAACGCTGATAGGCTATAATTTTGCTGCTGCATCAGCGGAGACTCGCCACCGACCACAGGCGGTAGTCCAAGCATGGCACGGGCTTCATTGGGGCTAAAAATACCGCTTAGTGTGCCTTCTTTTAAGTACATAATTTGGCTGGTGCTATCCATACGGATAAGGGGGGATAAATCCGCCTCACATTCCACGCCTTCTTCAAGGTCAAGATGCTCATCAAGCAGGTTCTCAATCGCCTCGATGTAGTGTTGCAAACAGTCCGAATAATAAATCTCGTTCAAATCGGAAACTTTTTGACCTGCCTTTGCCTCACCCATACCGACTTTAAACGCTGGCACATGAAACACCGAGCAGACCGTTTCACTACTCATTTTTAGCTGTTCGATGGCTTGGGTGTCTGACGCACTCATGGCAATCGGCTCATATTTTGCCCCAGAGCCAAGCACGGCAATGCCACCACGATTGACACCGCTATAATTAGCTTGCCAATTTGCTTTGACTTCATCGGCTTTGCTTTGACTGATGTCGGTGGGGACGGATAAAATCCCAGATGGGCGAGAATTGTTACCAAACAGCGTGCGAGATTGGTTTTGGATTGACAGTCCAAGCCCCACGCTCAAATGACACGCCGTCAATGGCGAAAGACCCACAAGTGGGTGGTAAAAACAGTTAAAGCGGTCGTGAATGATTTCGCTCGCTGGCACGGTGGTTTCGGTCAGTCCAAAAAGTTTATCCGTGCTAATCTGATAAAAAACTTCGCCATCGTTGGACACAAGCACCTTAACACGGTCAGGATTTAGCACCCATAGCTGATAGACATCGCTGAAAATGTCTCGTTGTTTCAAGATATACGCATTGCCACGCAGTAATTTACTGCTTACCCAATTTTCAATAAACTGTTGCCAAGTTTGGTGCTTGTTCGGACGGTGCAGGATTGCTTGGCTACGAGATTTGGCAGGCAAAAGCACGCCATCTTGTACCGACTTTGTGCGAATGCGGAGCTTGCCAATGTCGGTGCTAATCAAGCTCACACAGGCAAAAACAGCGTGAAAATGTGTCAAATCCGTGCGTTTGAGTTCGTCATTTTTTTGCCACGCCCCCATATAAGGTTCGCCCACAATGGGTAGCCAACCATTACCGCCATTTGAAATTGGGGTCAGCGATTTTTTCTTGAATAAATCAAACAGTTTCATGCAAACCTGCCATCAGCTTAATTCCAATTCTGCCGTTTTGTTAGTTTTTGCTTTGGACGGCTTAGGCTTTTTGTCCGCCACCGCTTCGGCAATGCCAAGCGTAATCAACACCTTTGCTTGGTCATCTGGCACTTCATGAATTTCGCCCATCGCTCCAAGCGGTGCGTCTTTTAGGTATTTGATTTGCATTTTTAACCCCTTAATTAGCTATTTTTGTTGTGAATAAGCTCTTTATCCACAACAAAAACAGCCCATTTTTGGACTGTTTTTTAAGTTTGGTTTAGGACTTAGTCTGTGTATTTGATGAAGCCGACCGCCTTGGCATGGCGTTTTTTCCAGCGGATAAAGCGTTCGGCACGGATTGCCGTTAGGTTGTTTTGGAACAGATTGACCAGATTTGGCGTGCGTTCATCACCTAAGTTGATGGTTGCTTCGTTCGACACCGAGAAATCCACACCGCCATCGTCGGCAAGCAGGATTTGGCTTGGGACAATCAGTACGATTTTATCGCCTAAGCTGCCAGAAGTATGCACAGGCAAGCCCTTAAATGAACGATTGCCCGTCAAGCTCATGCCTTCAAAATAGGTGCGACCAAGTGCATCACGCATACCGCTAATTTGCATCGCACGAGTTTCGCTCATGCCCCATACCGCCCCTTCTAGGCTAATGCCAGCGTCCACCAGCTCCTTGATAAGTGCATTGGTATCCGCATCAATCTTGTC
This sequence comes from Moraxella nasicaprae, assembly GCF_025643275.1. Taxonomy (NCBI): domain Bacteria; kingdom Pseudomonadati; phylum Pseudomonadota; class Gammaproteobacteria; order Moraxellales; family Moraxellaceae; genus Moraxella; species Moraxella nasicaprae. Next base: position 1,743,237 of record NZ_CP089977.1, read on the forward strand.
AGCGGTCGCCCCTGTGGCGTTGATAGCCACCACACCGTTTAGCACCGATGCTGGTGATTCTGCGGCTTCTGCCTTGTCAGGGTCAAAAAATTGCTCATCAATGAACTGGGCAACAGTTGCCACCAAGTCATCACGCACCATCTGGTCAGCTTTTGGATTACTAAAACGAATCAGCTCATCAGACAGCAGTACAATGCCTGCGATTTTGGCGTGTCCTAGCGTCATTGAGCCAAATTGTGGGTTGCCAACTGGCTTCATTTTGCCTTCGCCCACCCAGCCAACCGAGCCACTGGCGGTCTGCATGGGGATTTTCACATTAAATGGCACTTGTCGCATTTGAGCGGCGATTTTATCCACCACGGTTTTTTGACGCACAAGGTCAATAAATTCGCCTGTCAAATTGGTATAATCAATGAGTTCTTTGCCAAAATTGGCATCGGTGGTCGTACCAGCCACCGCCTTTTGTGTCGCAGCATTGATGACGTTTTCTGGGGCGTTCCAGCCTTGCAGCACTTCACGGGTGGTAATGCCGCCTTTGGATTTGGTGGCAATGGCAGAGGCTTTGACCAGTAGGGCAAATCCTGTGCCTTTGGGCAGGTTGGATTCTACTTGCACGCTTTTGGTCTCTTTGGGGATAGTTTCGCCTTCGGCACTTGCTTTGGCTTGTTCTGGGTTTTCGCCACCAATTTCGGTAGGATTTGGGGCGGTTTCTACTGATTTAATGAGCTTTTGTAAGCGTTCAGCATTTTTTTCAAGGCGTGCGATGTCGTCTTCTAACGCCTTAATTTGGGTCTCTTCATCATCATTGGGTGTGCGACCGCTTTTGACAGCTTTTGTCAAAATCTCGCCCATTTCTTTGCGTTTGGCTTCAATGGTGGCTTTGATTTGAGCCAGTTGTTGTGCATAAGTCATAATAACGATACTCCGCTTTTATTAGGTAAAATTAAAGCAACCGAGCCATCTGACTGGTTGCTTTTTTGAGTTTGGGTGGGTGGTGGCTGGATTGGGTTAATCGGTGGATTTGGGGTTGGTTGCAGCGGCAGATTAAATGCGTCTTTGATTTGCTTGACGCTAGTAATAACCGCATCGGCATTAGCTGGGACGGTTACGACCGACAGCTCATACCATTCCCATTCCTTGATGTGTAAGCCCCACGAGCTTTCCAAATAATTGTATTCTTTGATTTTAAAGCCAACGGATAGGCATTTGACAAGCCCGCTTTTGATAGATTGCCACGCCTCATCGATACGGTCTTTTAATTTACCATCATCAGCGATTTTGGCAATCTTGGCGACAATCTCAATACCTTTGTCTGTTACCGTTGCCGAAATCACTTCGCCAATCGGTTGATTATGATTGTGCTGCCACAGTAGCGGAATGGGTAGGGCAAATTTTGCCCCCAACGGCTCTAAAATGTCATCGTCCCTATCGGTACTGGGTGTGGTGGCAATGCCTGTAATAAGGCGTTCATCGTCCGTGTCGGTTACGGATTTGATTTGTAGGGTTGAGTAGGCTTTGGTCATAATTTTTTCCAATAAAAAACCGCCCTATGTAGGCGGTTGGTTTTTGGTCTTTTTGGTTATTTTTGCTTTCGTTTGGTATGGTAAGTTGTCCGCAGTCCATCAATATGCTCAAACAAATCATCAGAAATCGGCTGGTGCATCGCATCTAGGATAAAGTCCACACCTTCACGCCGTGCCAGTTTGGCGGCAGGGACAAAATCGGCATCACCTGCAATCAGTACAATGCGATTGGCTTGCATTTTTAGGGCAACAGTCGCAATATCCACACCAATCCGCATATCTACGCCTTTTTGCATAATGTCAATGGTAAAATCATCATCCGTTAAATCACCCCATGCTTTCTTGTCTTTTAGGAGTTCGGATAGTACACGGGGTTTTAGTCGCCAGCCATTGCTATAATCAGATAATCTACCCAATCTCAGAGCAAATTTACGCTTTTGAATCAGCTCTTTATGCAGTTCTCTGCGAAACACCGCTTCGTCTGATTTTGATAAATCCAGGGCTGTACGAGTCTTGGGGCGGTGCATTTTCTTTTCAAGAGGAGGGCAATCATAAAAGAAAACACGGTACAAATCGTCTGTTTGTGTGCTTTGATTGCGTAGTTTTAGATGTTCTAATGCCATACCCATTGCGACATCTGCCATCTTTTTGGCATTATAATGGTCGGTCTCTGGCAAATAATGGCGTAAGCGTTTGACAAAAAATGCTCCATCAATAAAAACAGCAGTTGTCATACAATTTCCTTTAATTAACAAAAAAGCCCAAAGGATCGGCTCTTTGAATATGTACATCAAAGGCGTACTGCTAGGGGCTAGATGTGTGTAATTATATTTACAACAACACCTTTTGTCAAGCCAATATCAAAAATAAATCCCCAGATCATCAGCCGACTTTGGCGGAGCGGGGTTTTGGCTCATCAAGGCAACAGCGTTTAGCATTGCAATGACGGGGTCAATCTTGCCATTGCCACTTTCTGATTTGCTCATCATCACGCCAGAACCTGACAGCTTGACCCTTGCATTGCCCACGCACCACGCCATTAACGGCTGGCTTGCGTGGGTTAGGTCACCGCTTGCGATTTTGCGTTCGCACACTTTTTGGTATCCGCCAAGGCGGTAGCCTTGCGACACACCTGTGATTTTACCTTCTTTGGGAATGCCAATGCTTTCAAGGGCGATGACAATATCGTCCGCCCCAGCAGGGTCAAGTCCAATGCGGTCAAGTTTACCGCTGTCATAGATACGCTTGGCAATATCGGCAAACTCCGCCACATCATCGCCCACATTTTCCACGATGACAAGGTCGCCATCTTTTTCAAAATCACGATAACGAGGCTCGTCTTGTTTGCGTCGCTCTAAGGCAATCGGGTGGCACCACGCTTTGACCCAGACCCACCATTGCTTAACCTCGTGGCGGATATTATTGTCATCTGTGTAGATGTATTTTGGCGTAGGCAATCGCCCCACGACAGCACAGCCCAAAAGGTCATCAAGACCGCCACCATCTCCGCCCATTGTGATGACCTCACTTTTTTCAATCAGCTCATCAAGCGTAAACGCTCGTCCTGCCTTTTCCCAAAACTCTGCTCCTGCCCAGCGATTTGCTCGTAGGCTAATGCCAATGGGAATGTTGAGATGCTTGGCTAGGGCGGTTTGTAGCGTGTTTTTGTCGTGCGATTCTTTTGCTTTTCGCAAAATATCGGCAAGCTCATCAACGCCAACGCTCGCCCCAAGATTGGGGTTGGTAATGTACCAATTTTCAGGCTTGATATACTCGCCAGACTCGATGTAGCTTTGGGGAAACTCGAACAGTACAGGCAAAAATCTTGGGTCGTCAATCTTGCCATCTCGCACCGCTCGGGCGTAGTCCAGTTTTTCTTTAAACACCCCTGCGGGTGGCTCATCTGACATGGTGGTTAGCCAAATCACAAAGCCCTCATGAATGAAAGTTCCCAATTTTTTGACTTTGTATATCGGTTTTATTATTTGCTTTACTTGTGGTATATGGGGTTGGCAAGCAACAAATGGGTGGATTAGTTACTTCTTGATGGGCAACGCCATAGCTCTGTTTGCGATTCATTTAATCATGGCGATTTATTATATTGGAGCGAATAAATGAAACCACTTACCCCCAAAATCTCCACCCAAGACTATCTATTTTTGCAGTTTGGGAAATTGGTGGTAGAACTTCGTGAAGTATGCCAAATTTATTATCCGCATTTAAGTCATACTGCGATGAACCGCACGGCAAGCGAACAAGGCTTTGCTTTTCCTTGCTTTCGCCTTGCCGATAGCCAAAAATCGCCGTATTTTGTCCATTTGTCCGACTTGGCGACCGCCCTTGACAAAGCAAAGAATGCGGTCAAGTCTAACCATTCAAAACTTCACGCATAACCTCATCAAAAGTGGGCGTGTTTGCCCGCTTATGTACCGACACATACTTTTGTAAACTCCCCCAACTTCTGTGCAGACTGACCGACTGGATTTGGGGGATTGTCATTCCAGTTTCGGCAAGTCGTGTACAGGCTTCGTGCCGTAAGTCGTGAAAATGCAAATCATCAATGCCAAGTAAATGACAGGCTTCTGTGAATAATTTACTTATTATCTTATGGCTTTCTGCCACCAAATAAGTGTCATTGGCGGTATGCTGTTTTAAAAGCTCAATGATTTGCCTTGCTTCTGGCAATACTGTAAATTTTTGATGGTTGCCAGCACTTCCTTTGGGGTTTTTGACATCTCGCACCACAAACACATCGCCCAAATCGTCCGCCAGTTCTAGGCGGGTAATTTCGGCTTGCCGTCTGCCCGACAATAAGGCAAACCACATAATCAGGTGCATTGCCACACCGCCATTTTGCCATTTTTGATCAAAATGGGCAGTTAATTTAATCAACTCATCACTCGTTGGCAAGCGGTCTCGTTTATTGCTTGGTGCGACATTGCGAGTCTTTTTAAGCTGTTTTAAAGCTCGTTTTAGGGCGTTCATATCCAATTCCACCCCCCCACATAATTTCTGCGTGGTCTAGCACGCCAAAAAGGTAAGTAAATTCCGCCCCAAGCGTGGCAGGGGTGGTGGGGTCAAGGGCAAGCGACTTTACGCCAGTTTTACGCAGATTGGCGTGGTCGGTGATGTCAAGGGGACTAATGGCGGTCAAAGGCAACTTGCTAATGGGAAATTTTTGCAAAAGCCTTAGGGCGTGCATTTTTGAGCGCCCAAAGCCTGCCCCAAGCTCGCTAATATAACGGTCAATTGCATCGCTAACCGTCAAATCATCGCTGATGCCTTTTGCCCCAAACAAGAGTTTTGGATTGTCTTTTAATTCTTGTTCTCGCTTGGCTATCCACGCCTGAGCGAGTTTTTTTGTGCCAAAATTGGCAGATTCTCGGTAGGGCGGAAAACCTTGCTTACCGATACGAATTTCGGCATAATAACGACTGATACCGTCTTTATTTTTGCGTGTGCGAATGCTACCCATTTTGATGACCTTTGATGATAATTTTACGCAAATTTTCCGTAAAAACTACAAAAATAATCAAAAACCCGCTAAAATCATCCAAAGTAATTTAAAATCGAAACCTTATAAAAGGCTTATATATCAATGCTTTCCCTACAAAATCATTTAAAATCAAATACTAAAAGAATATCGGTTGCTCCGATGATTGACTGGACAAGCAGTCATTATCGTACCTTTGCACGGCTGTTTAATCCTAACATTTATCTTTATACCGAGATGATTAGCACGGGGGCGATTTTAAAGGGAGATACCGCTCATCATTTGCGTTTTTTTGATAATGAACCGCCTCTTGTGCTACAACTTGGCGGAAGTAATCCTACCGAGCTTGCTCAATGTGCCAAACTTGGGCAAGACTACGGTTATACTGAAATTAACCTAAATGTCGGTTGCCCCTCCGACCGTGTCCAGTTTAATAAAATTGGGGCGTGCTTGATGGCAGAAGCTTCCCTTGTGGCGGACTGTGTCAAGGCGATGAAAGATAATTGCGATTTGCCTGTTACCGTCAAGCACAGGATTGGCATTGATAATTTTGACAGTTATGAATTTATGCGTGATTTTGTGGGGACGGTGGCAGAGACTGGTTGTACGCATTTTATTGTTCACGCTAGGATTGCGATTTTAAACGGCTTATCGCCCAAAGAAAACCGTGAAATTCCGCCCCTGCGTTATGATGATGTTTATCGTTTAAAACAAGAATTTCCAGAGCTTTTTATAGAAATCAATGGTGGCATTAAAACCCTTGATGAAATCAAAACGCACCTAAATTTCGTAGACGGCGTGATGATTGGGCGAGAGTTTTATCACAATCCAATGCTGTTGGGGCAATGCAATGAACTTTGGGGTAGGCAAGCACCCACCCATCAAGAAATTTTTGATAAACTTTTGATTTTATTAGAAAATTTTGAAAAAACGGGCGTGCCATTGACACTTGTGATGAGGCACTATTTGGGGCTATTTCAAGGTTTGGCAGGCTCTCGCAAATGGCGACAGGCATTAAGTGGGCAAAAATCTTTAAGCCTATCACAAATTGAGCAAGCAGGGCGAGCGGTACTTGCTCAAAATGCAGGCTGATGCTTTTTGTATTGTCTGATTAAGTATATGTCCACAGCACCCATGCCAGCACCCAAGTGTTATTGATGGCGTGCAAAATGATGGGCAAAATGAGTGAATTGGCATAATGGCGAGCTGCACCAAATACCCATGATAACATCAGCACCAACCCCATTTCGATGGGCTGGTATTGCAGATGAATGATGGCAAACAAAAAGCCGTTGAAGAGTATCATCAACCAAGGGCGATATCCCAACAGGCGTTCGCCGATTTGCCATAACAATCCACGAAAAATCAGCTCCTCATAAATGGGTACAGCCACGCCAACCGCCAGCCATAAAAGCCAGCTTGGCGTATTAAATAAAAATGGCAATATAAAATCGTGCGATGTCAAAGAAAAATACTGCCCAATCATCTGGCTAATGACCCCAACCATCAGCAGTAGTGCCAAAAATACCATCAAAAGTTTTGGCGAAAATTTTTGTAATGCCAAATATTGTTTGGTGTTACGACCTGTTTGATTAAGCCAGAACAAAGTGAGTGCCAGCAGACTACCTGCCGTACCCATCAGCGTTAGGCACAGCAGTACGCCACCACTAAATAAGCCTTGGGTAAGATGTTGTAATCCGATTGCCCAAATACTCTGCACAAACAACATGAATATGGGTAGCATGATGAGTGCAACATAGTATTTGGCACGCATTGATGATGTCGTCATGGTGTTATCTGACTGGCGATGGCTTGTAAAATCTGTGTGGCACAGGCATCAGGATATTCTAAGGGAAACAGATGTGAACCTGCCACAGTTTGAATATGTAGCCCATCTTTGGTCAGTGTGCGATATGAACCCATCTGACTAAAATGACTGTCTGCACCAACAATCATCTGCACAGGGCGAGCGGGACGAATGGATTTTAGCCAGTATAATGATGGAATGGTGCGAAAAATGGCCACTTCTGTCATTTTTGGTATGGTTAAAGTTGCCGTGCCGTCTGCTTGTGTTGTCAAACCGTATTTAATATAATTGGCAAAACATCGTTCATCAAATTTGGCGAATAATGGTTTTGATTTAAGGGCTTGATAAGCAATCTCTTTGCTGGCAAAATGCTCTTTGCGGTATTTGGATTTTTTGGCAGGCGAAAGTTTATCAATCAGATGGTGTGGTTTATCCAGCCAGCGAGCCATTGGTTTGTCCAGCCACTTGGCAAGCTCATAAATCAAGCTGTTTTTATCGGTTAAGATTGAAGGGTCGAGTAGCACTGCCTGACTAATGGGCTTGGGATTGGCAATCAAAGACTGCAAAGAAGTTACCGCACCAACCGAATGACCAACCACAACCACTGTTGGTACTTGATGTTTATCGCAAGCGTCCAAAATGCCATCTGCAACCTGACGAGTCAAACTTTGCCAATGATTATCCACAGGATAATTGGGGTGCGTACCCAGATAAGAGAGTGTCTCGATGGTAAAATGATGAGCAAGCGTATCTAAGATTGGCTGATAACATTCATTGACAAAGCCATTGGCATGAGCAAAATGCAGCACAGGTTTGCCTGTCATGGCGGATTTTGGCAACTTGGCAAAAACTTGGTAATGATTCATAATAAGCACCTATTAAGTAGTGTTTTAGCATAACCAATTTTGGTGATTTTTACCAGCGGTATTGTCAGATGCTTGCATCGGTTTTATTCAAATAATGTGCGAAATTTGTACGAAGTTTTACGCTTGGTAACACAATAACAACAAAGGATTGTGCTATAATTTGGTGATGAATTTGACTGTTTAGTCGTTGATTTATAAGGAAAATTTTTATGAGTTATTTTGGTACTGATGGCATTCGTGGGCAGTTTGGCACTTTTCCTATTACTCCTGATTTTTTATTGCGTCTTGGTTTTGGTGCAGGGCGTGTTTTGGTGGCAAACAACACTCACAAAAAACGCCCAAGCGTCTTGATTGGTAAGGACACTCGTCTATCAGGCTATGTGATTGAGGCGGCATTGCAAGCAGGGTTTAATGCTGCTGGTGTTGATGTGTATATGCTTGGACCATTGCCAACACCTGCGATTGCTCATTTGGTTAAGAGCTTTCATGCGGACATGGGCGTGGTTATCTCAGCATCGCATAATCCTTATCAGGATAATGGCGTGAAGTTTTTCTCACACGAAGGCAAAAAAATCTCCGATGAGCTACAAGACGCCATCAATGTTGAGCTAGATGCATTGGTGGGCGATACCGATGCCAGACTGTCCCGATTGCAAGGCATTAAGGCTGATTCTATTGGTAAAAATCATCGTGTTGCCGATGCCAAAGGTCGTTACATTGAATATTGCAAAGGCAGTTTCCCATACCATTATGATTTATCCGACCTAAAAATCGTGGTTGATTGTGCCAACGGTGCAGGATATAGCGTTGCTCCACGAGTGCTAAGAGAGCTGGGTGCAGAAGTCATTGCCATTCACAATACCCCAGATGGCATCAACATCAATGATAACTGTGGCTCAACACACCCAGAAGTCTTACAAGCTGCCGTCAAAGAACATGGTGCAACGGTGGGTCTTGCCCTAGATGGCGATGGCGACCGCATCATCATGTGCGATGAGTATGGCAATATTGTCGATGGCGATGGTATTTTGTATGTGCTTGCCAAACATCTACGACCTGCTGGCGTGGTAGGGACTTTGATGAGTAATGTGGCATTGGAGCTGGCATTGGCAGAGCAGGGCATTGGTTTTCATCGTGCCAAAGTGGGCGACCGCTATGTGATGCAAGACCTTGAAGCACATGGCTGGACGATTGGTGGTGAACCGTCAGGGCATATTTTGTGCCTAGATAAGAGTCGCACAGGCGATGCAATTGTGGCGGCATTACAGGTATTGTCTTGCATGGCAGAAACTGGCAAAAAACTTAGCGAGCTGACCGCAGGCTATACACCATTTCCACAGACGCTCATCAATGTGCGTCTTGGTCAGATGAGCGACCCTTATGCCAATGATGAGCTGACTGCCTTGTTTGATAAAGCTGAACAAGAGTTGTCTGGTCAGGGTAGATTGCTGATTCGCAAATCAGGTACAGAGCCTGTCATTCGTGTGATGATTGAGCATCAAGATGCCGATACTGCCAAGCGTATCGCCAGCGAACTTGCCTCTCATATTGAGCGAGTATTGGGCTAAGTCCAGTTAGTCCGACCCGACAAAAAATCCAGATGAATGCTAAGGCAACGCTGGATTTTTTTGTGCTAAGTACATCATTGAGCGAGGAATCATTGCTGGCAAATGGTTTGGTCATCATGATGGCATTGGATTGATTTTGCTGGATAATTCGCCCATCTTATCTACCCCAAGATGAGCTGATAAACAGTAAGAAAAGCGGTTTGATTGCCATCATTGGTCATGTTTGCTGACACTGTGCTTTTTTAATCCATTGCTAAAAATTCATCATATTTTGCTTGATTTTGATGTATAATTAGCCAGCAATGATTTTTTTTGATGACATTGACAATCAGAGGTGTAAGATGGATTTGACAGACGCACGACTTTCTTATGAAAAGCATGTTTTGCCTGATGAGGGCTTACCAGCCACGCCATTTGACCTATTTCGTACTTGGTTTGATGAAGCGATGGTACAGCAGTTACCAGAGCCGTACACAATGAGTCTTGCTACCTGTGGGGCGGATAATCGTCCAAGTGTTCGTATTGTCTTGATGCGTGAATTGACCGCTCAGGGCGTGGTGTTTTATACCAATTATGACAGTGCCAAAGGACAGGCGATTGATGAAAATCCTTATGGCGAAGCATTGTTTTTTTGGCAAGGATTGGAGCGACAAGTACGACTAAGCGGTCGCATTGTCAAGATTGACGCTCAAAAATCTGCTGATTATTTTGCCAAACGCCCCATTGAAAGTCAGCTTGGTGCGTGGGTCAGTCAGCCCCAAAGTGGCGTGATTGCCAATCGTGCCGTGATGGAGCAACGCTATGATGAGCTTGCCAAGCAGTTTGGTCAGAGTGTGCCTTATCCAGAGTTTTGGGGTGGGTATGAACTAATCATCGATAAGGCGGAGTTTTGGCAAGGGCGGGCGGGGCGAATGCATGACCGCATCGTGTATCAGGCTGACAATCACGGCTGGCAGATTAGTCGATTGCTACCTTGATGTCTTGATGGCGGTGTTGTTGTCTGTTTTGTCATTATTTGTTACAATTTTGGCAAATATTACCCAAAAAATCGCCAAGACCTAGATTTAGCAACAAATCTGTGTGATGATTTGCATTTATCCTATGGATTGCAACATAAAAAACTGGCACAATACGCTCATATCCCACGCAGATATTGAAAATTTGACCAAGCATTACTTTCATTATCCGCTTTTTTAATGATGCAATCATCGTGGAGAAATTATGAAAAATACAACAATCCGTGCATTGGCGTTCAATGCTATTACCGCCATCACTGCTGTGGCAGCAATCAGTACACCATCTTTGATGGCAGTCGCTGCTCAATCGATGACTGCCGCCAGTCAAGATGACGCTGCCAAAAACCTAAATCGACTATTGACCAACACCAAATCCATGTCAGCAAGTTTTAGCCAAACAACCAAAGCTGGCAAAAAGACCACCAATTTTTCTGGTGTGATGAGTGTGCAACGCCAAAATCAATTTCGCTGGGAAACCAAACAGCCAGCCGAGCAGTTGATTGTTGCCAATGGTAGTACGCTATGGGTCTATGACAAAGATTTGCAACAAGTGACCAAGCAGTCAGTCAGCAACCAAGTGGGCGATACCCCAGCCTTGCTACTGTCTGGTAATCCTGCTCAAATCAGCCAAAACTTTAATATCAGTCAGCCTAATGCTGCCAAAAATTACTATGTCCTGACGCCAAAATCAGCCAATGCAAATTTTAAGAGCTTGACGCTAAGTTTCAATGGCGGTCGCCCTGTGATGATGGTGCTAAATGACAACATCGGTCAAGAAACAGTGATTCGTTTTAGCAATATCACGATGAATAAACGCATTGCCGCCAGTCAATTTGACTTTAAGCCACCTGCGGGCGTAGACATCATCAACCAATAAGACAAACTGTGGCTTGATAACCAAAATCCCATCATGATTTGATGGGATTTTTTTGTGAGGTGTTTTTTTGTAAACTGATGCGTTCAAAAATAATTTGTAAAAAATATCTTACCGAGTGCTGTGTTTTTGTAAATTGTGTTATAATAGTAGGGTTTTATAAAAGATAACAATCACAAGAGGTGATTATGTTAGCCAATTGGTCAGCGATTGCATTTTTGCTAGCCGCCGCAGGGCTTGTGGTATTTATGTTGGTTGTGCCACGCTTATTAGGCGGGCGTTCGTCAGGTTCTCAAAAGCAGGAAACTTTTGAGGCTGGTGTCGTATCCGCAGGTTCGGCACGCATTAGATTGTCTGCCAAGTTTTATCTGGTGGCGATTTTTTTTGTTATTTTTGATTTAGAAGCCTTATTCTTATATGCGTATTCGGTCAGTGTTCGTGAGGTGAGCTGGGTTGGATTTGCTGCCGCTGCCACCTTTATTGCCATCTTGTTTGTCGGTCTGGTCTATGAGATGAGATTGGGAGCGATGAATTGGGCACCTGCTGATAAACGCAAGAAAAAACCACGCATTTACACCAAACCAGAGGGATTTGATTTAGCCAGCATTACCGCCTTTAATGGTATTGATGAACTTCATTCTGACCCCACAGGCAAGGTTCCCGCTCAATCATCAGGTCGCATCAATGTCTCTAATGACATTGAAAAAAACAAAGCACACATGGCAAATATTGACCACATCAATAGCACAGGTCGTGTTACCACCCAAGATTTTAACCAAAAAACCTAAAAAAAGCGTTGCAGCTTGCCTGTGGCGTTTTTTCATTTTTATAAAAAAATCAAAAAGTGTAATTTAATAGCCAGATTTATCGAGCGATTTTGACAAACATCGGTTCTGTATTATGAAATATACCCTAACCAAAGCCAATCCAGAAGCAAATCAATACCCTAAGCAATCCAAAGAGTTGATTGATGACATTACCCAAGCTGAGATTGATAAGAATGTCTTTATGGGTAAATTGTCCGATTTGACGCATGGTCTTGCCAACTGGGGACGCAAAAACTCATTGTGGCCGTTCAACTTTGGCACATCGTGCTGCTATGTGGAATATGCCACAACTTTGACAGGCGTTCACGACTTGTCAAGATTTGGGGCAGAGGTCATTCGTGCCAGCCCTCGCCAAGCTGATGTGATGATTGTCGCTGGTACTTGTTTTGTCAAGATGGCACCTGTGATTTTGCGTCTATATGAGCAAATGCTAGAACCCAAATGGGTCATCTCGATGGGGGCGTGTGCCAACTCTGGCGGTATGTACGACATTTATTCGGTGGTGCAGGGTGTGGATAAAATCCTACCTGTTGATGTCTATATTCCAGGCTGTCCACCTCGCCCTGAGGCGGTCATTCAGGCATTGATGTTGCTACAAAATTCCATCACGCACGAACGCCGTCCTTTGGGCATTCATCTAAATGAGCAGGGCATCATTCAGCCTGTGATGACGCCAGAACGAGACCGAAAAAATGCCGACCGTATCGCTACTGTTAATTTGCGTAGCCAAGATGATGCGTTTTAGGTATTAAATGTGTTTTTAGGATAACATTGTAGATTTGCAACAACAGATAGGCAATCAGACAATCAGCTGCCAGTGAATATATAAAACAAGTTGTCATTATGAGTATTAACCACATTCACGATTTTGAGATTTTAAACGAGCTTAATGCTCATTTTACAAATTTGACCGTCCAAGAGACGGCGGACGGCATTCCCACTGTTTGGGTGGATAAAGGGCAGGTGCTTGACGTTTTGCTGTATTTACGCAAATTGCCTAAGCCCTTTGTAATGCTGGTAGATTTATCCGCCATTGATGAGCGTTTGCGTCAGCATCGTTATGGTTTGCCAAAAAGTGATTTTACCGTATTTTATCACTTAATGAGCTTGGAGCGAAATTCTGACATTCGTATCAAGGTTGCGTTGGCAGAAGGCGAAAGCATTCCATCAGCGACCAAGATTTATCCAAATGCCAACTGGTACGAAAGGGAAGTGTGGGATATGTTCGGTGTGGTGTTTGACGGACACCCGCATTTGACACGCATTTTATTGCCCAAATATTGGGAGGGACACCCACTTCGTAAAGAATACCACGCACGAGCGACTGAGTTTACCCCTTATTTTCTTAATACCGCCAAACAGCAGTTTGAACAAGAAAATCTGCGTTTTGTGCCAGAAGAATGGGGCATGAAACGAAGTGGGCGAGATGAGGACTTTATGTTCCTAAACATCGGGCCTAACCACCCATCTGCTCATGGGGCGTTTCGCTTGGTGTTGCAGCTTGATGGCGAGGAGATTGTCGATTGTATTCCTGACATTGGCTACCATCATCGTGGGGCGGAGAAGATGGCAGAACGCCAAACTTGGCACTCGTTCATTCCTTATACTGACCGCATTGACTATCTGGGCGGAGTGATGAATGAATTGCCCTATATTATGGCGGTTGAAAAACTGGCTGGCATCACAGTACCACCACGAGCCCAAACGATTCGTGTGATGATGAGTGAATTTTTCCGCATTACCAACAACCTTTTGTATTGGGGAACATTCATTCAAGACGCTGGCGGTATGACCCCTGTGTTTTATATGTTTGCCGACCGTCAAAAGGCGTATGATGTCATCGAGGCGGTGACAGGCTATCGTATGCACCCAGCATGGTTTAGGATTGGTGGTACAGCTCATGATTTGCCAAATGGCTGGCAAAAACTGGTCAGAGATTTCTTGGATTGGATGCCAAAACGCCTTGATGAATACTTTAAGGCAAGTATGACCAACAGCGTGCTAAAAGGACGCACCCAAAATGTCGCCCAATACGATGCCAAACAAGCGTTGGCTTGGGGGGTGACTGGTGCAGGTCTGCGTGCTACTGGTGTTGAGTTTGACTTGCGTAAAGCTCGTCCTTATATGGGCTACGAAAACTTTGACTTTGAAGTGCCTGTGTTCTATAACGGCGATGCTTATGACAGATGCTTGGTGAAGATTGAAGAAATTCGCCAATCTCTGCGTATCATTGAGCAATGTTTAAACAATATGCCATCAGGAGCCTATAAAGCCGAACATCCACTGGCTGTACCACCACCCAAAGATCGCACTTTGCAAGACATTGAGACTTTGATTAACCACTTTGTTTCTGTGTCTTGGGGTCCTGTCATGCCAGCTGGCGAGAGTGCCTGTATGGTCGAGGGCGTAAAAGGATTGAACAGCTATTATGTCACTTCTGACAATTCAACCATGAGTTATCGCACCCGTATTCGCACGCCAACCTTTGCTCATTTGCAGCAGATGCCGTCCGTGATTAACGGCTCTTTGGTGCCTGATGCGATTATTTATCTTGCCAGCATTGATATTGTGATGGCGGATTGTGATAGATAATCAAGGATAACAATATGCATAAACCCATCTCACCGCAAATGTTTTATTATGGCTTTCCTGTGATTTTATTAACAAGCATTGATGAAAATAATAAAACAAACATCACACCGATTTCTTCCAGTTGGTGTTTGGGTGATAATGTGGTGATTGGGATTAGTATGCAAGGAAAGGCTTTTGAAAACATCAGGACTTGTGGGGAAGTGGTATTAAATTTACCTGATGAAACACTTTGGGAAAAAATAGAAAAGATTGCCCCGACAACTGGTAAAAATCCCGTGCCTGATTATAAGAAGTCGGATTATCAATTTTGTGCTGATAAGTTTGAACAGGGCGGATTTACAGCCCAAAGCTCCACAAAGATAAAACCGTCTCGCATTAAAGAATGCCCATTGCAAGCCGAAACCAAAGTGGTCAATGTGAGCGAAAGGGACGGTTATGCCATTATTGAATTAAAAATTGTACAGGTTCACGCCTGCAAGAATTTGATAATGGACAATGATAAAATCGACCCAACCAAATGGCAACCACTCATTTATAATTTTCGTCATTATCAAGGGCTTGGTGACTTGTTGGGCAAAAACTTTCGTGCATCAAAATAAGCACCAAAACACCCATCGGAACTTGCTGGGCTGATGATGTTAAAAGAGTGTGTATTTAGGATAAAATCATTGTAAGAATTTTGTAAAAATATTAAATGTAAAAAAGCCAGTCTGTGGTTAAGGACTAGCAAAAAAGGTAATGTTATGAAAATCGTAACTGACAAAACTCCCAAAGTCGCTATTGAGACGATTTTAACGCCTGATGAGATTGCAGGCATTGATGAATACATTCATCACTATCCACAAGCTCGTGCAGCGGTGCTCGACGCTCTTAAACTTGTCCAAAAAAGAAATGGTTGGGTCAATGACGCTCAGGTTGCCGCCATCGCCAATATGCTTGATATTGCAGTGAGTGATGTGGAGGGTGTGGCAACTTTCTTTAATCGCATTTATCGTTCGCCTGTGGGTCGCCATGTGATTTTGATTTGCGATAGTATTGCTTGCTATCTCAATGGCTACGAGGAGCTTGCCAATGCCTTTAAGCGTGAGCTTGGCATTGAGTATGGACAGACCACGCCTGATGGTCGTTTTACACTTTTGCCGATTTGCTGTTTGGGCAACTGTGATAAGGGGGCAAGTGTATTGATTGATGAGGACACTTATGGTCCTGTACTGCCAAGTGAAGTTGCTTATTTATTGGAGCAATATCAATGATTTATAATGAAATGACCAACAAGGCGGACTTAAAAAGCCAAATTCAAGCACGCCAAAATGGACTTGCTCCAAGCCAGCTAAACCGCCAAAAAACACCGATTTGGGGCGTGGGGCTAGCAGATGGACAAGCTCCCACCAGTCTAACACACCCGCTCACTTGGCGACTATATCATCAAGATGCGGTGCTAAAATTGGCAGATTATTTGGCACTAAAAGGGTTTGATGGATTTAAGATTGCCTTAACAAAAAGCCCAAAAGAAGTGGGCGAGATGATAAAACTTGCCAATGTGCGTGGACGAGGCGGTGCTGGCTTTAACGCAGGATTAAAATGGACCTTTATGACACCCCCAGATGGCGGTGTACGGTATCTGATTTGTAATGCCGATGAGATGGAACCGGGGACTTTTAAAGACCGCCTTTTGATGGAGCGTTTGCCGTTTCAGCTGATTGAGGGAATGCTGATTACCGCTTATGCCATTGGGGCGAGTGTCGGTTATATCTTTATTCGTGGCGAGTATATTTTGGCGGCACAGCGATTGGAAGCTGCCATTGCCGAGCTGCATGAACATGGTTTGATGGGCGATGATATTTTAGGCAGTGGCTTTAATTTTGATTTACATGTGCATACAGGAGCAGGACGATATATTTGTGGCGAAGAGACGGCACTCATTAACTGTCTAGAAGGCAGACGAGCCAATCCACGCACCAAACCGCCATTTCCCCAAGTATCAGGAGCATGGGGTCGCCCAACGGTGGTTAATAATGTAGAAACGCTTAATAATATGTCTGCCATTTTGTTAAATGGGGTACAGTGGTATCTTGACCTTGCCAAGATTAAGGGCAAAAGCGAGACCCCTGGTACTAAAATTATGGGGTGTAGCGGTCGTGTCAAGGACGCAGGTCTTTGGGAATTGCCTTTTGGTTATACCGCACGAGAGATTATTGAATTGGCTGGCGGTATGCAAGACGGCTTGAAATTAAAAGCGTGGCTCCCCGGTGGGGCAAGTACCGACTTTTTGACCGCCAGCGATGAACACCTTGACCTTGTGATGGACTTTGACCCCATTATGAAAGCAGGCTCACGGCTTGGTACTTGTTTGATGATGGTGGTGGACGAAACCCAAGACATGGTTTCTTTGTCTAAGAATTTGCAACAATTTTTCCAAAGAGAGTCTTGTGGCTGGTGTACGCCGTGCCGAGATGGTTTGCCATGGGGGGTAAAAATCCTTGATGCCATTGACAATGGGCAGGGCAAAAGTGAAGACATTGATAAATTGTCCGAATTGACTCGTGATTTGTGGATTGGTAAGACTTTTTGTGCTCATGCTCCTGGTGCGATGGAGCCTTTGATGAGTGCGTTAAAATATTTCCGCCATGAATTTGAACAAAAAATTCCCAACCAAGCAGAGCAAGGAGAGGTGTGATGGCAGTCATTCATATTGATGGTAAAACCGTTGAGGTTGATGGTGCTGACAATCTGCTTTCAGCGTGCCTGTCGTTAGGGATTGATATTCCGTATTTTTGTTATCACCCAGCTTTGGGGTCGGTGGGGTCGTGCCGTCAATGTGCGGTCAAGCAGTTTAATAACGAAGAAGATATGAAAGCTGGGCGTGGTCGCCTTGTGATGAGCTGTATGGTCGCCCCTACCAATGACATGTACATCTCGGTGGACGATGCCGAAGCCAAAGAATTTCGCAAGCGTATCGTGGAATATCTAATGACCAATCACCCCCACGATTGCCCGACTTGTGAAGAGGGTGGTCATTGTCATTTGCAAGACATGACCTATATGTCGGGACATCGCCAAAGACGCTACCGCTTTACCAAACGCACCCACCACAACCAAGACTTAGGGGCGTTCATCAATCACGAGATGAATCGCTGTATCGCCTGTTATCGCTGTGTACGCTTTTATAAGGATTATGCAGGTGGTGCGGATTTTGGCGTGTATGCCAGCAATAATCGTGTCTATTTTGGGCGAGAAGAAAGCGGTCAATTTGAAAGCGAATTTAGCGGCAACTTAACCGAAGTTTGCCCAACAGGGGTCTTTACCGACAAAACCCACTCTGACCGCTACAACCGTAAATGGGACATGCAGTATGCCCCAAGCATTTGTCACGGCTGCTCTTCTGGTTGTAATATTTCGGCAGGGGAACGCTATGGCGAACTACGCCGTATCGAAAATCGTTACAATCACGATGTGAATGGTTATTTTTTGTGTGACCGTGGGCGTTTTGGTTATGGCTATGTCAATCGTGCTGATAGACCAGTTGTTCCTTATGCCAACGAGCTGGGAGCTAAGCGAACCATGACTGCTGATGAGGCATTAGATAGGGCGTGTGAGCTGATTAAACACAAAAAAACCATTGGTATTGGTTCGCCAGCGACCAGTCTTGAAAATAACTACGCTCTAAAAAAATTGGTTGGCGATGGTCGTTATAGTACAGGTCAAAGCCTATCTGAGCAAATTTTGACCGATAAAGCAGTACAAGTGCTTCGCCATCAAGATGTCTATAATGTGTCTTTAAGTCAAATTGAGCAAGCGGATGCGGTATTTGTCTTGGGTGAGGATATTACGCAAACAGCTGCTCGTGTGGCGTTGTCAGTGCGTCAAGCCGCCAAAAATCTTGCCAAAACGATGGCGACAGCATTACGCACCGAGCATTGGCTGGCTGAGCCTGTCAAGCGTATCGGTCAAACGGCATACAGCCCAATTTATGTGGTTGATGTGGTGGACACCAAGCTGTCTGACATTGCCAAAGTTTCCGCGGTGGCAAATATTGAAGAGATTGCTCGTCTTGGTTTCTTGGTTGGCGAGGTCATCGACAGTTTTGGGGTGGATTTGAATCATTTGACCAAACCGATGCTTGATGCAGATGGCGAGATGCTTGATTTGGCGTATCAGATTGCGATGGATTTGGTGCTGGCTAATCGTCCATTATTGGTGTCTGGTGCTTCACTGTCTTCGCCAAAAATCATCGAGGCGGTTGGTTTTATCGCTCAAACTTTGAGCAAAAAACGCACTGCCATCAAAGCTGCCAATGAACAAGCAATGCAAGATTATCAGACGAGCATTGACCAGTTGGCAGGTAGCGACACGCCAACACATGATGCACAGCTGATGGCAAAACCTGAACATGAGCATACCAACACTGATAAGCATGAACAAGCAAAACTGCCCAGATTGCCCAAGCCAAAAGAGCTGTCAAAAGATTTTGTCACTTTGACAGGGGTATATCTTGGCTTGCCTTATGCCAATAGTGCAGGATTGAGCTTGCTTGGTGGTCAATCGGTGGAAGAGATTTTGGCGACAGATTTTGAGGCGGTCATTATTTTGGAAAATGACATCAGCCAGCTGGTTAGCACCAATCTGTTGCAGCTTTTGCAAGGTAAGACGCTCATCGTACTAGACCATCAGCATTATGCTTGGCATCAGATGGCTGATTTGGTTTTGTCGTCAGCCAGCTTTGCTGAGAGCGATGGTACTTTGGTGTCAGCAGAGGGTCGGGCCCAAAGATTCTTTCAGGCTTATGATAAAAAATATTATGAGCCAGATACTCAGGTTAAGGAGGCTTGGCGTTGGTTATCAGCCATCAAGCAGACGCTGGACGGTGCACAAGATGACATTCATCTTGATGAGATTATTGAGGCGATGGTATTTGATTATTCGGCATTGTCAGGGGTGGAGCTTGCTGCACCGACTGCCGACTATCGTATTCGTGGTCTAAAAATCGCTCGTGAGCCACGCCGTTATTCTGGTCGTACCGCCATGCGAGCTCCGCTATCTATCCACGAGCCAATGCAGCCCAAAGACATCGATACAGCATTGACTTTCTCAATGGAAGGCTATGTGGGCAATCAAACCAATCCTGCCAGTATTCCTTTTGCATGGGCGGCAGGCTGGAACTCGCCCCAAGCGTGGAATAAATATCAAGATAAAGTGGGCGGTAAGCTTAAAGGCGGTGATGTGGGCGTGCGTCTGTTTGACCGTTTGCCACGCCTTGATGAAGTGTATCAATCATCTCGTACTACGATTACTGACACTCAGCCAACCAGTGTGTTTAATGGCATTGCCAAGCTGATTCCAATCAATCATCTGTTTGGCAGTAGTGTGATGGCAAGTCGCAGCCCTGTGGTGGCAAGTCAGCTAAAACCTGCCATGTGGTACATCAACCAACAAGATGCAGATACTTGGCAGGTCTTGTCAGGAGATTTACTTGCCATCGGCAGTGTGGCTGGGGAGATTATTTTGCCTGTATGTATCGTGGATTATTTGCCCGATGGCTGTATCGGCTATCCTGCTGGACAAGTACCATTGTCGCCACATTTACCAACAACCGTCAAGCGAGTGGGCAAGGACATGCCAATTTATCAACCTGCTTATCAGCTAAGTATGCAAGATTTAACAACAAATCATTGCAACCCTTTGTTTAAAGCCAGTCTGGTATCAGGCATGGCAAGCACCAATCAAACAGCGGAGGTGGTCTGATGGCAATTCGTCTTATTCCACCCATGCCTGAATTTTTGACAGGCGTGCTAAGCACTCAATTATGGTCGGTGCTGTTTTTGGTATTGCAAGCACTCATCATTTTTTTGGGTGTAGTCATTACCGCAGCATTGATGATTGTCTATGAACGCAGAATGTTGGCGTTATGGCAAGACCGCTATGGACCAAACCGTGTCGGTTGGCAGGGCAGTTTGCAGCTGGTTGCTGATATGTTAAAGATTTTCTTCAAAGAAGATTGGACGCCAAATTTTGCTGACAAAAAAATATTCACATTAGCACCTGCCATCGCAATGTTCACCGCTTTGGCAAGTTTTGCCATCATTCCGTTATCGCCAACTTTTGGTGTGGCAGATTGGAACATTGGGTTGCTATTTTTCTTTGCCATGGCAGGGCTTGCGGTGTACGCTGTGATGTTTGGTGGCTGGGCATCTGCCAACAAATTCTCGCTATTGGGCGGACTTCGCTCATCGGCACAGACCATCAGCTATGAAGTGTTCTTGGGTTTATCCTTGATGGGTGTGGTGGCGATGGCAGGCTCGTTTAACTTGCGAGACATTGTTGAAGCCCAAACCACAGTCTGGAATGTGGTGCCACAGTTTTTTGGCTTTTTGACTTTTGTGGTGGCAGGGGTTGCTGTCACGCACAGACACCCATTTGACCAACCAGAAGCTGAGCAGGAGCTGGCTGAGGGCTATCATGTGGAATATTCTGGCATGAAATTTGGTATGTTTTTTATTGGCGAATATGTCAATGTGGTGCTGATTTCTGCTTTGATGACGACTTTGTTTTTTGGTGGCTGGTTGCCTCCATTTGGACTAGATATTCCATTCATTGCCCCTGTGGTGTGGTTCATGGTCAAGACCTTGTTTTTTATGACAATGTTTGTGTTGGCTCGTGGCTCGCTAATGCGTCCTAGATACGACCAAGTGATGAATTTTGGTTGGAAAGTTTGCCTGCCTGTAACTTTGCTTAATTTGTTGGTTACGGCATTGGTTATCCTATTAACGCAATAATTGGTGATTTTTTATGCTTTCAACTCTTAAAGAGACCGCAGTTGGTATTGCAAGCATTGTCCGCTCCATGTGGATGGTCAATAGCCATGCCTTGCGTAAACGAGATACGATTTTATATCCAGAACAACCTGTGCCAGTACCACCTCGTTTTCGTGGGCGGATTGTCCTAACACGAGACCCAGATGGCGATGAACGCTGTGTGGCGTGCAATCTATGTGCGGTTGCTTGCCCTGTTGGTTGTATCAGCCTTCAAAAAGCGGAGCGAGAAGATGGTCGCTGGTATCCTGAATTTTTCCGCATCAATTTTAGTCGCTGTGTCTTTTGTGGCATGTGTGAAGAGGCTTGCCCAACCACTGCCATTCAACTGACCCCCGATTTTGAAATTGGCGAGTACAATCGTCAAAATCTGGTGTATGAAAAAGAACATCTGCTCATCTCAGGTCCAGGTAAATATCCAGAGTATAACTACTACCGAGTAACAGGCATGGCAACCCAAAACCAACCAAAAGGTTCGCACCAAAATGAAGCGGCACCGATTGATGTACGGAGTTTATTGCCATGATGAATACATTGATGGAATTTTTGAGCAATGCTGACCGTGTGGGATTTTATGCGTTGGCATTGGTGGCGATTTTTGCCAGTTTTCGAGTGGTGACGCATGCCAATCCTGTGCATGCCATCTTATCAATGATTGTGTCGTTGTTATCGGTGGCAGGTATTTTCTTCATTGTCGGTGCATCTTTTGCTGGCGTACTAGAAATCATCGTGTACGCAGGAGCGATTTTGGTATTGTTTGTCTTTGTGATTATGATGCTCAATCTTGGCACTGATGTGCGTGAAGAAAAATCTTGGCTGACAGCCAACGCATGGGCAACGCCTGTGTGTTTGACGATGATTATTGCTGCTGTATTGGCAGGTCTGATTTTCCAATCGCCTGATTCGGCTCAGTCATTGAGCACGCAAAGCATTGACGCTAAACAAGTGGGCATCAGCCTATTTACTAAGTATGTGTTATTGGTAGAAGTGGCGGCATTTTTATTATTGGGTGCTTTGGTGGCGGCTTATCATTTGGGCAAAAAAGCACTGGACGATGAGAACATCAGTCATTATCAGGATAGCAAGGCAGGAGAAAATGCTGCCAACCATCAACCTGACATGCCTGTATTTAGTAATCATCATAAGGAGGGCGTGCGATGAGTGGTGTTCAGGCGGTCAATCAGCTGACCGCACAAGCAGGGCAGACGCTGACAAATCTGGGTATTCCTGTGGCTCATGCTTTGATTTTGTGTGCGATTTTATTCGTCATTGGTTTGGTGGGTGTGATGGCTCGCCGCAATGTGCTTTTTATGTTGATGAGTCTTGAAATCATGATGAATGCTACTGCGTTAGCGTTCGTGATTGGTGGCAATGTCTGGGGTAGTGCTGATGGTCAGGTGATGTTTATTTTTGTACTAACTTTGGCAGCAGCAGAGGCAGCGATTGGATTGGCGATTTTGTTGCAGTTTTATCATAGATTTCGCAATCTTGATGTGAATCAAGCCAGTCATTTAAGAGGGTAAGAATATGAGTATGTTAGCTTGGACTTTTATTTGCCCATTGATTGGTTTTTTGCTTTTGGCAAGTTTGCGAGACCGATTGTCACAAATGATGGCAGCCATCATTGGCGTGGGTAGCATGGCTTTTTCTGCCATCTTTGCTGCCATTGCCTCGTTGGATTATCTACAAAATTATGCAGGAGAGAGTCTTAACATTCCCTTGTGGACTTGGTTAAAAGTGGGTGACTTTGCCCCTGCGTTTGGTTTGCATTTTGATGGTTTGACCCTGACAATGACCGCCATCATCACAGGCGTTGGTTTTTTGATTCATCTGTTTGCTTCATGGTACATGAATGGCGAGCAGGGGTTTGTTAGATTTTTTAGCTATCTTAATCTGTTTGTGACCAGCATGTTGTTGTTGGTGCAGGCGGATAATTTATTACTGTTATATCTTGGCTGGGAAGGCGTTGGGATTTGCTCTTATCTGCTGATTGGTTTTTATTTTCATGAACGAGCCAATGGGCGAGCGGCAATCAAGGCATTCACCGTTACTCGTGTGGGTGATGTATTTTTAGCGATTGGACTATTTTTATTATTCCGTGAATTTGGCACGCTAAATATCCAAGAAATCATCACCAAAGCACCAACCGTGTTTAGTATGGATAATCCTGTGATGATACTAACCACAATGATGTTGGTTGGCGGTGCTTGGGGTAAATCGGCTCAGATTCCGTTGCACACTTGGTTGGCTGATGCAATGGCAGGTCCAACACCAGTGTCGGCACTCATTCACGCAGCAACGATGGTGACGGCAGGCGTGTATCTGATTGCCAGAATGCACCCCTTATTCATCTTAACACCTGATGTGCTACTGTATTGGGTTGGTGGTGTTGGTGCAATTTCCATGCTGGTGGCAGGTCTGTGTGCATTGGCGCAGACTGACATTAAGCGAATTTTGGCGTACTCAACGATGAGTCAGCTTGGCTATATGTTCATTGCCTTGGGAGTGGGTGCGTGGCAGGCAGCGATTTTTCACTTGATGACGCACGCATTTTTTAAGGCATTGCTGTTTTTGGCATCGGGTGCGGTCATTGTTTCGGTTCATCACGAACAAAATATCTTTAAGATGGGCGGTCTTGCCAAAAAGATTCCATTGGTCTTTGCCTGTTTTGTGGTTGGCGGTGGTGCGTTGGTGGCTCTGCCTTGGATTACGGTGGGCTTTTATTCCAAAGAGGCAATTCTTTGGGAAGCGTATGCCGCAGGTCATCAGACATTATTTTGGGCAGGCGTGGTTGGAGCGTTCATCACTTCCATCTACACCCTAAGAATGATTTGGATTGCTTTTTTTGGCGAAGAAAAAACACACGCAGAAAAATTGTCTGGCATTTCTTATTGGTTGCCATTGAGTGTTTTGTTGGTATTATCAACAGGGATTGGTGCGTTGATTGCACCGCCTTTGATGGAAGTATTGCCCTTAGGTCAAGGTCAGCTATTGGAGCAGGCGGGTAACGCTCACGCCAAACATACTGCTGAATATATTGCAATGGCATTCATGGCGGCAGGCTTGTTGGTGGCGGTGTTCTTGTATGTCATTAACAAGGGTCGTTTGCTTGATGGCTTTAAAAAGACAGCGATTGGTGCAGCAATATATCATTGGTGCTATCACGGTTTGGGTTTTGATGCGTTGTACGATGTGGTATTTGTTAAGCCGTTTTTGGCGATGGCTCGTCTGCTTAAATCTGACCCTGTGGATAAAGTCATTAACATCTTGCCTGCATTGGCATCGGTGGGTAATAAAGCAATCGCTAAGACGCAAACAGGGCTTTTGCGTAGTCATGCCATCAGCTTTGGGTTTGGTCTGGTGATTGTGTTAATTTTGGCAATGGTCATGGTGGTGTAAAATGATGGAACAAAACTGGATATTGCCAGCCTTGATTGCAATTCCTTTTATTGCAGGATTTTTGTGCTGGTTGATTGAAAAGGTCAATGACCGTTTGCCACGCTGGATTGCTTTATTGAGTATGCTGGCGACATTTGGCTTGACCATCTTATTGTGGCAGCAGGGTAATTTTACCAGCTTGCTGGCAACTGACGGAGCGACACATCAGGGCAATCTGCCTTGGGCGGCACAGTTTGTTCTGCCTTGGATTCCCACCTTTGGCATCAAATTTCATCTGGCGATGGACGGATTATCCTTGCTGATGATTGCCTTGACGGCATTTTTGGGCATCATGGCGGTGGGCTGTTCTTGGGGTGAGATTCAACGCCGAGTGGGTTTTTTCCACCTTAATCTGCTATGGAGCTTAGGTGGTGTTATTGGTGTATTTTTGGCGATTGATTTATTCTTATTCTTTTTCTTTTGGGAATTGATGCTATTGCCAATTTACTTTTTGATTGCTCTTTGGGGGCATAATGCCACAGGCGGACGCACCAAAGAATATGCAGCGACTAAGTTTTTTATTTATACCCAAGCATCTGGCTTAATCATGCTGATTGGCATTATCTTGATGGTCATCGTGCATTTTGCCCAAACTGGGGTGCTAAGTTTTGATTATCATGATTTGCTCGGCTTGGACATGGGCGGATTTGAATACATCATCATGCTGTGTTTCTTTATTGGCTTTGCTGTCAAATTGCCCATCTTCCCCTTGCATGGTTGGCTTCCTGATGCTCATGCTCAGGCTCCGACAGCAGGTTCGGTGGACTTGGCTGGTATTTTGATTAAGACAGCTGCATTTGGTTTGCTAAGATTTGTACTGCCATTATTTCCAGAATCGTCAGCTCAGTTTGCTCCGATAGCGATTGTGCTTGGTATGATTGGGGTGTTTTATGGTGCATTCTTAGCCTTTGCTCAGACGGACATTAAGCGTCTGTTGGCTTATACCAGTATTTCACACATGGGTTTTGTTGTGCTGGCGATTTATGCAGGCAATTTGGTGTCTTTACAAGGCTTAATGGTGCAGATGGTGGCTCATGGTCTATCAAGTGCGGCATTATTTATCATGTCAGGTCAGTTGTACGAGCGACTACATACCCGTGATTTGAGCGTGATGGGTGGCATGTGGGGTCAATTTAGATATTTTGCACCATTACTGATGTTCTTTGCCGCAGCGTTGCTTGGCATTCCTGGTGCGGGCAACTTTATTGGTGAAATTCTGATTTTACTTGGTTCATTTGCTAAGCACCCAATCGCCACGATTTTGGCGACAGTTAGTCTGGTGTTGGCAGGTCTGTATGCACTGATTTTGATTTATCAGGCATTGTTTGGTAAAAACACCGCCACAACGCTTGCCGTACAAAATGGTGGTCGCCTAAAAGATTTGGGAAAAAGAGAGCTGGTGATGCTGACAACTTTGGTGGCAGGCTTGCTATGGCTTGGTCTGTACCCTCAGCCTGTCTTGGATAAATCTTACAGTTCGATGCAGTGGATTGGTGCAGCATACGCACAGGGCGTGCAGGCGAGTAAGCCTCAGCATGGTGTGCGTTTGATTGAAGGCAACATGGGCGATTATATGAATCAGCATAAGTTCGACCTGCAAGATGGACATCATCATGACCATCATCACCATCATCATGACCACTAAGGAGAAATTATGGAACAGTTGATTTTATCCATCGTGTCATTATTGCCTGTGGTTGTGGTTGCTTTGACGGCATTGCTGGTGATGATGACCATCGCCATCAAGCGTTCACATTTTGGGGTGGCAACCATCAGCGTCATTGGTCTTAATCTGGCGTTGATGACCGTGATTGCTCAGGCGGTGGGCGTGATAGACGCACCTCAGGTATCAGGCGACCTATTCATGTTTGATGGTTTTGCCAGATTTAATACAGGAGCAATCTTAATCGCTGCGTTGGCGTGTTGTACTTTGTCTTATGGTTACTTTGAAACCCTCAAAGACAATAAGGACGAGCTGTATTTATTGATGTTGATTGCCACGATGGGCGCAATGTTAATGACAGCAGCACAGCATTTGGCGGCATTTTTCATGAGCCTTGAACTGCTGTCTGTACCGATGTATGGCATGCTTGCTTATACTTTTTTAAGAGCTCGCTCATTAGAGTCGGGTCTTAAATATCTGGTCTTGTCAGCAGCGGCATCAGCGACTTTGTTGATGGGCATGGCATTTGTGTACATTGACACAGGTACTTTGTTATTCAAAGAGTTGTCATTGGCATTATTTACCAATCAAGCCTCAACGCTGTTTGTATTGGGCTGTGTGATGATGCTTGCGGCCATCGCCTTTAAACTATCAGCAGCACCATTTCATGCTTGGGTGGCTGATGTGTATGAAGGAGCTCCTGCACCGATTGCCGCATTCTTGGCAAGTGTCAGTAAGGTAGCGATGATGGCATTGGCGGTTCGATTTCTTGCTGATGCGATGCCAATTGCGACAGTGGCGGTTGATGGTGTGCTAAGTGCAATCATTATTTTATCCATCGTGCTGGGCAACCTATTGGCAATCCGTCAAGACAACCTAAAACGCCTGCTTGCTTATTCGTCCATCGCACACATGGGCTACGCATTGATTGCATTATTGGCGGTGGGTGCTGGTGCAGCTGGCTTGGTTAGTATGTACATGGCGGTTTATGCGTTGACTTCCATTGGTGCATTTGGCGTTATCACATTGATGTCTAGTCCATATCGTGAGCGAGGACACACTTCGATTACAGGCGAGGCGGACGAATTAAGATTTTATCAAGGTTTGTTTTGGCGTCGTCCTGTTTTGACAGCGGTTTTGACTGTCATGCTCTTATCGTTGGCAGGCATTCCTTTGACAGCTGGCTTTATGACCAAATTCATGATGTTTTTTGCAGCAGTGCAAGGCACTAAATTTTGGGCGGCAATCTTCATTGTGCTAGGCAGTGCCATCGGCTTGTATTACTACCTAAAAGTGTTGGTGCATTTGTATCAAAAACCCAAAGTTCAATTAGAGTTTGATGCCCATACGCATTGGGGTATCAAGGCTGGGGGCATCATGGTGTTGATTGTTACGGCACTGGTGCTTATCTTTGGTATTTTGCCAGATGCATTGATGCAACTTGCAGGATTTGCGGTCATTCGCTGATGATTGATTTATCTGATGGCGATTTTAAAAAACAAGCATCATTTTGGTGCTTGTTTTGTTTTTTAGGCTTTGGTATAGTGAAAGCCATATTTTTGATGTATGGATAATGTATGAGTGATGAAAAAGCGGTTGCCTTGACCGTGTTATCAAAAACCGTCTGGTCGGATAATTTATTTAGCTTTACCACCACCAGACCTGATGGATTTCGTTTTGAGGCAGGACAGTTTGCCAGACTTGGCATGAATCCCAGTCAGCTAGTTGCCAATCAAGGCAAGGCAATCTGCGATGAGCGAATTTTTCGGGCTTATTCTATTGCATCATCGCCTTATGATGAGCATTTGGAATTTTTTTCAGTCGTTGTTCCTGATGGGGCGTTCACTTCTCAGTTGCAACATCTGCAAGTGGGAGACCCTCTTTACCTAAACCCAGAACCGTTTGGATTTTTGACGCTATCTCGTTATCAAGAGCCCAGCCCCAATGATTTGTGGCTTTTGGCTACTGGCACAGGGCTTGCTCCGTTTTTATCAATGCTGGGCGATTTGGACACTTGGCAAAACTATACAGATATTGTGCTTGCATATAGTGCCAGAACAGAAACTGAGCTGGCTTATGTGGATAAAATCAAAGCACTACACGAACAGTTTGCCAATCTGATTGACAATCCTGCTCGTCTGCATTTTGTGCCAATCATCACTCGTCAGGCGGTGGAAGGCTGTCTTCATCATCGCATTCCTGCCTTAATAGACAGCAATCAACTCCAAACTCATATTGGACTAACCCTAAATCCCGCCACTTCTCATGTAATGCTGTGTGGCAATCCGCAGATGGTTGATGACACCAAAGAAACCCTAAAAAATCAAGGTCTGACCATGAATCGTCGTGGTGTGGGTAATATTGCCGTGGAGAATTATTGGTAAGCGTATGACAATCATCAACCAATCATCGACCGCATTAATTGTGGTTGATGTGCAAAATGACTTTATCACAGGGTCTTTGGCGGTGGCAAGTGCCAAGAGTATCATTGCTCCCATCAATGAGCTTGCCAAGCACTTTGAGCAGGTCATCATCACCCAAGACTATCACCCAAATGGGCATATTTCTTTTGCCAGTACGCACCAGCAAGAGGCATTGACTCAGATTGATGTGGATTATGGCAAACAAATGCTGTGGGCAAATCATTGTGTACAAGGCGAATTTGGGGCTAATCTTGATGATGCACTTGATGTCACGCACGCCAGGCTCATCATTCGTAAAGGCTGTCGTCAGACGGTAGATAGTTATTCAGCATTCATTGAGGCGGACGGTTTACCCACAGGGCTTGATGGCTATTTGCGTCAATTAGGCATTGATACGGTGTATGTGGTGGGCATTGCGACAGATTATTGCGTGGCTTGGACAGCCATCGATGCAGCCAAGTTGGGCTATGATTGCGTGGTTGTTTTAGATGCAACGGTGGCAATAGACCATCATGATTCTTTGGCAAATGCCATGATGGCGATGAAACAGGCGGGCGTGTCTTTTGTGAATTGCGGTCAATTATTGGACTGACCGACCCAGCACCAAAAATCGCAAGCCATCTGTTTGTTGGTATTGTTTTGTCAAGATTGACTGCATTAGAAGTGGTATTTTGTGTGCCAAATACATCATTGGCAATAAAAAAACCAGCTCATAAAAGCTGGTTTTTTCTAATAATGGTGGGGTCGGAGAGACTCGAACTCTCACGGGTCGCCCCGCTGGAACCTAAATCCAGTGCGTCTACCAATTTCGCCACGACCCCAAATGTTTGGTTCAAAGCATCATTGCTGTTGATGGGTGCTATTATAGCGAATTTTTGGCATTTGGCAAGTCTTTTTTGACAAAAAAATCAAAAAAATTACCAAATTTAGCCAAAAACATCAAGGCACAATGGTGAATGTTTGGCTAGGCAAGGCAAAACCTGCAACTTCAACATCTAATTTATAACTGCCCGTTGGGTCACTGCTGTCAAACTGCCAGCAACGCTCCACAAGGGTTTGATCAATAACCTCAGCCACAGATGTAATGATGTGATGTGTGCCGTCAGGTGAGCTTTGTATATCTGAATTATCATGATGGAATTGACCGCCTGTCGGTGAATAAAAAATTTCCTTACTGTTTAGAGTTTTGTCAGTAATTGGTGTATCAAGAAGTAGTGACCAGCACATATAATGGTTTGGATTACTAATACTAAGTTTTTTGTCCGCTATCGATATGGTGCGATTTAAATCATCTATGGAATAAACACCAAGTGTGTAACGAGCTTGAATGGGCTGCTGTGCATGGGCATTTAACATACCGACGGTCAAGGCTGCGACAATGAGTAAGGGTTTGTACATGATTGCTCCTATTAAATCTATCCGTTTATCTTAGTGTAGTGATTTTTATGTATTTTGGCAAGTGATGCCATTGATTGTTTGCTTCATAAGAAATTGCCCTGCCAAGCATATTGATGGAGTCAATATTCTGGCATTAAATTATCGAATATTTATTGCAAGTATTTTCATAAATTTAGTATAATACGCCCAATGATTTTACCGTCAATTTGGGCTGCATCAGATGTGGTTTTGATTGACGGTTTTGTTTTAGCAAAAGATTTTTGGTGTTGATTTATCCAAAAATCCACAGCAAATTTAGTAGGCATTATGCGACATTTTTTATTTGACATTATTTTTACCATCGCTTGTTTTATCATCGCAGGCTGGTGGGGTTATCATCAAGGCGGTGCATCCGCAATGTTGATGGCGATTGGCATTACAGCGATTTTGGCAGTGATGGAAGTGTCATTATCATTTGATAATGCGGTGGTGAACGCTTCTATCCTAAAAGGTTGGAATGAATTTTGGAAAAAAATCTTTTTGACTGTCGGTATGTTAATCGCTGTTTTTGGTATGCGTTTGGTTTTTCCGATTGTCATCGTGGCGGTTACAGCAGATTTGGGTATGCTGCAAGTGGTTGATTTGGCGTTAAATGATTCTGCCAAATATTCAGAATATTTAAATGCTCATCACGCTGAAATTTCTGCTTTTGGTGGTATGTTTTTATTGTTGGTGTTTTTAAAATTCATGTTTGGCGATAAAGACATTCATTGGTTTGTTTGGCTAGAAAGTCGCTTGGTCAAATTTGCCAAAGTTGATGCGATGAGCGTCTTTGTGGCATTGGCTGTGTTAATGCTATCAATGACTTGGGTTGATGAAGCCAAGCAGGGTGTGGTGCTGGTTGCTGGCATTTGGGGTATTTTGGTTTATTTGGGTGTGAGCGTGTTTTCGGCATTGCTTGAAGGGGAAACTGACCCCAATGAAGTGGTTTATGACAGCAAAGGCGAACCAATTACCAACACATCAGGTGTGTCGCCAACAATCCTCAAAGGTGGCGTGGCAGGCTTTATGTACCTAGAAGTGCTAGATGCCTCATTTAGTTTTGACGGTGTGATTGGGGCGTTTGCCATCACCAATGATGTCATTATCATCATGCTGGGTCTTGCCATTGGTGCGATGTTCGTGCGTTCGATGACGATTTATTTGGTTGAAAAAGGCACGCTGAGCGAATTTGTCTATTTGGAGCACGGGGCTCACTATGCCATCGGTGCATTGGCGGTCATCATGCTGCTATCAACCAAATTCCACATTCCTGAGATTGTGACAGGTTTGATTGGCGTGGCATTCATTGCTTGGTCGGTCATCAATTCGGTGCAATACAATAAAAAGCACGGCTAATACTAGCCGATGAACAATCATCAAACAATGTTTTGATGACATGAGCTTGGGTAAGCTACCCAAAAAGTGTACTGATTAGATGTTTTGGGGTTTGAGCCAAATTGGTTTTTTGGGCAAACCCCCTTTATTTATCACGATTTATCATGCTGATGATGAGTGATTTTCTGATGGGTATATTTTTTGAACAAAAAAATTAAAATTTGCACTAGATTTTTGATAATAAATTTTATATAATGTTCAAAATCTATATAAGGGCGAGCGATATGAAAGACAATAACTTTACTTTTGCTATTTTTGCAAAGTTAAGTTATTGTCTTTTTTTATTGCTCGCTTTTTTGTGGGCATTTTTTTTATCAAAATTAAGTGACGAGCAGAAATTTTTTGGAGTGTGAAATGGCGGTAACGACTCAGACGGCGGCGATTTTGGCATTGGCAGACGGGACAATTTTTCGTGGTGTGGCGATTGGTGCAACAGGGCATACGGTTGGCGAAGTGGTCTTTAATACAGCGATGACAGGTTATCAGGAGATTTTGACCGACCCAAGCTATGCAGGACAGATGGTCACACTCACTTATCCGCACATTGGCAATACAGGTTGCAATGATGAAGATGGCGAGTCTGGACGCATTCACAAGGTGTGGGCAACAGGGTTGATTATTCGTGATTTGCCATTATTACACAGCAATTTTCGTGCCACAGTTTCGTTGGGCGACTACCTAAAAAAACATAATGTGGTGGCGATTGGCGATATTGACACTCGCCGATTGACAACCTTATTACGCCAAACAGGGGCTCAAAATGGCTGCATCATGACGGCTGATGCCGATGGTCATCTTGATGAACAACGGGCGATTGAGCTTGCCAAATCTGCACCGTCAATGAAAGGTCAAGATTTGGCAAAAGTATGCTGCGACCAAGAAGGCTATATTTGGACGCAAGGTTCTTGGGAGCTTGCCCATGATGGCAAGAATGACAAGAGCACGCAGACAGGCGGTCGTTTTCGTGAACTTGGTGTGGACATCGCCCAAAAATTTCGCATTGTGGCTTATGACTTTGGTATTAAGACCAACATTCTTCGAATGCTGACCGACAGAGGTTGTCATGTTACCGTTGTGCCTGCCACCACGCCAGCCAGTGAAGTGCTAAAACACAATCCAGATGGTATTTTCTTATCCAACGGTCCTGGCGACCCTGAGCCGTGTACTTATGCCATTGACGCCATTCGTCACATCATCACACAGACTAACATTCCTGTGTTTGGCATTTGCTTGGGTCATCAGTTGCTTGCATTGGCAAGTGGTGCTAAAACCATCAAAATGAAATTTGGACATCATGGTGCTAACCACCCAGTACAAAATATTCTTGATGGCACAGTGATGATTACCAGTCAAAATCATGGCTTTGCTGTTGATGAGAGTAGCTTGCCTGACCATGTACGAGTGACACATCGTTCTTTGTTTGATGGCAGTAATCAGGGCATTGAACTAACCAATCACCCAGCGTTTAGTTTCCAAGGACACCCAGAAGCCAGTCCCGGCCCGCATGATTGCTCGGTGTTGTTTGATAGATTTGTGAGGGAGATTGAGAAGTTTAGGGCGTAAAAATTGGCAAAGTACAAGTAATTCGTACTTTGCATTTCTTTGTTTTTGAGAATTGAGATTATGAACATTTGGACACAAAAAAGCATTGAACTTGCTAACCAACCCAATTATTTGGATTTACTTTATAAAGTTTATCCAATGTCAGTTAATTTGCGTAGAGAATTATCCATTGATGTTCAAAAAAGTATTCAAACTTATTTAGTAAATAAAGATGGCAAAAACTTATTAAAATTGTTATTGTCCCAAGAAATTTTCCCAATTAAAGATAGTTATGTTGCCTATTTAAAACGAGATAAAACAGCGATTGACAGAAATCCTAATACGGTCAATCGTTTGGCAGGAATGCTTATAGAAATGGGTTTTGATGAAATTTTGGATAAAACCACAGCACCAAAAGAAACTAATCGTCAAATCGGTCCACTATTTAAAAATTGGATAAACAGTGGGGCTTTGGGCGTGCCAATCACCCAAAATATCAGCGAATTTTTAAATCATCAAGGCAATATTGTTTTTAATGGCAGTGATAAACTAATGCAAGATTTTGCGACCGATTATTTGGGCTATACGCATAGTAAAGGTTTGGATTTTATTGCCAAATTTAACAATCAAATCATCATTGCCGAAGCAAAGTTTTTAACCGATTTTGGCGGTCATCAAAATGCTCAATTTAATGATGCTATTTTTACAATGAAAGCTCCATTAAATAAATTGGACTTTCCAGTAAAAGCGATTGCGATTTTGGACGGTGTGTTGTATATCAAAGGTCGTAATAAAATGTTTGAAAACTTGCACCATTATACAGATGATGAAGTGGTGATTTCCGCAGTTTTATTAAGAGATTATTTGTATGCTCTTTAAAGTGGTGTTGGAATGCAATTAACTTATCCAAATAAAAAAAGTGCCGAAGAGATTTTGACATTGGCAGAAAATTATACTTTGCCAATAAATGATTGTAAGTTGCCCGTATTGTTTTTTGGTGATAATTTTAGGGTATTGTCTTATTTGCTTAATAATGGCTTTAAAAATAAAATTGATTTAATTTATATTGACCCACCTTATAATACCGAACAAGATTTTACCTTATCTTTTGATAGAGTAAGTACCATTAGCCGTTCAAAAACAGATATTGTGGCATATCGTGATAATTGGACAATCAATGAATATTTGGAATTTATGCGAGAGCGTTTGATTTTAATGCGAGAATTATTGTCTGAACAAGGGTCTATTTATGTACATATTGACGGCAAAATGGGGCATTATTTAAAAATTATTATGGACGAAGTTTTTGGTATTGAAAATTTTAAAAACGACATTGCTCGTATCAAATCCAATCCAAAAAACTTTTCTCGTAAGGCTTTTGGCAATGAAAAAGATATGATTTTATTTTATGCCAAAAATGCTAAAAAGAATATTTTTAATCAAATTACCGCACCATTAACTGACGATGAAAAACAAACAATGTTTGAAAAAATAGATGAAAATGGTCGGCGTTACAATACTGTACCAGTTCACGCCCCTGGTGAAACACTGCGTGGTGAAACTGGCGGACTTTGGCGAGATATGCTACCACCAAAGGGTCGGCATTGGCGTTGTTCGCCTAGTGAATTAGATGAATTGGATAGAAAAGGTTTGATTGAATGGTCAAAAAATGGCGTGCCACGCATTAAAAAATTTGCCGATGAACATAAAGGTAAAAAGATACAAGATATTTGGCGATACAAAGATCCAATGTACCCTGATTATCCAACCCAAAAAAATAGTGAAATGTTAGAAATGATTATTGCTCAATCATCAAATCCTCATTCTATTGTAATGGATTGTTTTGCTGGTAGTGGCTCATTTTTAAAGGCAAGTAGCAAATTGGGGAGACAATGGATAGGTGTTGATGCATCAGATGTTGCCATACAAATTATACAAACGCAATTAGAGCATTTAGCTTATCAATTTATAGATGTTAATCAACAAAAAAGTCAAGTTAAAGAGCCAAATATAAAACAGCCAAATGAGCAACTTACAATGGCTTTTTAACTCATCGAATGTTAAATTTAGGAAAAAGAGAGAGACCCTTATGCCAAAGCGTACAGACATAAAATCCATTTTGATTATCGGTGCAGGTCCGATTGTTATCGGTCAGGCGTGTGAATTTGACTATTCTGGTGCCCAAGCGTGTAAAGCCCTAAAAGAAGAGGGCTGCCGTGTGATTTTGGTCAACTCCAATCCAGCCACCATCATGACCGACCCGTCAATGGCAGATGCCACCTACATTGAGCCAATTACTTGGCAGACTGTTGAGGGCATCATTGCCAAAGAACGCCCTGACGCTATCTTGCCAACAATGGGTGGTCAGACAGCACTCAACTGTGCGTTAGATTTGGATAAGCATGGTGTGCTTGCCAAATACGGCTGTGAGCTGATTGGTGCAACCAAAGAAGCCATTGAAAAAGCCGAAGACAGAGAGCTGTTTGACAAGGTGATGAAAAAAATTGGACTAGAATGTCCACGAGCTGATGTCGCCAGTACGATGGAAGAGGCTCTTGAAATCCAAAGCCGTTTTGGCTTTCCAGTCATTATCCGCCCGTCATTTACCATGGGTGGTTCTGGCGGCGGTATCGCTTATAACCGTGACGAATTTGTTGAAATTTGTGAGCGTGGATTTGATTTATCGCCAACGCACCAGCTTTTGATTGATGAATCGTTAATCGGCTGGAAAGAGTACGAAATGGAAGTGGTGCGAGATAAAAATGATAACTGTATCATCGTCTGCTCCATTGAAAACTTTGACCCAATGGGTGTGCATACAGGCGACAGTATTACCGTTGCCCCTGCTCAGACCTTGACCGACAAAGAATATCAGCTCATGCGTAATGCCTCCATTGCTGTTTTGCGTGAAATTGGCGTGGAAACAGGGGGTTCTAATGTACAGTTTGGTATCAATCCAAACAATGGTCGTATGGTTGTGATTGAGATGAACCCTCGTGTCAGTCGTTCATCAGCATTGGCAAGTAAAGCAACTGGCTTTCCGATTGCCAAAATTGCGGCAAAATTGGCAGTAGGCTACACGCTAGATGAGC